>NZ_CP084541.1:5125000-5425000 GCF_020410765.1 Streptomyces marincola | reverse complement strand
TGTGGCGGCAGAACTCCCGCGACCAGTCGGCGGGTCCTGGGCCGAGCAGCGCGTCCGCCGTGTGGATCTCCGCCTCCCGCCACCAGGCCGCGCGCGCGGCCCGCAGGTCGGCGTCGCGGTAGCGGACCGGCCGCGCCCAGTCCCCGGGACCCGGCGCGCGCCAGGCCGCGTCGGCCCGGTCGAGCGCGTCCGCCAGCGCCCGCCGCAGCGCGTCGGCACCGCGCCGCGCGCCCGCCTCGATGGCGGCGTCCCTGGCCGGACGCCCCCCGTCGTACATGTCCACCGTCTCGCCGCGCAGGGCGCGTTCCGCCTGCCGGGCCAGGGCGTGCGCGACGCCCTCGATGTGCGACAGCAGGTGGCCGCGGCTCCAGCCGGGCAGCGCGCTCGGGGCGCGCACCGCCTCGTCGGTGAGGCCGGGCAGCAGCGCGCGCAGCCGCCCGGGGGCCGCGAGCACCGCGGCGCGCAGCTCCTCGTCCCTGGACTCCGCGGGCTCCGCGCCGCTCACGGCCACAGCAGCTCCCGGCGCCAGGCACCGCCCGCGGCGCGGCGGTAGCGCAGGCGGGTGTGGTTGCGCTCGCGGTCGCCCTGCCAGAACTCGGCCTCCTCGGCCCGCACCGTGTAGAGCGTCCACTCGGGCGGCACCAGGTCGGGGTGCTCCTCGACGCGGGCGCGGGACCTGGCGATGGCCTCGTCCCGGGTCGCGAGGTCGGCCAGCACGGTGCTCTGCCGGCCGAGCAGCGCCTCGGCCCGCGCGCCGGGCGAACGGGCCAGGAAGTCGGCGGCGCTCGGCCCAGGGCCCGCGGGCTCGACGGGGCCGCGCACCCGGACCTGGCGGGCCAGGGGCTGCCAGTAGAACGTCAGGGCCGCGTACGGGCGTTGATCGAGGTCGCGCCCCTTGAGGCCGACGCGGTGGGCCGCGAACTGCCAGCCGCCCCCGGGTCCCGGCTCGGCGTTCTTGAGGATCAGCACCCGCGCGGAGGGGCTGCCCGCCGCGTCGGCGGTGGACACGGTCATCGCGTGCGGCTCGCGCACCCCGGCCGCCACGGCTCCGAGCAGCCACTCGGTGAACAGCTCCACCGGGTCGTCCGGCGCCGCGGCGGGATCGAAGTCCGGCAGGTCCCCGGCGAAGACTTCGAGGCCGCGCAGCAGGTCGCGCAGGTCACCCATGGTCGCCCCTCTCCGGGCCACAGGCCCAGGCTAATGGTTAATCGGCAGGCTAGCATTAGCCCCGTTAGGATGGGCGGCATGCCCGACCTCACGCCGGGGCCGGCCGCCCCCGGTCACCGCCTCGCGCTCGCGCTCGCCGGCACCGTCCGGCACGACGGACACGGCGGCGTCGCCGACGACCTGCTCGCGCCCGAGGGGCTGACCGCCTGGGTCCGCGCCCACGCCGGCGCCCTGCGCGCGGACCTCGACACCGCCGCGTTCACCGCCGACCCCCGCGCCCTTGAGACGGTGCGCGGCCTGCGCGCGGCCGTGCGCTCCCTGTTCGCGCACGCGGTGCGCCCGGGGCCGCCGAGCCCGGCCGACGCCCACCGGCTGCTGCCCGCGGCCGACGCGGTCGCCCGGTTGAACGCGGCGGCGGCCCGGGTCCCGGTCGCCCCCGCCCTGCACTGGCCGCCCCACGCGGCGCAACCCGCGTCGCACACGGTCGCCACCGGCGGCCGGGACGACGCGGAACGGCTCGCCGCCGCGCTCGCCCGGGACACCATCGCGTTCCTGGCAGGGCCGGAGCGCGTTCTGCTCCGCGCCTGCCAGGGGCCGCGCTGCGTGCGCTACTTCGTCAAGGACCACCCGCGCCAGGAGTGGTGCAAGCCGTCCTGCGGCAACCGGGCCCGCGTCGCCCGCCACCACAGCCGCCGGCGCGCGGCCGGAGCCCCCTGACCGCCCGGCCGCCCCGGACCCGCCCGGGGCAGTGCGCCGCCGCGGCCAACAGCGGCTCGCGAACACTCCGCCGCGGCGCATGACCGCGCGCCGGGCCCGGCCCTAGCCTGCGAGGGAGTGAGGCAATCCAGCCCCTTCGCGACGAGGAGTGCACGCATGAGCGCCTTGACCGAACTGTCCGGCGGCCCCTCCCTCCCCCAGCGGCGCCGGCTCGTCACCGAGGTGCCGGGGCCGAGGTCCCGGGAGCTGATGGCGCGCAAGCAGGCCGCGGTGGCCGCCGGTGTCGGCACGGTGATGCCCGTCTTCGCCGCCAGGGCCGGCGGCGGAGTCGTCGAGGACGTCGACGGCAACAGCTTCATCGACTTCGGTTCCGGCATCGCCGTGACCGGGGTCGGCAACAGCGCGGAGGCCGTGGTCCGCCGGGCCTCGGCCCAGCTGGCCCGTTTCACCCACACGTGCGCGATGGTCACCCCCTACGAGGGCTACGTCGAGGTCTGCGAGGAGCTCGCGCGGCTCACCCCGGGCGACCACACGAAGAAGTCCCTGCTGCTCAACTCGGGTGCCGAGGCGGTGGAGAACGCCGTCAAGATCGCGCGCTACCACACCAAGCGGCAGGCGGTCGTCGTCTTCGACCACGGGTACCACGGCCGCACCAACCTCACCATGGCCCTGACCTCCAAGAACATGCCGTACAAGCACGGCTTCGGGCCGTTCGCCCCGGAGATCTACCGGATGCCGCTCGCCTACCCCTACCGCTGGCCCACCGGCCCGGAGCGCTGCGCCGAGGAGGCGGCGGCGGCCGTCATCGACCAGATCGGCAAGCAGGTCGGGGCGGACAACACCGCGGCCATCCTCATCGAACCCATCCTCGGCGAGGGCGGGTTCATCGTGCCGGCCCGCGGCTTCCTGCCGCGCGTCGCGGAGTTCGCGGCCGAGCACGGCATCGTGCTCATCGCGGACGAGATCCAGTCGGGCTTCTGCCGCACCGGCCAGTGGTTCGCCTCGGAGGACGAGGGCATCGTGCCCGACCTCATCACCACCGCGAAGGGGATCGCGGGCGGGCTGCCGCTCGCCGCCGTCACCGGGCGGGCCGAGATCATGGACGCCGCGCACGTCGGAGGGCTCGGCGGCACCTACGGCGGCAACCCGGTGGCGTGCGCGGCGGCCCTGGGCGCCATCGAGACGATGCGCGAACTCGACCTGCCCGCCCGCGCCCGCGGGATCGAGGAGATCATGCGGCCCCGGCTCGCCGCGATGGCCGAGAAGCACCCGGTCATCGGCGACGTGCGCGGGCGCGGCGCGATGCTCGCCGTCGAACTCGTCAGGCCCGGCACCAAGGACCCCGACCCCGAGAGCACCGCGGCCCTGGCCGCCGCCTGCCACCGCGAGGGCCTGCTCGTGCTCACGACCGGCACCTACGGCAACGTCCTGCGCTTCCTGCCGCCCCTGGTCATCGGCGAGGAGCTGCTGAACGAGGGCCTCGACATCCTGGAGGCCGCCCTGGCCCGCCTGTGAGGTCCCGCGGGCCGCGCACCGGTGGCAGGCACTCTGTCACCGGGCGCGGGCTCCGCCGCAGGCCCCGGATCGTCCCCGCCGTGCCGGGGCGGGGCGTTCTCGGCAGCGCGCTCCCATTTCACCCGGCTCATGAGGTCATCCGCCCCTTCAGCTCCTCCCGCCGCTCCTCACTGGTGTCTCACCCCTGCCGTCGGTCGGGGACAGCGCCCTGGCCTCGTGGGCGAAGGCCAGCGCCTTCTCGGCGTCGAGCGCCGGGAGGTCGCCGTCCTTCTCCCGTCGGTCGAGGTCCTGCCGGGTCATGGCCACATAGCGGGTGATCGCGTCGAGTTGGCGAGCCGCGTCCGCGATGGACAGGGTGTCCACCGGCCCGGTTCGACATATCCGTCGAACTGTGCGGGGTCCATGCGCGCCACCGTGGCACAGCGCGCGTTGGAGCGGCGACACCCGCCCCCGCCCCGGCGCGGTATCCGGGACCCCGAGGGTGGCCGGGGCCCCCCGGGGCACGCCGGGGGCAGGTGCGGTGAGCGGGATGGAGAAGGTGCGGGGATGTGATGCGGATTGGGCACCGGGCGGGTCCCGGGCGCGCTGACCTGCCTTACCGTCGTTGGCGGAAGCGAGAGCAGCCAGTCTCCCGCACTCCTTTTCGGACCGGTTCCGCCCGCCCCACACCCCCCGGGGCGTGCGGCCGTCCCGGTTCCCGGGCGGCACTGCCCCGGAGCCCACTCCCCCCTCCGGCTCCGGGGCAGCCGCCCTCAGTCCTCCCGCAGCCGCCCCACGACCGCCGCGGCCTCGTGCATCGCGAGTTCCAGTACGGCCGGGTCCGTGAGCACTCCGGAACCGTCGGGCGGGAGCAGCCAGCGCACACCCCCCGCCGTCCGTCCCGGATGCGGCACGACGATCCAGCTGCCGTGTCCCGCCGCGCGCACGCCGGTGCCCAGCCAGCGGCCCGCGGTGCCCGGCGGCACGAAGAAGCCGATCCGGCTGTCGAGATGGGCGGCGAGCACGGGCCCCGGCCGGTCGAGGACCCGGACGAGCACGTCGAACGTGGGGTGGCCGAGCGTGCCCGGCAGGATCAGCACGTCCCATATGCGGCCCGCGGGCAACAGGGCCACCCCCAAGGGGTGCCGTTCCCACTCCCACCGGCAGGCGGCCGGCTCCGGGGCCGCCGAGGACAGCCAGGCCATGGCCGTCCTCGTCCGGTCAACTGCGTTCATCGTGCGTCCCTCCTGCTCCCCGGTCGGCGTTCGGGGCCGGCCGGTCATCAGGGAGACCCCGCGCCGCGCGGATCATTACGTCACTTCGCCGGGGTTTCTGCGTGTTGCGCGTCACATCCGGTCGTGCGCGGTCTCGGGCAGGGCGCACGGCCGGTCAGTGCGCCGTTAATTGCCCCCACCCGCCGGTGTGCGGTGCCTACGATGGGGGAAACCGACTGCCGCAGGGGGCCATGTTGACCGACCTCACCGCCTTCATCGCCGCACTTCCCAAGGCCGAGCTGCACGTCCACCACGTCGGCTCGGCCTCACCGCGCATCGTCGCGGAGCTGGCGTCGCGGCACCCCGACACCGCGGTGCCCAAGGACCCCGAAGCGCTGGCCGAGTTCTTCACCTTCCGGGACTTCGCCCACTTCATCGAGCTGTACATCTCGGTCGTGGACCTGATCCGGGAGCCCGAGGACATCCGGCTGCTCACCTACGAGATCGCCCGGGACCTCGCGCGGCAGCAGGTGCGGTACGCGGAGCTGACGGTCACCCCGCACACCTCCGTCAAGCGCGGCATCCCCGACGTGGCGTTCATGGAGGCCATCGAGGACGCCCGCACCGCGGCCGAACGCGACTTCGGCGTCGTGCTCCGCTGGTGCTTCGACATCCCGAGCGAGCTGGGGCTGCCGGCCGCCGAGGAGACCGCCAGGATGGCGTGCGAGCTGCGCCCCGACGGCCTGGTGTCGTTCGGCCTCGGCGGGCCGGAGACCGGCTGGCCGCGCGGGCAGTTCAAGCCGTACTTCGACCGCGCCATCGCCGAGGGCCTGCACAGCGTCCCGCATGCGGGCGAGACCACGGGCCCCCAAACGATCTGGGACGCGCTGACCGAGCTGCGCGCCGAGCGCATCGGGCACGGCACCAGCGCCGTCGAGGACCCCCGGCTGCTGGCCCACCTCGCCGAGCACCGGATCCCGCTCGAAGTGTGCCCGACCTCCAACGTCGCCACCAAGGCCGTGCCCTCCCTGGCCGAGCACCCGCTGCCCGCCATGGTCGAGGCCGGAGTGCTGGTCACGATCAACAGCGACGACCCGCCGATGTTCGGCACCGACCTGAACAACGAGTACGCCGTCGCCGCGCGGCTGCTCGGCCTCGACGCGGCGGGCGTCGCGGCCCTCGCGAGGAACGCGGTCGAGGTCTCGTTCCTCGATACGCCCGGCAAGGCGCGGCTGACCGCCGAGATCGACGCCCACCTGGCGGCGTGGCCCGGGTGACCGCGGTCGCCCACCGCGGCGACCCCTACCTGGCGAGGGAGAACACCCTGGCCTCCTTCGCGTCCGCGATCGCCGCCGGGGCCGACGCCGTCGAGCTCGACGTGCGCCTCACCGCCGACGGCGTGCCCGTCGTGCTGCACGACCCGACGCTCGAACGGCTGTGGGGGCGGCGCGCGGCCGTGGGCGACCTGACGGCGGGCCGGCTGGCCGAGCTGACCGGCGGCGGCGTGCCGACGCTGGCCGCGGCGCTCGCCGCCACCGCCCCGGTGCGCACGCTGATCGACCTGCCGGAACGGGCCCCCGCCACCGCGCTCGCGGCCGTCGCCGCCGCCCGCGCCGCGGGGGCGGGCAGCCGCGTGTACTACTGCGGCGACCCGGGCGCGCTGCGCGCGGTCCGGGCCGCGGACCCGGCGGCCGAGATCGCGCTGACCTGGAAGCGGACCGGGCGCCCCCGCCCCTCGCTGCTCGCGGAACTGCGCCCGCGGTGGCTCAACTACCGGTTCGGCCTCGTCACCCGCGAGGTCGTCGAACGGGCGGCGGCCGAGGGCTACGAGGTGGCGGCCTGGACGGTGGACAGCCGCCGCACCATGCGCCGCCTCGTGGCCCTCGGCGTCACCGCCATCACCACCAACCGCATCGCCGTGCTGCGCGCCGTCCTCGGCCCGGCGCCGGGCGGCTGACCGGGCCGGGGGCCGCGCGGCGGGGCGTCACATCGCGGTCATCACGTGCTTCACCCGCGTGTAGTCCTCAAGGCCGTACGCGGACAGGTCCTTGCCGTAGCCCGACTTCTTGAACCCGCCGTGCGGCATCTCGCCGACCAGCGCGAGGTGCGTGTTCAGCCACACGCAGCCGAAGTCCAGGGCCTTCGACATCCGCATCGCCCTGGCGTGGTCGCGGGTCCAGACCGAGGACGCGAGCCCGTACTCCACGCCGTTGGCGTGGGCGACGGCCTCGGCCTCGTCGGTGAACTTCTGCACGGTGACGACCGGGCCGAAGACCTCCCGCTGCACGATCTCGTCGTCCTGCCGGCAGCCCGTGACGAGGGTCGGCGCGTAGAAGAAGCCCTCGTCGCCGACCCGGTGGCCGCCGGTGACGACGGTGGCGTGCGCGGGCAGGCGTTCGATGAAGCCGGACACCTTCTCCAGGTGGGCGGCGCTGTTCAGCGGGCCGTAGGAGCAGTCGGGGGCGGTCGGGTCGCCGGTGCGGACCTCGCGGACGGCCTCGGTCAGCGCCTCGACGAACGCGTCGTGCACCGACTCGTGCACGAGCACCCGGGTGGCCGCGGTGCAGTCCTGGCCGGCGTTGAAGAACCCCGCGTCGCGGATGCCCTCGGCCGCCGCCGCGAGGTCCGCGTCCTCGAACACCACGCAGGGCGCCTTGCCGCCCAGTTCCAGGTGCACGCGCTTGAGGTCCGTGGAGGCGCTCGCCGCCACCTCCGTGCCCGCCCGCACGGACCCGGTGAGGGACACCATCGCGGGCGTGGGGTGCTCGACCATCAGCCGCCCGGTGTCCCGGTCCCCGCACACGACGTTGAAGACGCCGGGCGGCAGGATCTCGCCCATCAGGCCCGCGATCAGCGCGGTCGAGGCGGGCGTGGTGTCGGAGGGCTTGAGCACCACGGTGTTGCCCGCGGCGAGCGCCGGGGCGAACTTCCACACCGCCATCATGAACGGGTAGTTCCACGGCGTGACCTGCGCGCAGACCCCGATCGGCTCGCGCCGCACGAACGAGGTGAGGCCGGCCATGTACTCGCCCGCCGCCTTGCCCTCCAGCATGCGGGCCGCGCCGGCGAAGAAGCGGAGCTGTTCGAGCACGGGCCCCAGCTCCTCCTCCCGCGTCATCTCCAACGGCTTGCCCGTGTCGCGGCACTCCGCCGCCAGCAGCTCGTCGGCGTGCGCCTCGAACGCGTCCGCGATCTTCAGCAGCGCCAGCTGCCGCTCGGCGGGCGTGGCGTCCCGCCAGGCGGGGAACGCCGCCGCGGCGGCGGCCATGGCCGCGTCCACGTCGGCGGGCCCGGAGAGCGGCGCGGTGGTGTAGGGCCGGCCGGTGACCGGGTCGACCACCTCCATCGTCCGCCCGTCCTCGGCGTCGCGGTACTTCCCGTCGATGTAGTTGCGCACGCGGCGCGGCTCGGTCGTCACGGCACCCTCCAGCCTTCCCGGTCCGGATCTCCTGCGGGCCTCACTGGCTACGCAGCCTATGCCCGGGCCCCGGTCGGGCAACACCGCCGCGAGCCACAGATTCCCCGCGCAAGCCCCCGTCGGCCAGGAAGAAATGACCTCTTCCCGCTTCCGTATGGGAGGTTTTGCGGTGAGCGGCGGGCGGTGTGCACCGTTCGGAGGATTCTTCGGACTACCCGCCGAGTCGGCGGGCGGCACCCGTCCGCGCCGTGTCACGGTGCCGAGTGGCTGTGATTCGTTTCCCCCGGCTCCCCCGGCCGCCCGTTCACCCGGCCCCGGGAGTCCTCACGCTACGAGCGGAGGTGCCGCAGACCATGGCCCCACCCGACAACGACGTGCTGTGGGCGCGCGACGTGCACTACGCCCACCACGGCTCGCCCGCCCTCCTCGGCGTCTCGCTCGGCGTCCGGCAGGGCGAGATCCTCGCCGTCACAGGACCGCGCGGCTCGGGCAAGTCCACGCTCCTCGGCTGCCTCTCCGGCCAGTTGGTGCCAGGGCGCGGGGAGGTCTGGTTCAACAGCATGCCCGTCCACACCCTCACCCCCACCTCGCGCGAACGGCTGCGCCGCGACCGGTTCGGCTGGGTCGGCGACACCCCGCAGCTCGTCGCGGAGCTGACGGCCTGGGAGAACGCGGCGCTGCCGCTGCTGCTCGCCGGCTGCGGGCACCGCAAGGCCAGGCGCACCGCGCTCGAATGGCTGGAACGCCTCGACATCGGCGACTGCGCCCGCAAACGGCCCACCGCCCTGCTCCAGGCGCAGCGGCAGCGGATCGCCATCGCCCGCGCCCTGGTCCACCAGCCGGACGTGCTGTTCGCCGACGAACCGACCGCACCGCTGCACCGCGCCGACCGGGCCCAGGTGCTGCGCACGCTGACCACCGCGGGGCGTTCGCACAGCATCACCGTGGTCATCGCCACGCACGACACCCAGGTGTCCACCTTGGCCGACCGCACCGTCGCGCTCGTCGACGGCCGCGAGTCCGGCGCGACGAACCCGGCCGCATGCTCACTCTCCGCCTAGCCCGCGGCGCCGCCCCGCCGGCCCTGTGCCGGCGGCTGCTGCTGGCCGCCGCCGCTGCCGGTGTCGGCTTCCTGCTGCTCGCCGCCCTCGCCTACGCCACCGCGCACCCGGGCGGGCGGGCGCCGGCGCTGCGGCTCGCCTGGTGCGCGGTGCCGCTGGCCGCGACCGCCCAGCTGGCCGCCGCGGTGGCCAGGGCCGATCCGGCGGCGCGCCCGCGTTCCGGCCTGGACATGGCGGGCCTCGGGCCCGCGCGGCTGCCCGCGCTCGCCGCGGCCTCCACCGCGGTCGCGGGCCTGGCCGGCAGCGTGTGCGCGCTGCTGGTCTTCCTGCACCTGCGCGGCACCGGAACGGGGCTCCCGCTGGACGGGGCCGCGGCCGAGGCTTTCGCGGCCGACCGGCCGCTGCCCCTCGGCGCGGTCCTCACCCTGCTGGCCGTCGCGCCCGCGGGCGCCGCCGCCGCCGGCGGCCTGGCGCTGCGGCGCGCCGGCGGCGGGGGCGCGCGGGCCGCGGCGGAGCCGGCGGGTTCCGCGCCGCCCGCGCTGCCGCCTGCCGGGCTGCCCTGGGGCGTCGCGCTGACCGGGGCGGGGATCGCGCTGTGCGGCTACGCGGCCGACGGCACCCTCGGGGACGACCCCGAGGGCTGGCTGCCGCTCGCGGGCGTGCTCGGCGGCACCGAACCCGGTGTGGTGGGCGGCTGGTTCATGATCGCGGCCGGCATCGTGCTGGCCGCTCCCGGTCTCGTGTGGGTGTGCGGCCGTCTGCTGTGCGGCGGCAGGCCCGGCATGCTGCGGCTGCTGGCCGGGCGGACCCTCCAAGGCGAGTCGCGGCGCATCGGCGGCCCGCTGGGCGCGCTGTGCGCCGCGACCGCCGCGCTGCTCGCGGCCCTCGAACTGGACGGGCTGCGGGAGTTCGGCCCGCTGGGGGCGCTGGGCGCCGGCGTGGTCCTGGTGTGCGCGCTCGGCACGGTCGCCACCGTGGCCGGCGCCGCGCGTGCCGACCGCAGGTCGGCCACCGCGACGCTGGCCCGCCTCGGCGCGCCGCGCGGCCTGCTGCGCGGCGCGGCGTGGCTGCGCGCTGCGGCGCTGTTCGGCGCGCTGGTGCCGCTGACCTGGCTGGCCGCGCTGCTGTTCGCGCTGCCGGGGGGCCGGTGAGCCGGCCGCGGCACGGCGGCCCGGCGCCGGGCGGAAGGGCCGCGGCGCCGGGCCGTCCCGGCGGGGCGTGGCCTCAGCGCCGGGGGCCGAAGGCCGGGAACTCCGCCTCCGCGATGGTGCCGCGCTGGACCCGCACGACCTCCGCGGGCACCCGCTCGACGCCGCGCGGCGGGGCGACACGCGCCAGGTAGAGCCCGGGCTCGACGTGCGCGAAGCCGAACCACCCCGAGCCGTCGGCCCGGCGCGTGTGCCGTTCGCCGCCTGGGGTCAGCGGGGTGAGCGTGACCTCGGCGCCGTCCAGCGGCGTGCCGTCCCGCAGGGCCAGTTCCCCGGTGATGTGGCCGTCCTCCGGCCGCGCCTTCCACGGCATGCCGGGCACCGCGGCCTCCTCGGCGAACGGTGCGTCGGGCCCGCTGGTCAACGCCTCGGCGAGCCGCTCCTGTTCGGCCGGGCGGCCCGCTTCCGGCACGTCCATGCTGGGGTTGGCGTAGGAGTAGCCGCTCCACCCGGCCGCCGTGTTGCCCGCCTCGGTGGGCGCGAGCGAGAGGCGGGCCTGGGCGAGGCTGTCGGAGACGGAGTTCAGGTACAGGGCCGGGCCGTTGACCGCCTGCCGCTCCCCCTGCGCGTCGGCCAGGTACTCCGTCCATTCGGCGAACATCCTGGCCTGGTCCTGGTTCCAGTCGCGCTTGTAGTTCATGGCGACGACCGTGTCCATGATTCCCTCGTCGAGCCAGCCCGACCAGTCCTGGAGCACCTCGCGGTAGGTGCGGGTGGTCTCCCAGCCGCCGGTGGTCTGCGGCCCGAAGCCGTAGGTGATGGCGTCCATGGACAGCCTGGCCCCCGGGTCGACCTCCCACATGCCGAGGTAGACGCGGCGCACCAGGTTGGTGACCTGGTCGCGCCGCCAGTCGCTCCACTGCGGGTCCGCCGGGTCCGGGGTGTCCGTGCGGCCGGTCGCCTGCCGGAACCGTTCCAGCGACACCTCGTTGTAGCCCCAGTCGCTGTGCGTCGTCGTGGAACTGCCGTCGGGATAGCGGATGTAGTCCAGGTTGATGCCGTCCACGTCGTACTCGCGGACGATGCTCTGGACGGCGGAGACGATGTACTCGACGGCGTCGGGGTGGCCCGGGTCGATGTAGGCGTTGGCGCCCACGAGTTCGGTGCCGTCCGCCTTCCGGTTCAGCCACCGGTCGGCGCCGGTCGCGCCGGGGCCGTGCCGGTTGAAGACGTGGTCGGCTGAACGCGGCGGGGTCGCGCTGTTCCACATGGTGTTGACGTTGACCCAGGCGTGCACTTCGAGACCGGCGGCGTGGGCCTGCTCGATGACCTCGTCCAGCGGGTCGTACGGCGCCGGGTCGATCGCCGCGTCGGTCCTGGGGTACAGGGCGCGGTTGCAGAAGCAGTCGTAGCGGCGGGCGGTCTGCACGATCAGCGCGTTGGCGTTGACGGCGAGCGCGTCGTCGATGAGCGTGCCGACCTGGTCCGGCGTGTATATGCCCTCGTTGAAGGCGTCGACCCAGTAACTGCGCCACTGCTCGGGCGGGTTGTCCTCGGCCTGCGCCGGCGCGGCGACGGCCGTGCCGGTCAGCAGTCCGGCGCAGGCGAGCAGGGTGGGCAGGAGCCGTCTCATGCGGTTCCCTCCGGGGGATGCGGATGGCGGGGTGGCTGCGGCGACAATTTACTTCGCCCCGGCCCCCGCGCCTAGACGGAAACTTTCACCTTCTCACGCGCTGTTCGCGGCGCGGTCCGGTCCCGCGGCCTGACGGTCAGTCCGCTGCCGCCGCCCCGACGCCGCCGTTCCCGTCCCCGTTGTCGTCGCCCGGCGGCAGCGCCACCACCTCGGCGGCGTCGAAGCCGACGCCCACCGCCTCGCCCTCGGCCGGCGCCGCCGCCGGCCGGCACGCGGCTTCGAGCACGGGGCCGCGTTCGGGCTCCAGGTGCAGCAGCACATGGTCGCCGCGGAAGGTCCTGGCCCTGACCACGGCCGGCAGCGCCCCGCCGAGCCGCACGCCCGGCGGCCGGATCAGCACCCGGCAGGGGCCGGGCGGCGTGCCGTCGGGCACGGGCACCGCGCCCCAGGGGGTGTCCGCGTGCCCGTCCGCGCCGACGCGCGCCCCGGCGATGTTGCGGAAGCCGAGGAAGCGCGCGACGAACGCGTCGGCGGGGCGCTGCCATACCTCCAGGGGGCTGCCCGCCTGGGCGACGCGGCCCTCGCGCATCACCAGCACCCGGTCGGCCAGGGCGAACGCCTCCCCCTGGTCGTGGGTCACGGCCAGCACGGTGGTGCCAAGGCGGCGGAACAGCTGCCGCAGCTCGACCGCCAGCCGTTCCCGCAGGTCGCGGTCGAGCTGGCCGAGCGGCTCGTCCAGCATCAGCAGCCGGGGCCGCGGCGCCAGGGCGCGGGCCAGCGCGACGCGCTGCTGCTCGCCGCCGGAGAGGCCGGAGACGGGCCGCCGCTGCGCGCCCGGCAGGCCCACCAGTTCGAGGAGTTCGGCCACGCGGCGCTCCGTCTCCGCCGCGGGCACCCGGTGCATCCGCGGCCCGAACGCGATGTTGCCGCCCACGTCCCGCTGCGGGAACAGCTGGTGGTCCTGGAACATCAGCCCCACGCCCCTGCGATGCGGCGGGACGCCCGCCTGGTCGCGGCCGTCCAGCCGGACCGTTCCGCCGTCGGGCGCGGTCAGGCCCGCCACCACGCGCAGCAGCGTGGACTTGCCGCTGCCGCTCGGGCCGAGCACGCACACCGTCTCGTGGGCCGCCATCCGCAGGTCCACGGCGTGCAGCGCGGTGCGCCGGCCGTAGGAGACGCAGACGCCGGAGAGTTCGAGCAGGGACATCAGGCCACCAGTTCGGTCGAGCGGGCCGGGCGAAGGCGCTCCAGCAGCAGCAGGGTCAGCAGGCAGGTCAGCATGAGCACGGTGCTCAGCGCCATCGCCTGCCCGTAGTTCAGCTCGCCCGCCCGGCCGAGCAGCCGGGCCACGGCGACCGGCAGCGTGGGCCGGTCGGCGCGGGCGATGAACACGGTGGCGCCGAACTCGCCGAGCGACACGGCGAACGCGAACCCCGCCGCGACGAGCAGGGCCCGCCGCACCAGCGGCAGGTCCACCTCGCGCCACGCGCGCAGCGGCGAGGCGCCGAGCACCGCGGCGGCCTCCCGCAGCCGCTCGTCCACCGCGCGCAGCACCGGCAGCATGACCCTGACCACGAACGGCACCCCCACCAGGGCCTGCGCCAGCGGCACGAGGATCCACGAGGACCGCAGGTCGAGCGGCGGCTCGTCGAGCGCGATGAGGAAGCCGAAGCCGACGGTGACCGCCGAGGTGCCCAGCGGCAGCATCAGCAGCGCGTCGAAGCCGCGCGTGAACCGCCCGGCGCGCCGGGTCAGCGCGGCGGCGGCGAGCCCGCCGACCGCGAGCGCGATCAGCGTGGCCACGGCGGCGTAGGACAGGGAGTTGCCGATCGCGTCGAGCGGGGGCACCGCGAACGTGCCGCCGTCCTCGGCGGCCAGGGCGCGGTAGTGCGTCAGCCCGTAGCCGTCGGGTCCCGACAGGGAGCGCTCCACGAGGACGGCCAGCGGCAGCACCAGCAGCAGCGCGATGACCGCGAGCGTGCCGCCGAGCAGCGCGCGGTCGGCCGCGCCGCGCGGGCGGCGTGCGGTGCGCGCCGGGTCGACGAGCGCGAGGGCGCTCTCCCTGCGCCGGACGATCCAGGAGTGCGCGGCCAGCAGCAGGCCGACGGCGGCGAACTGCACCAGCGTCAGCACCGCGGCCGTCGGCAGGTCGAGGAGTTGGGCGGTCTGCCGGTAGATCTCCACTTCGAGGGTCGCCTGCCGCGGGCTGCCCAGGATCTGCACGACGCCGAACGACGTGAACGTGAACAGGTACACCATCAGCCCGGCCGCGGCCACCGAGGGCGCGAGCGCCGGCAGCGTCACGCGCCGGAACGCGGCGAACCGGCTCGCGCCCAGGACCCGGGCGGCCTCCTCCTGCCGCGGGTCGAGCTGGGCCCACAGCCCCCCGACGGTGCGCACGACGACGGCGTAGTTGAAGAACGCGTGCGCCAGCAGGATCGCCCACACGCTGCTGTCCAGACGCATCCCCCACAGGTCGTCGAGCAGCCCGCCCCGGCCCACCAGGCCGAGGAACGCCGCCCCGATCACGACGGTGGGCAGCACGAACGGCACGGTGACGAACGCGTGCAGCAGCCGCCTGCCGGGGAAGTCAAGACGCGCGAAGACGTAGGCGCCCGGCAGCGCGAGCGCCAGCGTCAGCACCGTGGAGGCGGCGGCCTGCCACAGGGTGAACCACAGCACCTGCGCCACGCCCGGGTCCGCCAGCACCTCGGCCACCCGGCCCGGCTGCCACACCCCGTCGGGCCGCAGCCCGCGGTCGGTGATGGCCGCGACCGGGTAGGCGAAGAACAGCGCGAAGAAGGCCAGCGGACCCGCGAGCAGCGCGGCGCGGTGCGCCGCGTGCCTCATCCGAGTACCACGGAGGTCCACGTGTCGACCCAGTCGTCCCGGTGGGCGGCGATGAGTTCGGGGCCGACCGTCCACGGCTCCTCGACGACCTCGCCGTAACGGGTGAACTCCTCGGGCAGCTCGGCGTCCTCGCGCACGGGGTTGACGAACATCTGGAGCGGCATGTCCTCCTGGAACTCCCTGCTGATCAGGAAGTCGAGCAGGGCCCGGCCGCCCTCCTCGTTCGCCGCGCCGTCCAGCAGCCCGGCGAACTCGATCTGCCGGAAGCACGTGTCGGTCAGCACGCCGGTCGGCGCCTGCTCGGGGCGTTCCTCGCCGCCGTAGACGACTCCGACGGGCGGCGAGGAGGCGTAGGAGACGACGAGCGGGCGGTCGCCGTCGCCCGCGCCGGAGAACCGTTCGTTGTACGCCTGCTCCCAGCCGTCGACGACCTCGACGCCGTTGTCCGCCAGCCGCTGCCAGTAGTCCTGCCAGCCGTCCGCCCCGTACGCGGCGACGGTGCCGAGCAGGAAGCCGAGCCCCGGCGATGAGGTGGCGGCGTTCTGCACGACCAGCAGGTCCCGGTAGGCGGGGTCGGCCAGGTCGTCGAACGTCGCGGGCGGCTCAAGGTCCCGTTCCTCGAACCAGGCCCGGTCGTAGTTGACGCATATGTCACCGGTGTCCACCGGCGTGACCCGGTACTCGCCCGCGTCCAGCTGGAAGCGCTCGGGCACGGCCGCGAGCCCCTCGGCCTCGTGCGGCGTGAACACGTCCTCGTCCAGGGCGCGGGTGAGCAGGGTGTTGTCGATGCCGAACAGCACGTCGCCCTGCGGGTTGCCCCGGGAGAGCACGGCCTGGTTGACCATGACGCCGGCGTCGCCGCCGCGCAGGACGCGCACCGTGTAGCCGGTCTCCTCGGTGAACCGGTCGAGCACCGCGTCCGAGACCGTGAACGAGTCGTGCGTGACCAGGGTCACCTCGTCGCCGCCCGAGCCCTCGTCGGTGCCGCCGCAGGCGACCGCGAGCAGGCCGAGTACCGGGACGACTGTCAGGCTGCGTCTCATCGTGCCGCTTTCGTGAGGCGTGGACAGGACACGCGGGCAGCACGAGAGCGATCCGAACTTCCTACCCAGCATGATCTGGGCGAGGTTCGAGGGTCTGCGGCCGGTGCCGCACTCTCAGCGCTGCGAGCGCTCCCCTGTCGGAATGTGTGAAGACCTGGTGATCGGTCCCCCGGCCACGATAGCAGCGCGCGCTACCGCTCCGCCGCCGCGAGCTGGCCGCAGGCCCCCTCGATCTCCTGGCCCCGGGTGTCGCGGACGGTCACCGGCACGCCGTGGCGTTCGAGGCCGGCCACGAACGCGCGCTCGTCCTCGGGCCGCGACGCGGTCCACTTCGAGCCGGGCGTCGGGTTGAGCGGGATGAGGTTGACGTGGGCGCCGTGGCCGCGCAGCAGGCGGCCGAGCAGGTCGGCGCGCCACGCCTGGTCGTTGATGTCCCGGATCAGCGCGTACTCGATCGAGATGCGGCGGCCCGAACGCTCGGCGTACGCCCACGCCGCGTCGAGCACCTCCGCGACCTTCCAGCGGGTGTTGACCGGCACCAGGGTGTCGCGCAGCTCGTCGTCCGGCGCGTGCAGGGACACCGCGAGCCGGCAGGTGAACCCCTCCTCGGCGAACCGGCGCATCGCCGGCACGAGCCCGACGGTGGAGACGGTGATGCCGCGCTGCGACAGCCCGACGCCGTCAGGACCAGGGTCGGTGAGCCGGCGGATGGCGCCGGTGACGCGGCGGTAGTTCGCCAGCGGCTCGCCCATGCCCATGAAGACGATGTTGGACAGCCGCGCCGGGCCCCCCGGCACCTCGCCGTCGCGCAGCGCGCGCATGCCGTCGACGATCTGGTGCACGATCTCCGCCGTCGACAGGTTGCGGTCGAGCCCGGCCTGGCCGGTCGCGCAGAACGGGCAGTTCATCCCGCAGCCGGCCTGCGAGGACACGCACATCGTGACCCGGTCCGGGTACCGCATGAGCACCGACTCCACCAGCGTGCCGTCGTGCAGGCGCCACAGCGTCTTGCGGGTGGCGCCGTCGTCGCAGGCGAGGTGCCGCACGACGGTCATCAGCCGGGGCAGCAGCGCGCCCGCGAGGCGTTCCCTGGCCGCCGCGGGCACGTCCGTCCAGTCGGCCGGGTCATCGGTCAGGCGGGTGAAGTAGTGGCGCGACAGCTGTCGCGCTCGGAACGGCTTCTCGCCGAGCGCGGCGACCGCGTCGCGGCGTTCCGCCGGGTCGAGGTCGGCGAGGTGCCGCGGCGGCTTCGCGGCCCCGCGGGGCGCGACGAACGTCAGCTCTCCAGGTGCAGGCATGGTCCTGCCAGTGTCGCAGACGCGGCGGGGCACCCGTTACCGGCGGCGGGCCCGCCGCGGGGAACAGCGGCTACGACGCGCCGACGAAGGCGAGGAACAGCAGCCACACCACGGGGGCCGTCGGGAGCAGCGAGTCGAGGCGGTCCATGATGCCGCCGTGGCCGGGCAGCAGCCGGCCCATGTCCTTGATGCCGAGGTCGCGTTTGATCATGGACTCGCCCAGGTCGCCGAGGGTGGCGCTGAGCGCGACCCCGAGCCCGAGGACGAGGCCCTGCCACCACGTGCCGCCGTCGATCAGGAAGTGCATGCACGGCGCGCCCGCCGCCATGGCGAACACCACGGCCCCGGCAAGCCCTTCCCTGGTCTTCCCCGGGCTGATGCGCGGCGCCAGCTTGCGGCGGCCGAGGCGCCAGCCCACCGCGTAGGCACCGGTGTCGCTGACGACGGTGAGCAGCAGGAACGTGAACACCCGCCAGGAGCCGTCGTCCGCGGCCAGCATGAGCGCCACGAACGTCGCGAGGAACGGCACGTAGAACGCCACGAACACGCCGGCCGTGACGTCCCGCAGGTAGTTCTCCGGCGGCCGGACCATCCGCCACAGCAGCACCGCGAGCGCCGTCAGGGCGACGGCCACCCACGCGCCCTCGGCCCCGCCCAGATACCCGGCCAGGACCATGGCGGCGCCACCCACCGCGAGCGGCGGCAGGGGCACCCGGATGTTCTTGCTCTCGGCCAGGCGCGTGGCCAGCTCGTGCATCCCGACGACGACGGCCACCGCTATCACGCCGAGGAAGAGCGGCTTGTACACGAACAGCGCGACCAGGACCACGGCCCCGAGGCCGAGCCCGACCCCCACGGCCGCGCGCAGGTTGCGCCCCGCGCGCTTCCTCGGGCGCCGGCCCGAGCGGTCTTGACGCTGCTCCGGCTCACCGCCGGACGGGTCGGGCACGATCGACATAGGGGGAGTTTGCGTCGCCTGTCGAGTTTCGCGCACGGGACCCGCCGGAACAGGGTGCGTCCGCTCGGCCCGCCCGACCAATCCGGCGGCCGGGGGCGGCCCCCAGGATGATTCGTTCACGGATGACAGCGTCCTTCTCGGAGTCAGACTTCGAGCAGCTCGGCTTCCTTGTGCTTGAGCAGCTCGTCCACCTGCGCGACGTACCTGGCGGTGGTGTCGTCGAGCTCCTTCTCGCCCCGGCGGCCCTCGTCCTCACCGACCTCGCCGTCCTTGACGGCCTTGTCCATGATCTCCTTGGCCTTGCGCCGCACCCCGCGGATCGAGATCTTGGCGTCCTCGCCCTTGGTCCTGGCGACCTTGATGAACTCCCGGCGCCGCTCCTCGGTCAGCTCGGGAAAGACCACGCGGATGATGTGGCCGTCGTTCGTCGGGTTGACGCCGAGGTCGGAGTCCCGGATGGCCTGCTCGATGTTGCGCAGCGCGGTCTTGTCGAAGGGGGTCACCACGGCCATGCGGGCCTCGGGGACCGAGAACGACGCCAGCTGGTTGATCGGCGTCATGGTGCCGTAGTACTCGGCCACGATCTTGTTGAACATCGCCGGGTGGGCACGGCCGGTGCGGATCGCGGCCAGATCGTCCTTGGCGACTCCGACCGCCTTTTCCATCTTCTCCTCGGCTTCGAGGAGGGCTTCTTCGATCACCACGTGCTCCTGGTTCGATGTGTGTGACGTGAATGACGTTGCGTGCGGCGGGCCGCGTGCCGCTTCAGGTCCGCCGCCCCTGGCTGTTCACGAGTGTGCCGATCTTCTCACCCTTTACCGCACGGGCGATATTGCCCTCCGCGAGCAGTTCGAAGACAAGGATCGGCAGCTCGTTGTCCCGGCACAGGGTGATGGCCGTGGAATCGGCCACCTTCAGGTCCCTGGTGATGACCTCGCCGTAGTCGAGCGCGTCGTATTTCACGGCGGACGCGTTCTTCGCGGGGTCCGAGTCGTAGACGCCGTCCACGCCGTTCTTGCCCATCAGCAGCGCCTCGGCGTGAATCTCGAGTGCGCGCTGCGCGGCCGTGGTGTCGGTCGAGAAGTAGGGCATGCCCATGCCCGCGCCGAAGATGACCACGCGCCCCTTCTCCAAGTGGCGCACCGCGCGCAGCGGGATGTACGGCTCGGCGACCTGCCCCATGGTGATCGCCGTCTGCACGCGCGAGTCGATGCCCTCCTTCTCCAGGAAGTCCTGGAGGGCCAGGCAGTTCATGACGGTGCCGAGCATGCCCATGTAGTCGGAACGGGCCCGGTCCATCCCGCGCACCTGCAACTCCGCGCCGCGGAAGAAGTTGCCGCCGCCGATCACGACCGCGATCTCCGCGCCGTCCCGCACGACCGCCGCGATCTCCCTGGCCATCTTGTGCACGATGTCGGGATCGACGCCGAGTCCGCCGCCGCCGGCGAAGGCCTCACCTGACAGCTTCAGCAGGAAGCGGCGGGGTTTGTCGTCCTTGTTCATGGACCTCTCCTCGTGCACACACACCGAGGAGGCCACTGCCGGTGGACCCTTGCGGTTCCCTTGCCGGGCAATGGCCTCCTCGTCACAACTGCGGTCGCGCCGGCCGTGCGGTGCCACGGCCGGACGGCCTTCCGCCCGACAATAGCCGGGTAACGTCCGCGCCGCCGCCCAGGGCGCGGCGGCGCGGTGCGCCCGCCGAGGTCAGGCGCCGACGCGGAAGCGCGCGAAGCCGTTCAGCGCCACGCCCTCCTCGGTCAGCACCTTCTGCACGGTCTTCTTGTTGTCCTTGGCGAACGGCTGGTTCAGCACGACGTTCTCCTTGAAGAAGCCGTTCACCCGGCCCTCCACGATCTTGGGCAGGGCCGCCTCGGGCTTGCCCTCCTCGCGCGCGGTCGCCTCGGCGATGCGCCGCTCGTTCTCGACGACGTCCTCGGGCACGTCCTCCCGGGTCAGGAAGCGCGGCGCGAACGCGGCGATGTGCTGCGCGACGTCCTTGGCGGCGTCGGCGTTCTCCCGGTCCAGCTCGACCAGGACACCGACCTGCGGCGGCAGGTCAGGGCTGGTGCGGTGGAGGTAGGAGGCGACGTAACCGCCGGAGAGGCGGGCGTAGCGGTCGAGGACGATCTTCTCGCCGAGGGACGCGTTCGCCTCGTCGACGTAGTCCTTGACCGACTTGCCCGGCTCGATCTCCGAGGCGAGCAGCGTGGCCAGGTCGGCCGGCGCGGTCGCGAAGACGTGCTCGGCGATGGCCTGGGCGACCGCCTGGAACTTCTCGCCCTTGGCGACGAAGTCCGTCTCGCACTTCAGCTCGACCAGCACGCCCGAGGTGTGGTCGTCCGCGATGAGGGCGACGACCGCGCCGTTCTCCGCGGTGCGGCTCTCGCGCTTGGCCACACCCTTCTGGCCCTTGACGCGCAGGATCTCGACGGCCTTGGTGACGTCGCCCTCGGCCTCGTCCAGGGCCTTCTTGCAGTCCATCATGCCGGCGCCGGAAAGCTCCCTGAGCTTCTTGACGTCGGCGGCGGTGAAGTTCGCCATGGTTACGTGATTCTCTTCCGGGGTGTCGTTCGGATCGCTTGGCGTCAGCTGCTCTGCTCGGCGGGCGTCCCCGTCGCCTCGGCGGCGGCCGGGGCGGGCTGCTCGTCGGCCGGCTTCTCCTCGGCGGGCTGCTCAGCGGCGGGCTGCTCGTCGGCCTTGGCCTCCGCGCCCTGGAGCAGCTCGCGCTCCCACTCGGGCAGCGGCTCGCCGGCCGGCTTCTCGCCGCCCTTGGCCTCCGCGGCACCCGACCTGGCCATCAGGCCCTCCGCGACGCCGTCGGCGATCACGCGGGTGAGGAGCGTGACGGAGCGGATCGCGTCGTCGTTGCCCGGGATCTTGTAGTCGACCTCGTCGGGGTCGCAGTTGGTGTCGAGGATCGCGACGACCGGAATGTTCAGCTTGCGGGCCTCGCCGACGGCGATGTGCTCCTTCTTGGTGTCGACGATCCAGACGGCGCTGGGCACCTTCTGCATGTCGCGGATGCCGCCCAGCGTCTTCTCCAGCTTCGCCTTCTCGCGGGAGAGGACCAGCAGCTCCTTCTTCGTGAGGCCGGAGGCCGCCACGTCGTCGAAGTCGATCTGCTCCAGCTCCTTCAGGCGCTGGAGCCGCTTGTGCACGGTCGAGAAGTTGGTGAGCATGCCGCCCAGCCAGCGCTGGTTGACGTACGGCATGCCGACCCGGGCCGCCTGCTCGGCGATGGCCTGCTGGGCCTGCTTCTTCGTGCCGACGAACATGACGGTGCCGCCGTGGGCGACCGTCTCCTTGACGAACTCGTAGGCGCGGTCGATGTACGACAGCGACTGGAGCAGGTCGATGATGTAGATGCCGTTGCGCTCGGTGAAGATGAAACGCTTCATCTTCGGGTTCCAGCGGCGGGTCTGGTGCCCGAAGTGGACGCCGCTCTCCAGCAGCTCCCGCATCGTGACGACGGCCATGGCCGTTCTCCTTGTGGATGCTCGGTTGTCTGCGCCGTCCGGCCGGGCGGCGCACCTGACGCCCCGGCGCGCTGCGCCGCGGGAGTCCCCGGCAGGGGGCCGATCCGCGGACCGAGAGACGCGGCCACCGAGGCGCCGCGAAAGGACCGGGCGCCGAGGTGGCGGGGCATGCGAGGTCGATCCGTGTCTCCGGATCGCCACGAGCAGTGTACGGGACCGGAACAGGCCCGGGCGACAGGTCACCACCTCGCCCGATGGGGTGACGAGGTTGTCCACAGGCGCCGAGTTGTCCACCAAGATCCACTTCTTGGGCGCGGCTGCCCCACCTTCGGAACCGGAGGTGAGGCGGATGAACCGGCGAGGGGCGCTCGGGCGCTTCGGGGAGGACGTGGCCGTCCGGCGGCTGCGGGACACGGGGATGACGGTCCTCGATCGGAACTGGCGCTGCCGCGCTGGGGAGATCGACATCGTCGCGCAGGACCGGACGGCCGACGGCGGCGCCGCCGTGGTGATCTGCGAGGTGAAGACGCGGCGCGGCGGCGGGTTCCAGCACCCGATGGCGGCGCTGACCCCGGCCAAGGCCGACCGGCTGCGCCGTCTCGCGCACTGGTGGCTGAGCGAGCGGTGGCTCACGGTGTTCGAGCAGCCGCCGCCCGGCGGCCTGCGCATCGACCTGATCGGCGTGCTGCTGCCCCCGCGCGGGGCGCCCGTGGTCGAGCACGCGCGGGGGGTGGCGTGATGGCCTGCGCGCGGACCTGCGCGGTGGCCCTGACGGGCGTGGAGGGCGTGGTGGTCGAGGTCCAGGCCGACCTGGAGCCCGGAGTGGCCGCGTTCTCCCTCGTCGGGCTCGCGGACAAGTCGCTGAGCGAGAGCCGGGACCGCGTCCGCGCGGCCATCACCAACTCCGGTTCCCCCTGGCCGCAGAAGAAGCTGACCGTCGGCCTCAGCCCGGCCGCGGTGCCCAAGTGCGGCAGCGGCTTCGACCTGGCGGTCGCGTGCAGCGTCCTCGCCGCGGCGGAGCAGATCGATCCCGGGGCGATCGCGGACGTGATGATGATCGGCGAGCTGGCGCTCGACGGCCGGGTCAGGACCGTGCGCGGCGTGCTGCCCGCGGTGCTCGCGGCGGCCGGGGCGGGCTGCCGGCAGGTCGTGGTGCCCGAGCAGGCCGCGGGCGAGGCCGCGCTCGTGCCGGACGTCGCCGTGCTCGGCGTGCGCAGCCTGCGCCAGCTGATCGCGGTACTGCGCGGCGAACCGGTGCCAGAGGAGCCACCGCCGGACGGCAGGGGCGCGGGCCCCGCCGGGGCAGGAGCCGGCCCGCGCGAGCCGCTCGGCCTCGTCCTCGGGGGCGTGCCCGCGGGGCCGGCGCCCGACCTGGCCGACGTCTCGGGGCAGCGGACGCCGCGGCGCGCCCTCGAAGTGGCCGCCGCGGGACGGCACCACCTGCTGCTCCAGGGCGCGCCAGGGGCCGGCAAGACGATGCTCGCCGAGCGGCTTCCCGGACTGCTGCCGCCGCTGAGCAGGCGGGAGTCGCTCGAAGTGACCGCCGTGCACTCGGTGGGCGGACTCCTGCCGCCCGGCCGCGCGCTGATCGACCGGGCGCCCTACTGCGCCCCGCACCACTCCACGTCGATGGCGGCGCTCGTCGGCGGCGGCAGCGGCGTGCCCCGCCCCGGCGCGGTGTCCCTGGCCCACCACGGGGTCCTCTTCCTCGACGAGGCGGCCGAGATGAGCGGCCGGGTGCTCGACGCGCTGCGCCAGCCGCTGGAGTCCGGGTACGTCGTGGTGGCCAGGGCGGCCGGCGCGGTGCGGATGCCCGCGCGGGTGCTCCTGGTCCTGGCCACCAATCCGTGCCCGTGCGGCAGGCACGGCTCGGCCGGCGAGCCCTGCCTGTGCCCGCCGAGCGCCGTCACGCGTTACCGGGCCAGGCTGTCGGGGCCGCTGCTCGACCGCGTCGACCTGCGGGTGCGGGTGGAGCCGGTGAGCCGGGCCGAGCTGACCGCGCGGGTGCCCGGCGAGTCCACCGCGGTCGTGGCGGAACGGGTGCGGGCGGCCCGCGAGCGGGCCGGGGCCCGCTACGCGGACACGGGCTGGCGCGCCAACGGCGAGGTGCCGGGGCACGAGCTGCGCACCAGGTGGGCGCCGGGGCCCGGCGCGCTGGCGCGCGCGGAGCGCGACCTGGAGCGCGGTCTGCTGACCGCCAGGGGCCTCGACCGGGTGCTGCGCGTGGCGTGGACGGTGGCGGACCTCGCGGGGCGCGGCCGGCCCACCGCCGAGGACGTCGACGCCGCACTCGAACTGCGGACCGGCGTGCGCCGGGGCGCGGGCGTCGCGGGATCCCTGCCGTGAGCGGGCCCGACGCGCGGGACCGGCTGGCCAGGGCCGCGCTCGCGCGCATCACGGAACCGGGCGACGAACGCGTGGGGCGCTGGCTCGCCGAGGTGGGGCCCGTGCGGGCGTGGGAGTCGCTGCGGGACGGCGGGCAGCCGCCGGCGCGCACCGGCGCCGAGCGCTGGGCCGGGATGCGGCTGCGAGCCGCGCACACCCGCCCGGCGGCCGATCTCGAACGGATCGCCGCGCTCGGTGGCCGCTTCCTGTGCCCGGGCGACCGGGAGTGGCCGAGTCAGCTCGACGACCTGGGACCCGGCCGCCCGATCGGCCTGTGGGTGCGCGGGCCGTGCTCCCTGCGGTTCGTCGCGTTGCGCTCGGTCGCGCTCGTGGGCTCGCGGGCCTGCACGGACTACGGGGCGTACGTCGCCGCCGACCTGGCGACGGCGCTGGCCGAGCGCGGCTGGACGGTGGTCTCAGGTGCCGCGCACGGCGTGGACGGGGCGGCGCACCGCGGGGCGCTCGCGGTGGGCGGCTCGACGGTCGCGGTGCTGGCCTGCGGCGTGGACGTCGGCTATCCGGCCGCGCACCGGGAGCTGATCGGCCGGATCGCGCGTTCGGGACTGCTGGTGGCGGAGCTGGCGCCGGGTGCGCAGCCGACGCGGGGGCGCTTCGTCCAGCGGAACCGGGTGATCGCCGCGCTCACCCGGGGCACGGTCGTGGTGGAGGCGGCCGGGCGCAGCGGCTCGCTGATCACCGCGCGGCACGCCCGCCGGCTCGGCCGGCACCTGATGGCGGTGCCGGGGCCGGTCACCTCGGGTCTTTCCGCCGGGGCGCACCGCCTGATCAGGGGCGAGGCGACGCTCGTCCGCGATGCCGCCGACATCGTCGAACTCGTGGGCGACATGGGGGAGCTGGCCTCCGAGGACACCGGTCCTGCCGTGCCGCGGGATTTGCTGGCGCCACCCACCGGGCTGGTGCTCGACGCGCTGCCCGCGACACGTCCCGCGACGGTCGAGCAGGTGGCCGCGAGCGCCTGCACCAGCCCGGGGGCGGCCGAGGCCAGGCTGAAGGAGCTGCACTCCCTCGGTTTCGTCGAACGCGTGGCCGACCGCTGGCAGTTGTGCCGGGGCGGCCCCCGACACGCGGACGGCCCCGCGATCCGCGCGGGGGCGGGGCCATAACCCCACGGTGCGGCCAGCGGAACGTATCTGCGCATACCTCCGGGAACGTCACGTGCGCAAAGCGACCCCGCAGTCACGCTACGCTCACAGGGTTTTCGCCGCCCTCGGCCGGCACCCCCCGCACGCACCACCGAAGAACGGCTCAAGACAACGCATGCCACAGCACTTCCTGGGGCCCAAGCACGCGGCTCCGGCAGCACGGGCCGCGGCGGACGGCGCCACGACCCCCGCCGCCCCCACCGCGCTCGCCGAGCTGTGGCGCTCGTACAAGGCCACCGGCGACGAGCGGCTCAGGGAGCAGCTGATCCTGCACTACAGCCCGCTGGTCAAGTACGTGGCCGGCCGGGTCAGCGTGGGCCTGCCGTCGAACGTGGAGCAGGCGGACTTCGTCTCCTCCGGGGTGTTCGGGCTCATCGACGCCATCGAGAAGTTCGACCCGGAGCGGTCGATCAAGTTCGAGACGTACGCCATCACCCGTATCCGCGGCGCGATGATCGACGAACTGCGGGCACTGGACTGGATTCCCCGGTCGGTGCGGCAGAAGGCCCGCGCCATCGAACGGGCCTACGCCACGCTGGAGGCGTCCCTGCGGCGCACGCCGTCGGAGCCCGAGGTGGCGGCCGAGATGGAGATCTCACTGGAGGAACTGCACGCCGTCTTCGGCCAGTTGTCGCTGGCCAACGTCGTGGCCCTGGAGGAGCTGCTGCACTCGGGGCCGGAGGGCGGCGACCGGCTGAGCCTGATGGACACGCTGGAGGACACCGCGGCGGACGATCCGGTCGAGGTGGCCGAGGACCGCGAGCTGCGCCGACTGCTCGCCCGCGCCGTGAACACCCTGCCGGAACGGGAGAAGACCGTGGTCACCCTCTACTACTACGAGGGACTGACCCTCGCGGAGATCGGCGAGGTGCTGGGCGTGACGGAGAGCAGGGTGAGCCAGATCCACACCAAGTCCGTGCTCCAACTGCGCGCCAAGCTCGCCGACCTCAGAGGGTGAACGCCGAAGCGGCGCACGCGCGTTCCCCTGCCCCGTCGCGACGCCCGGCACGCACCCCGGCCCGGCGGCCCGAGGGCACGGCCGCCCTGCCTGCGTCCGGCGCGGCGCCGCGTCGGACGCCGTGCGCTGTTCTGCCGGGGACCACGGACAGCCCTTAGAGTGAGGAGGTGCCCAGGATCCGAGCGGCCACGGTGGCCGAGCACCGCAGAATGCAGCGCGGCGCCCTGCTCGACGCCGCCAGAGCCCTGCTGGCCGAAGGCGGCGTCGAGGCGATGACCTTCCCGGCCCTCGCCCGGCGCACCGGACTCGCCAGGTCCTCGGTGTACGAGTACTTCCCGTCCCGCGCCGCCCTGGTGGAGGAGCTGTGCGCGGTCGACCTGCCCTTGTGGGCCGCCGAGATCGAGGCCGCGATGACCGTGGCCGGCAGTCCTCGGGACAAGATCGCGGCGTATGTGGGGCGGCAGCTCGCGCTCGCCACGGACAGCCACCACCGGGCTCTGATGGCCCTGGCCGCCGGCGACCGGGAGGCCGCCGCGGCGGCCGGTCTGCCACCCGACGCCGCGTGGGAGCGGATCAGGGCGGCGCACGCCGGCCTGATGGACATGGTCGTCGCGGTCCTGGCCGACCTGGGCCACGCCGAGCCGCGCGTGACGGCGGCCCTGCTCCAGGGCGTGGTCGACGCCGCGGTCCACTGCGCGGCCTCGCCCTCGCCGCCGCCGGTCGACCGGCTCACGGCGGACGCGGTGCGCTTCGCGCTCGACGGGGTGGCGGGACCGCTCCTCCGGCAGCAGGACACCCTCGACGGGCAGCAGCCTGGAGGGCCCGCGTAGCGGACGCGGCAGCAGGGAGAGCGGATCGAGATAGGCCTTCCCGCGCAGCAGCCCCCAGTGCAGGCAGGGGCCGGCGCAGTGGAACGGCCCGGCCGCCAGCGTGCCGACCCGCGCGCCCGCCGCGACCCGGTCCCCCACCGCGACCGTCGCGAGAACCGGCTCGTAGGTGAGGCGCAGGCCGTCGGGAACGCCAGGGCCCGCGGTCAGCTCGATGGTGAGCACGCCGCGTCCGGCGACCCGCCCGGCGAAGGCGACCGTGCCGTCGGCCGCCGCGCGCACGGGCGCCCCCGGCACCGTCACGAGGTCGACCCCGCGGTGTCCCGCGGCCCAGGGCCGCGGCGGCGGCTCCCAGAAGCGGCCGATCAGCGGGCGCGCCGCACCGTCGGCGCCCGGCACCGGCCAGTGGGCCGCGGGGGCCGCCCGGCCGGGGCCCGGGGCGTCCGCCGGCAGCCGAGGTGCGGCGGAGGCGACCAGCAGGATCACGGAAAGGAACGCACCGATGACCGTCATGCGGGCAGAGTGCCGCACCCGGCGCCGCCGGAACGGCCCGCGCCGCGATCTGTGGACACGTCCGCGCCTGTGGACAACCCCGTCCCCCGTTCGGGTGAACTCCCAGGTCAGTCGTTCCGCTCGCCGCCGCCGAACCCGGAGTCCTCGGGCAGGTCGAGTTCGCTGCGGTTCAGCTCCTCGATGTTCACGTCCTTGAACGTCAGCACGCGCACCTGCTTGACGAAACGCGCGGGCCTGTACATGTCCCACACCCACGCATCGGCCATGGAGACCTCGAAGAACACCTCACCCTGCACCGAGTGCACCTGCATCTCGTAATCGTTCGTGAGGTAGAAACGCCGCTCCGTCTCGATCACATACGTGAATAGCCCGACCACGTCGCGGTACTCCCGGTAGAGCTTCAGCTCCATCTCGGTCTCGTACTTTTCGAGGTCTTCGGCACTCATGGCGTGATCCCCTTCAGCCGTGCGTTCCCTCATTGTGCGTCACCGGCGGCGTCAGCACGCCGTGGCGGTGCGGTCCCAGCCCGGCGCCGGGCCGAACGCCCCAGGACCGCGCCGACGACGATGAGCAGCGCACCGCTCGTGGTCGCCCAGAAAATCGGCCGCAGCGGCCCGGAGCCCGACGCTCCGCCCGGCAGGTCCCCGAAGCCCCCGGGCGCCGCGAGCAAGCCGAAACGATCCGGCGGCCAGACCGTGGCCTCGACCCGCCCGGAGACCGCGTCGCGCGGAACCGTTCCCGCACCCGCCTCGTCGAGCAGGCTCCGCGAGTCGAGCGAATCCGTCCGGTCGTCCCCGAGCAGGAACAGCTCCCCCTCGGGCACCGCCGCCTCGAAGCGCACGGGCGCGGCGGCGTACTCCTCGTCCAGGTACGGCTCCTCGACCGGAGTGCCGTTCACCGTGAGCAGCCCGTCCTCGGCGCAGCAGGCGACGGTGTCCCCGCCCACGCCGACGACGCGCTTGAGCATCAGCGCCTCGCCCCAGGCCGCGTCGCGGAACACCACGACGTCACCGCGCCTGACGTCGCCGCCGTCGATGCGCTCCGCGAGCACGCGGTCGCCCGACGCGACCGAGGGAGCCATCGAACCGGTCGGCACCGTGTACGGCTGGTACAGCACGGCCGCCAGGACGAAGCCGCCCAGCAGCAGCACGCACCCGACGCCCACGGCGAGGCCGGAGAGCACCCGGCCGGCCCGCCCACCGCGGCCCGCGACTGTGCCCATGGAGGCCCCCTCCCGCTCGCTGCCCGGAAGGCCGACCCTATCCGGACGGCGGGCGCGGGGGGAGTCAGCCCCGGCGTTCCGCGCCGGACTCCCGCTCGCCTTCCGGCTCCGGCGCGGCCGGACCGGCGGCCCGCGGCCCCTGGTCCGCCGCGGCGGCGACCGCCCGGTCGAGCAGCCTGCGCCGGCGCCACAGCACGAGCGGCAGCGCCCCCGCCACGCCGAGCGCCGCCGGCGACAGCGCGGCGGCAGCCGCGTCGCCGACGGCTCCGTAGCCGTCGGGCACCGGCAGCGTGCTCCACCGGCCCACGGGCCAGGCGATCACGACGGCGCGGCCGACCACCTCGCTCACGGGCACGGTGCCGCCCGAGAGGTTCTGGTGGAAGCGGGAGTCGAGCGAGTCCTGCCGGTGGTCGCCCATCACCCACAGCTCGCCGTCCGGGATGGTGATCGGGCCGAACGGCCGGTCGCCGCACGGGGTGTTGCCCGGGAAGAGGTAGTCGCTCTCGTCCAGCGTCTCGCCGTTCACCGTGACCAGGCCGTTCTCCGCGCAGGCGACCTCGTCGCCGCCGATCGCGATGACGCGCTTGATCAGGTCCTGGTCCTCGGCCGAGGGCATCAGGCCGATCCAGCTCAGCGCGTTCTGCACGGCCGTGCCGAGGCCGCCCTCGCTCTCGGGGCTGTCGCCGAGCCAGCCGCCCGGGTCGTGGAACACGACGACCTCGCCGCGCTCGGGCTCGGCGCCGAACCACGGCGTCAGCTTGTCCACCAGCACCCGGTCGCCCTGCTGGAGCGTGTTCTGCATGGAGTTCGACGGGATGGAGAACGCCTGCACCAGGAACGTCTTGATCAACAGCGCCAGGACGATGGCGATGCCGATCAGGATCGGCAGCTCCTTCCAGAACGAGCGCTGCTTCGCGGCACGCTTGCGCCGCTCCCTACGGCTCTCCTGGGTCTCGGGCACGTCCTCGCCCGGGGCGGAGCCGGGATCCGAGCCGGAGCCGGGCGCGCCGGGCGCCGCACCGGGGGAGTCGCCGCCGGAGGGGGTGGCCCCCGGTGGCTGCGGGCGGTTCTCCGGGTCGTCGTCCGAGCCGGATCGCGCATCCACCGCTACATCCCCCACATTCGCTCCTCACGCTCCGCTCCGGCCTGCCCGACGTCCGGAGCAGGCCCACCACTCCCATAACGAGCGGGAGTTCCGCAGGGATCGGGAGTCGCGCTATTTGATTGCCGGGACCGATGGCATTCTCGCCTCCGGTGGCCCGTGCGTCGACCGCGCCGGCGGCGGCATCGGGCACATCCGCGAACGCCTCCGTGCCGCCCAGGTGCTGCCAGCGTCCGAGCGGCCAGGCGATCACGACCGCTCGGCCGACGACTGAGTCCACCGGTACGGTACCTTGCCCTTCGTCATCCAGGTGATACCGGGAGTCGGCCGAATTCGCACGGTGGTCGCCCATGACGAACAGCCGCCCGTCCGGCACGGTCACCTCGAACTCGATCCGCGAGGGCTCGTTCCCCGGGTAGAGGTACGGCTCGTCGAGCCCGGTGCCGTTGACGGTGACCCGCCCGCGCTCGTCGCAGCAGACCACGGTGTCACCGCCGACGGCGATGACGCGCTTGATCAGGTCCTGGTCGTCCTCGCTCGGCAGCAGCCCGACCCACGCGAGCGCCTGCTGGACGTGCCGTATCCCGAACGGCGCCTGCCCGCCCTCCTCCTGCGCGACCGCCCCCGGCTCCAGCCAGCCGCCCGGGTCCGCGAAGACGACGACGTCGCCCCGGGAGGGCTCCCAGCCGAACCAGGGCGTCAGTTTGTCGACAAGTACCCGGTCGTCCACCTGGATCGTCTGTTCCATGGAACCGGAAGGGATGACGAACGCCTGCACCAGGAACGTCTTGAGCGCCAGCGCGATGATCAGCGCGGTGCCGACGAGTATGGGTATCTCCCGCGTGGCCCGCAGCCGCTTGCGGCGTTTGATGCGCTTGGCGGCCCGGCGCCGGTCCGCGCGCCCCTCCCCCGGCCCGCGCAGCGTGGGGCGCGCCTCGTCGCCCGCGGTCGACCGCGCCGCCGACCGGTCGGCCGCGGCGCCGGCCCCGGCACTCCACCGTCGGCCCGGCCTGGGCTTTCCCCGTTCACCCATGGGCCGACCGCAGCCATCCCCATCGGTCGACCGGCCAGCCGATCAGCTCGACACGGCCGATCACCTTGTCGACGGGCACGGTGCCGCCGCCCGGGGCCCCCAGGTACTCCCGGGAGTCCGCCGAGTCGGAACGGTGGTCGCCCATCACCCACAGGCGCCCCTCGGGGACCTCGATGTCGAACTCGACCCGCGAGGGCTCGTCCCCCGGGTACAGGTACGGCTCCGCCAGGGGCTCGCCGTTGACCTCGACGCGGCCCCGCTCGTCACAGCACCGCACCCGGTCCCCGCCGACCCCGATGACGCGCTTCACGTAGTCGGTCTCCGATCCCGTGGCCAGCCCGACCGCTCCGCCGGCCCCGCGCAGCAGGCGGCCGAACAGGCCGGGGTCCGAATCCCCGGCCACGAACGATCCCGTGCCGTCGAACACGATGACGTCCCCGCGCCTGATCTCGCCACCGAAGCGGTAGGCGAGCTTGTTCACGATGACCCGGTCCCCGACCTGGAGCGTGGCCTCCATCGAGCCGCTGGGAATGAGGAACGGCTGCATCACGAACGTGCTGGTGAGCACCGAGAGCACCAGCGTGCTCAGCGCCACCACCACCCACAGACGCACGGAGCGCGACCACCGAAGCCAGACCTTCACCGGTCCGGCGGGGCGGTCGCGCTCCGGGGGCTGCGCGTCGGAATCGGTCACGCCGCGATCGTAACCGGCGGCGCGGGCGGGTCAGTTCTCCCGCTTCTCCTTGATCTTGGCGGCCTTGCCGCGCAGGTTGCGCAGGTAGTAGAGCTTGGCGCGGCGGACGGCGCCGCGGGTCACGAGCTCGATCTTCTCCACGACCGGGGTGTGCACGGGGAAGGTCCGCTCGACACCGACGCCGAAGCTGACCTTGCGCACGGTGAAGGTCTCCCGGACGCCGGAGCCCTGGCGGCGGATCACGACGCCCTTGAACTGCTGCACGCGGGACCGGTTGCCCTCGATGACGCGCACGTGCACGTTGACGGTGTCACCCGGGCGGAAGGCCGGGATGTCGTCCCGCAGGGACGCGGAATCGACGTTGTCCAGGAGGTTCATGGCCTGCTGCTTTCCTCGCCGATGCCACAGGTCATCAGCGGAAACGATCGTGCTGGTGGATTGGGTGCGCCCAGCCGCGCCGACGGGCGGCGGTCCCCCTGTGGCAGGGTCGCGCGCCGGATGCGGGCAGGGCCAGCGGCCTATTCTTCCACGTCCGCCGACGGGCGCCCAAATCGGCCGTCCGGTCCCTGCCGCCAGCCGAGGGCGGACAGGGTCGCGCGGTCGTGCTTGTCGAACGCCGCGGGGTCGGCCCCCTCGACCAGGTCGGGCCGGGTTTCGCTGGTCCTGCGCAGCGCCTCGTCGCGGCGCCACCGCGCGATCCGGCCGTGATGGCCGCTGACCAGCACCTCGGGAACCCCGCGCCCGCGCCACTCGGGCGGCTTGGTGTAGACGGGGCCCTCCAGGAGGCCGGCCATCGGACCGGGCGCGAAGGAGTCGTCCCGGTGCGACTGCGCGTTGCCGAGCACCCCGGGCAGCAGGCGCGCGACGGCCTCGACCATGACGAGCACGGGGGCCTCGCCACCGGCGAGCACGTAGTCGCCGATGGACAGCTCGCGCACCTCAAGGCGTGCCCCGTAGTGCTCGACGACCCGCCGGTCGATGCCCTCGTACCGGGCCGGAGTGAAGATCAGCCAGGGCTCGGCCGCCAGTTCGTGCGCGACCTCCTGCGTGAACGGCCGCCCGCTCGGGGTCGGAACGACGAGCACGGGCGGGCGGCCCCGCGGCTCGGGGCCGGAGGCGAGCACGGCGTCCAGCGCCTCGCCCCACGGCTCGGGCTTCATCACCATGCCGGGGCCGCCGCCGTAGGGGGTGTCGTCGACGGTGTGGTGCCGGTCGTGCGCCCAGGCGCGCAGGTCGTGCACCCGGACGTCGAGCAGCCCCGCCGCGCGGGCCTTGCCGACGAGCGAGACCCCGAGCGGGTCCAGGTACTCGGGGAAGATCGTGACGATGTCGAGCCGCATGCCGCGCCCCGGCGCGTCCCCTTCTCCCGGCCCGTCCGGCTCCGCGGTCATCGTGCGCACCGCCTCACGCGTCGCCGCCGTCGAGGAGACCGGGCGGCGGGTCCACCACGGCCCGGCCGGCGTCGAGGTCGATGTCGGGCACGATCTCGGCGACGAACGGGATCATCGTCTCGCCGCCCTCGGGCCGCGCCACGATCAGCAGGTCCTGCCCCGGCAGGTGGGCGATGTCGCTGACCCGGCCGAGCGCGGTGCCGTCCGTGGTGACGACGTCGAGGCCGAGCAGCTGGTGGTCGTAGAACTCCTCCGGGTCCTCGGGCAGCTCCGCCGGGTCGACCTCGGCGACCAGCAGGGTGTCGCGCAGGGACTCGGCGGCCGTGCGGTCGGCCACCCCCGCGAACCGCAGCAGCAGCCGGCCGCTGTGCACCCGAGCCGCCTCCACGGTCAACGGGCCCGCCTCCGGCGGCTCCGTGGTCAGCTCGGCCCCGGGGGCCAGCCGCACCTCGGGCTCGTCCGTGCGGACCTCGACGGTGACCTCGCCCTTGATGCCGTGGGCCCGGCCGATGCGCGCGACGACGACGTGCACTGTAAGTCCGTTCTCAGAAAGAAACCGAGGGCCGGGGCGGCTGTCGCCGCTCCGGCCCTGGTTGCGATACCGGTGACGCGGTCAGCGGATCTCGTCCGCGTCGACGAGGTCGACACGGATGCCCTTGCCGCCGAGTGCGCCCACGACCGTGCGCAGCGAACGCGCGGTCCGGCCGTTGCGGCCGATCACCTTGCCGAGGTCCTCGGGGTGGACCCGGACCTCAAGGACCCGCCCGCGGCGCAGGGTGCGCGAGGCGACCTGGACCTCATCGGGATGATCGACGATGCCCTTCACCAAATGCTCCAGGGCCTCTTCGAGCATTGTCAGCCCTCGGTCGACTCTGCCGGGGCCGCGGCGGCCTCGGCGTCGGCCTTCTTCTCGCCCTTCTTCGCCTTCGGAGTGATGGCCTCACCCCGGGGCTCGCCACCGGATTCCTTGGCCGCGGCCTCGAACAGGACGCGCTTGTCCGGCTTCGGCTCGGCGACCTTCATCGGCGGCGGGGCCGGCAGGCCCTTGAACTTCTGCCAGTCACCGGTGACCTTGAGGATGGCGAGCACCGGCTCGGTCGGCTGCGCGCCGACGCCCAGCCAGTACTGGACGCGGTCGGTGTCGACCTCGATGCGCGAGGGGTTCTGCACCGGGTGGTACAGCCCCAGCTCCTCGATGGCCCGGCCGTCCCTGCGCGTGCGCGAGTCGGCGACGACGATGCGGTAGTGCGGCGAACGGATCTTGCCCAGTCGCTTCAGCTTGATCTTGACTGCCACGAGTGTGGTGTCTCCTGCGTGTTGACGTGGTGGACCGCCGGCGGGCCGCGTGGGGTTGCGGAACCGGAAGTCCGGTGGACGCGCCAGCCGGAGGAGAGAGGGGTCCTGTGCGACTGCCGAGTTCAACGGGTAATTCTGCCATAGCCCGTCAGGCCGAGGCCGCCACGGTCATGGCCTCCGCGATCTGGAAGGGCTTCTTGCACGCTCCGCACACGATCGGTGCCTGCGCGAGCACCGACGGCACGACGCGGACGTTGCGCCCGCACTCGCAGACCGCCTTGACGCGCACACCGCCGCCGGAGGATCCGTGCCGGGCCGCGGGCCCGCGGAAACTCCGTTTCGTGTCGGTCGCGGTGGCCGCCACATGCGCCTTGAGCGCGCGTTGCAGCCGCTCGGCCGTGGGCCGGTAGCGCCGCTTGGTCTCGGGGTTCATCGTGACCAGCGAGAAACCGCTGCTCGGATGCGGATCGTCGCTGTGATCGAGGCCGAGCTCCTCGGCGATCGCGAGGAAACGCCGGTTGTGGTAGCGCCCGGCCCGGGAGGTGTCCCTGACCCCCCGGGCGGCGGCGATGCCGTGGACGGCCTCGTGCAGCAGCCGTTCGAAGGAGAGCTCGGAGCCGCAGGCGGACGAGGACTCCCCGATCAGTGATTCGGGCGCGGCCAGGTCAGGCAGCTCCGGGTGGTGCCGTTGAATGTCGGCCCACGCGTGTGCCAGCTCGGCGGCGAGTACTGGAACTGGTTGTGTCGTGCTCACGTCGTAGCTAACGAGCGAAGCCCCCGAGGTGTTCCGATTCCGGGGCAAGTCCACGAATTTGCACCTACCAGTCAGTTCGCCGCCCTTGCGGTGGCTCAGGAGGAGCGTCCCACGACGGCCGCGGTGCCCGGGGCGTCGTCCGATTCCGGCACCGATCCGGTACCGGAGGCGCGGGAGAGGTTCTGCCCCGGCTCGCGGCCCGTGCCCCGTTGAGGCGCCCTGCCGCCCGTCATCCCTTCGAGGGCGGGGGTGTTGACGGCATCGGTGAAACGCTCCGCCGGCGCGTCGCGGCCGAGCACCACGTCGGTGCCGCGCGCTTCGGAGACAGGTGGGGCTGGGGGACGAGCGTCGGGAGGCAGGCGTTGCGCGCGCCCACCGCCGTGGTGCGCGCGTTCGTCTCCCGCCGCACCCGCCTCCGGAGGCCGTACCCGTACGGCCGGATGGCCGTCGTACCGCCCACCGGTCCGCTGCCGGCCGGCTCGGCCTCGGCGACGACGTCCCGGCACCGGCGGGGGACCTCGCCCGCCCTGGGGGTGGGCGCGGAAGCCTTGGTCATGGCGGGAATGCTACGGCTCCCGGCCCCCCGCCCCGCGCACGGGTCTACTTGGGCGGCAGCATGTCCCGGAACTCCTTGGGCAGTTCGAAGTCGGCCGGGTCCACCGCCGTGCCATCGCCGCGCTGCGCGGCGGCGCGCTCGTCGGCCTGGCGCTTCATCGGGTTGCCCGAACGCCTGGCGCCCTTGCCCTTCTTCTGCGGCTTGCCCTTGCGCTTGCCGCCGCCCGGCCCGCCGAGCCCCGGCACGCCCGGCATCCCCGGCATGCCGCCGCCCTGCGCCATCCGCGACATCATCTTCCGCGCCTCGAAGAAGCGCTCGACGAGTCCCTTGACCGCGCTCACGTCGACGCCGGAACCGCGGGCGATGCGGGCCCGGCGCGACCCGTTGATGATCTTGGGGTCGGCACGCTCGCCCGGCGTCATCGACTTGATGATCGCGGCGGTGCGGTCGACCTCGCGCTCGTCGAGGTTGTTGATCTGCTCGCGCATCTGCCCCATGCCGGGCATCATCCCGAGCAGCTTGGAGATCGAGCCCATCTTGCGGACCTGCTCCATCTGCGACAGGAAGTCGTCGAGCGTGAACTCCTTGGGGCCCTTCGCCAGCTTGCCCGCCAGCTTCTCGGCCTCCTGCTGGCTGAACGTGCGCTCGGCCTGCTCGATCAGGGTGAGCACGTCGCCCATGCCGAGGATCCGGGACGCCATGCGGTCCGGGTGGAACGCGTCGAAGTCGTCCAGCTTCTCGCCGTTGGACGCGAACATGATCTGGCGGCCCGTGACCTGCGCGATGGAGAGGGCCGCGCCGCCGCGCGCGTCGCCGTCGAGCTTGGAGAGCACCACGCCGTCGAAGCCGACGCCGTCGCGGAACGCCTCGGCCGTGGTGACCGCGTCCTGGCCGATCATCGCGTCGACGACGAACAGCACCTCGTCGGGCTCGACCGCGTCGCGGATGTCCGCGGCCTGGCGCATCAGCTCCTCGTCGATGCCGAGCCGGCCCGCGGTGTCGACGACGACGACGTCGTACTGCTTGTCCCTGGCGTGGACGAGGGAGTCCTCGGCCACCTTGACCGGGTCGCCCACGCCGTTGCCCGGCTCGGGCGCGAACACCGCGACGCCGGCCCGCTCGGCCACGACGGACAGCTGGTTGACCGCGTTCGGCCGCTGGAGGTCGCAGGCCACGAGCAGCGGGGTGTGGCCCTGGGCCTTGAGCCACCGGCCGAGCTTGCCCGCGAGCGTGGTCTTGCCCGCGCCCTGGAGGCCGGCGAGCATGATCACGGTGGGCGGGTTCTTGGCGAAGCGCAACCGCCTGGTCTCGCCGCCGAGGATGGCCACCAGTTCCTCGTTGACGATCTTGACGATCTGCTGCGAGGGGTTCAGCGCCCGGGAGACCTCGGCGCCCAGGGCCCGTTCCTTGACCTGCTTGATGAACGCGCGCACGACCGGCAGCGCGACATCCGCCTCCAGCAGGGCGATCCGGATCTCCCGCGTCGTGGCGTCGATGTCCGCCTCGCTCAGGCGGCCCTTGCCCCTGAGGTTCTTGAACGTTGCCGCAAGGCGGTCGGAGAGAGTGTCGAACACGGCGCTGGCGGTTCCTTACACATCGGCGGACGGATCGGCGGTGCCCTCCAGCGTATCCGCCCGCCGCCCCCGCGGTCAGCCCGCGGTGGCGGCGGACCTTCCGGCCAGCGCGCGCTCCAGGTCACGCGCGAGCCCCGCGGCCTCCTCGGCCGGCAGCGGCTCGCCACCCGGCGCGGTCACGTAGAACGCGTCGACGGCGTTGGCGCCGAGCGTGCTGACGTGCGCGCTGCGCACGGCCACCCCGGCCGCGTCGAGGGCGTGCCCGATGCGGTACAGCAGGCCAGGGGCGTCCTGTGCCCGCACCTCGATCACGGTGGCCACGCGCGAGCCCAGGGGCGCGACGGTCACGCGCGGCGGCGGCGTCAGCGGCGTCCTGCGGCGCGGGCCGCGGTAGGCGGCCTCCCGCTCCGCGAGCCGCGCCGCGATGTCGAGCCCGCCGTCGAGGGCGCGGACCAGGTCCGCGCGCAGCCGTTCCGCCTGGGGCAGCGAGCCGTACTCGGCGGCCACGCGCCAGTCGAGCAGCAGCACCGGCCCCTGGCCCACGGGGTCGACGACGCTCAGTTCGGCGGAACGCACCGTGAGCCGGTGCAGGGCGAGCACACCGGCGACGGCGGGCAGCACCCCGGGCCGCTCCGGCAGGGCGACGATCAGTTCGACGCCCACCGGCTCCGGCTCCTCGGCACGCCCCCCGTCCTCGTCGGCCGCCCCCTCATCGGCGCGCGGACGCAGCGCGAGCACGGGCGCGCCGGTGCGCGCCGCCTCGACCGCGAGCCGTTCGCCGGCCACCGTGGTGCCGGCCGGGGCGGGACGGGCCGGCGCGGCGCCCTCCTCGAACCGGGCGGCGACGCGTGCGACGAGGTCGGCGAGCAGTGCGGCCCGCCAGCCCGACCACGCGGCGGGCCCGGTGGCGAGCGCGTCGGCCTCGGTGAGGGCGTGCAGCAGTTCCAGGGTGGAGCGGTCGCCGACGGCCTCGGCGACGTGCTCGACGGTGGCCGGGTCGTCCAGGTCGCGCCGGGTCGCGGTCTCGATCAGCAGCAGGTGGTGGCGCACGAGGGTGGCGAGCACGTCGGTGTCGGCGGCCCCGAAGCCGATGCGGGCCGCCATGTCGCGGGCGATGGTCGCGCCCGCGACGCTGTGGTCGCCCGGCCAGCCCTTGCCGATGTCGTGCAGCAGCGCGGCCACGAGCAGCAGGTCGGGGCGGCCGACGCGGCGCGTGAGCGCCGCCGCGCGGACGGCCGTCTCGACCAGGTGCCGGTCCACGGTCCAGCGGTGCACGGGGTTGCGCTGCGGGCGGCAGCGGACGCGTTCCCAGTCGGGCAGCAGGCGTGCGATCAGCCCCGCGGCCTCCATGGCCTCCCAGACCGGAACGGTGTCGGGTCCCGCGCCGAGCAGGGTGACGAACTGCTCGCGCGCCTCGGCCGGCCAGGGCACGGGCAGCGCGGCGTCGGCCGCGGCCAGCGCGTGGGCGGCCGGCAGGGCCAGCGGCAGGCCGGCCTGCGCCGCCGCGGCGGCGGCGCGCAGCGGCAGCACGGGGTCGCGGTCGGCGCGCGCGGTGCGGGCGAGCACGACCTCGCCGTCCTGCTCGACAACGCCCTCGGCGAGCGGGGTGCGCTGCTCCGCCGGTGCGGTCCGCCGCGCGGTGCGGGAGCCGAGCAGGCCGCGCAGCCGGCCGCGCCCGGACCGGGCGCGCAGCACGCGGCCGACCTCGCGCCACGTGACGTCGGAGGCGTAGGAGACGGTGCGGGCCGCTTCGTAGACGCGGCGCAGCAGGGTGTCCGCGTCGAGCAGGCCGAGGGCCGCGGCCACCTGGTCCTGGTCCTCAAGCGCGAGCCGGTCGGTGGCCCGCCCGGTGGTGAGGTGCAGCGCGTCGCGGACGTCGAGCAGGGTGCCGCGGGCGGCTTCGAGGCCGCTCCTGGGGGCGTCGGCGAGCCAGGAGGCGGCGACGGCACGCAACGCGGTGGTGTCGCGCAGGCCGCCCCTGGCCTCCTTGAGGTCGGGTTCGAGCAGGAAGGGCAGCTCGCCGTGCCGGCGGGCGCGCTCGCGGCCGAGTTCGTGCAGTTCGGGGAGGCGGGCGGGGGCCTGGGAGCGCCACTGGGCGAGCAGGCCGGCGCGCAGGTCCGCGGTGAGCGCGGCGTCCCCGGCGATGTGCCGGGCGTCGAGGAGTCCGAGGTGGACCTTCAGGTCGGCCGCCGCGGCCGCGTGCGTCTCGGTCGGGGTTCGCACGGAGTGGTCGAGCGCGATGCCCAGGTCCCACACCGGGTACCACAGCCGGTCGGCGAGCGCGGCGATGTCCGCGCGCGACGCGGTGCCGTCGTGGACCAGCAGCAGGTCGAGGTCGCTGCGCGGGGACAGCTCGCCGCGGCCGTAGCCGCCGACGGCCAGCAGGGCGGCCCGGCCGGGGCGCGCGGCCCGGTCGAACAGGCCGGCGAGCCACTGGTCGGTGAGCCGGGCGAGGTGGGCGCGGCGCGGCGGGCCCGGCCGCGCCTCCGTGGTGAGGAGGCGCAGCCGGGCCGCGGCGTAACCGCCGCCGGGGCCCGGGGCGTTGTCGGTCGTGGGTGTCGTCTCCGCCGTCATCCGGTCCCCAGCTCCTGGTGTGCCTGGTGTGTCAGAGGGCGTCGGGGCCGCGTTCGCCGGTGCGTACCCGGACGGCCGTGTCGACGGGCAGGCTCCAGACCTTGCCGTCCCCGATCTTGCCGGTGCGCGCGGCCTTCACGACGACCTCGACCAGCTGCTCGGCGTCGGAGTCCTCGACCAGGATCTCGATGCGCACCTTGGGCACCAGGTCGACGGTGTACTCGGCGCCGCGGTACACCTCGGTGTGGCCGCGCTGGCGGCCGTAGCCGCTGGCCTCGGTGACGGTCAGGCCGTGCACGCCGAACGCCTGGAGCGCGTCCTTGACCTCGTCGAGCCGGTGCGGCTTGATCACCGCGGTGATGAGCTTCATGCGTCCACCTTCTTCTCACCGGCCGCCGCGTCGGCGGTCACGGGAACGCTGCCTGCGGCCGGCACCGTGCCGGTCCCTGACTGGCTGAAGTCGTACCCCGTCTCCGCGTGGTACGCCAGGTCGAGGCCCGCGACCTCCTCCTCCTCCGAGGCGCGGAACCCGATGGTCCGCTGGATCAGCTGCGCGAGCAGGTACGTGACGACGAAGGAGTAGGCCATGACGGCGAACGCGCCCAGCGCCTGCTTGCCGAACTGCTCGAAGCCGCCGAGGCCGTCGGTGGCGAGGAAGCCGACCAGCAGGGTGCCGACGAGGCCGCCGACGAGGTGGACGCCGACCACGTCGAGGGAGTCGTCGAAGCCGAGCTTGTACTTGAGGCTGACGGCCCAGGCGCAGATCGCGCCGGAGACGAGGCCGATGAGGATCGCGCCCAGCGGGGTGACGTGCGCGCCCGACGGGGTGATGGCGACGAGGCCGGCGATGGCGCCGGACGCGGCACCGAGCGTGGTGAACGCGCCGTGGCGGATGCGCTCGTAGGCCAGCCAGCCGAGGATGGCCGCCGCGGTGGCGACCTGGGTGTTGAGGGCCATCAGGGCGGCGGTGCCGTTGGGCGAGAGGGCGGAGCCGGCGTTGAAGCCGAACCAGCCGAACCACAGCAGCGCGGCGCCGAGCAGGACCATGGGCAGGTTGTGCGGGCGCATCGGCTCCTTCTTGAAGCCGACGCGCTTGCCGATCACCAGGACCGCGGCGAGTGCTCCGGCTCCCGCGTTGATGTGCACGGCCGTTCCGCCGGCGAAGTCGATGACCTCCTGCTCGAACAGCCAGCCGTCGGAGGCCCAGACCCAGTGGGCGACGGGGAAGTAGACCACGCTGATCCACAGCGCGATGAACAGCGCCCAGCTGCTGAACTTGACGCGGTCGGCGAGCGCGCCGCTCATGAGGGCCGGGGTGATCACGGCGAACATGAGCTGGAACACCGCGAAGGCCAGCATGTCGCTGTTGTCCGCGGTGATGTCCTGGAAGCCCAGGAAGTCGAGGTTGCCGATCAGGCCGCCGTCGTCGGCGTCGGAGTAATTGGTGCCGAAGGCGAGCGTGAAGCCGTACAGCACCCACAGCACGCTGGAGATGCCGAGGGCGATGAAGGACATCATCAGCATGTTCAGCGCGCTCTTGACCCGCACCATGCCGCCGTAGAAGAAGGCGAGTCCGGGCGTCATCAACATGACCAATGCGGCACAGATCACTACAAAAGCGATATCAGCTGCTTCCAACGTGAACGTCTCCTCGGAGTGGCGACCCGTGCGGGCGATCGGGGTCGAGGGGCAGGATGCGCCACAGGCTCTCCGAGAGCCGTTTCGGTCGATGGAGCCGTTTGTTTCGCAGGCGTGACGATGGCACGCGGGGTGTTACGCGGTCATGAAACGGCTCCGGCGGCGGGGGCGGCGCGCGCAGGCCGGCGGCCGGGACCGGAGCGGCGCGGGCCGGGGTGGAAATCCGGCCACGCGGGCCTCAACGGTGCGGCCGGCGCGCGCAGGAGGCGGCGGCCGGCGCGCGCCGGTCGGCGGGCGCGGGACCGCCCCGGTCCCGCGGTCGGCTCACCCGGCCCTGCTGGCCTCGTTTTCCCCGAGTTCCCCGGAGAGCCGTTCGGTCACCTGGGTGACTTCCGGCAGGCGTCCGAACGCGCGTTCCGCGGCGGACCAGGTCTTGCGGAGCCGGTTGTTGACGCGTTCGGAACGCAGCCTGCCGGCGAGCGCGGTGGCGTGATTCGCCCGCTCCGCGCAGGCCTCGGCCTCGCGGTCGAGCAGGTGCACCGTGGCCATCCCGATCAGGTTGAGTGCATACGAACGCTGGTGACCGCCGGCCGGGTCGGCCTCGCACTCGGCGGCGAACAGTTCCACCGCGCGTTCCATCAGCGGCCTGGCGCGCGAGAGGTAGGCGGGGCTGCGGCCGGCGACGTAGGCGAGGTCGCGGTAGGAGTGGGCGTTCTCCGCGTGCAGTTCGGCCTCGGAGAAGAAGCCGATCCAGTCGGGGTCGTGGTCGCCCGGGCCCGCCTCGGCGAAGGCGTCCTCCGCCATCCTGACCGCGCGGTGGCACTTGGGCGGCTGGCCCAGGGTGGCGTAGGCCCGGGCCTCAAGGGCGTACAGCATCGACTGGGTGCGGGGGGTGGCGCGCTCGCGGCTGCCGTACTGCGCGAGGTGGATCAGCTCCAGCGCGTCCTCGGCCCGCCCGAGGTGGATCATCTGGCGGCTCATCTTGGACAGCACGTAGGCGCCGAGCGGCCGGTCCTCGGCCTCCTTGGCGGCGTGCAGCGCCAGGACGAAGTACTTCTGCGCGGTCGGCTGGAGGCCGATGTCGTAGCTCATCCAGCCCGCGAGCTCCGACAGCTCGGCCGTGATCCGGAACAGCCGGCGGCGCGCGTCCTCGCCGTGGGACTCCTGGAGCAGGTCGGTGACCTCGTGGAGCTGGCCGACGACCGCCTTGCGCCGCAGCCCGCCGCCGGCCTGCGCGTCCCAGCGGCGGAACTGGGCGGTCGACGCCTCAAGCTGTGACAGCTCGGGCTCGGAGAGACCGGCCATGCGGCGTGCGCCGGAACCGTCGCGCACCGGCAGCGGCGAGAGCCGCGCCCCGGGGGCCGGCTCAGGCAGGCCGGGCGTCGGCACGAGCCAGCGCTGCATGGGCTCTATCAGGGCGGGCCCGGCCGACATGGTCAGCGAGGTGCCCAGGAAACCGCGGCGGCCGAGCATGAGGTCGCTGCGCGAGAACTCGTTGATCAGCGCGACCGTCTGCGGCCCCGCCCAGGGCAGGTCGACGCCCGAGACGGCGGCCGAGCGAGGCAGCGAGCGCAGGCCGAGGTCCTCCACCCCCACGACGCAGCCGAAGCGCTCGGAGAACAGCTCCGAGAGGATGCGGGGGATGGGCTCGCGCGGCTGTTCGCCGTCCAGCCAGCGGCGCACGCGGGAGGTGTCCGTGCTGACGTGGTGCGCGCCGAGCTGGCGGGCGCGGCGGTTGACCTGGCGGGCCAGCTCCCCCTTCGACCAGCCGCTTCGCCGGAACCACGACCCCAGCCGCTCGTTCGGTCCCCTGCCGGGGATACCGCCGGTACCGCCGTCCTTGCCGTCCACAGTTGCGCCCCCCATCCCGCGTGTTGGCCTGGCGTGCGAAGCCGCGTGGCGTCTGCTGACACCGCGTCTACGAGTGCACCGAAAGTAATCCTACGATCACCGGCACGGGAGAGGGCCACTTCCAATCGCCACCATTCGCCACCCCTCCGCGAGAACACTCGTACCCGCCCCACGCGCTTCACTGAGAGGGACGGTGTTCGAAGCCGGTTGTGCAGAAGCACTATGGGGGCGCAACATACCCCACCGCGCGCCTTTCACGCTCCGCGCCCGTCCCGTAACCACCGATGGCGGCGGCCAGTTGGAGAGTGTATGGGTTTCACGATCGCCGGCATGCGGGACCTCAAGGATCTGCGCCTCTCCCCCAGGCGCCCGGGACGGGCCGACCGGACCCCCGTCACCACGGCCGTGGCGGAGTACACCGGGCTGTGGGGCTGGGATGTGGCGCCGGGGGCACGCGCCGTGCGCGGCTCCGGCCCGCTCGGGCGCCCGGTCTGCTCGTGCGGCGCCCGCGCGTGCCCCGCGCCGGGCGCGCACCCCCTGCCGCGCGGGCGCGTCGTACCCGCGGGCGCCACGCTCGACGACGTGCTCAGGACCTGGGCGCGCACGCCGGACGCCGCCGTCCTGCTGCCCACGGGCGACCGCTTCGACGTCCTCGAAGTCCCGGAGGCCGCGGCCCGGTGCGCACTCCCCCGGCTCGAACGCATGAGCATTCCGCTCGGGGCCGTCGCCCTCGCCCCGCACCGCGTCGCGTGGTTCCTCGTCGCCCCGGGAGCCGCGGCGGGGCTGCCGCACCTGCTGTACCGCATGGGCTGGGACGCGGCGCTCCCCGGCCTGCGCGCCCTCGGCACGGGCCACCACATCACCGCGCCGCCCTCCGGGCACGCGGGCCGCGGCCCGGTGCGCTGGCTGCGCGCCCCCGGCCTCGAAACGGCCGCGCCGCCGCCCGCCCGGCTGCTGCTCGGCACCCTGGCCTACGCCTGCCACCGGATGAGGCGCCCGGCCGCCTGAGCGACCGGGCCGCCGGTGACCAGGCCGCCGGTGACCAGGCCGCCGGTGACCAGGCCGCCGGTGATCAAGCCAGGAGCGCGTCGACGAAGGTCTCGGGGTCGAACGGCGCCAGGTCGTCGGCCCCCTCGCCCAGGCCGACCAGCTTGACCGGAACGCCCAGCTCGCGCTGGACGGCGACCACGATGCCGCCCTTCGCCGTGCCGTCGAGCTTGGTCAGGGCGATCCCCGTGACGTCGACGACCTGCGCGAACACCTTGGCCTGGGTCAGGCCGTTCTGTCCCGTGGTGGCGTCCAGGACCAGCAGCACCTCGCCGACCGGCCCGTGCTTCTCGACGACGCGCTTGACCTTGCCCAGCTCGTCCATCAGGCCGGACTTCGTGTGCAGCCGGCCCGCCGTGTCCACGAGGACCACGTCGGCGCCCTGGGTGATGCCCTCCTTGACCGCGTCGAACGCCACCGAGGCCGGGTCGCCGCCCTCGGGGCCGCGCACGGTACGGGCGCCGACCCGCTCGCCCCAGGTCTGGAGCTGGTCGGCCGCCGCCGCCCTGAAGGTGTCGGCCGCGCCGAGCACGACCGAGTGGCCCTCGGCGACCAGCACGCGCGCCAGCTTCCCCGTGGTCGTGGTCTTGCCCGTGCCGTTGACTCCGACGACCAGGATCACCGCGGGGCGCTCCTCGCCCTCGGGCGAGACGCCGCCCTCGGTGCGCACCTCGCGGTCCAGATCCGTGCCGAGCTGGGCGAGCAGTTCCTCGCGCAGCAGCGCCCGCAGCTCCTCCGGGCTGCGCGTGCCGAGGACCCGCACCCGCTCGCGCAGGCGTTCCACCAGCTCGACGGTGGGTGCGGGGCCGACATCGGCCGTGAGCAGGATCTCCTCGATCTCCTCCCACGTGTCCTCGTCGAGCCGCTCGCGCGCCAGCAGGGTGAGCAGGCCGCGGCCCAGCGAGTTCTGCGACCTGGCGAGCCTGGCCCGCAGCCGGACCATGCGGCCCGCGGCCGGCTCGGGGACCTCCACCTCGGGGGCCGGGGGCGCGGGGGGCGCCTCCGGGCCGGGGAGCGTGACCTCCTCGATGGCCCGGCGCTCCTCCTCGGTCACCGGGGGCGCGGCGTCGTCTCCGACCTGCGGCTCCGCGGGCGGCGCGGGGCGCGCCCGCGTCCCGTCCGGCGGCGGAGGGGCCTGCTTGCGGCGGCCGTTGACGACGAGCCCGCTGATCACGGCGACCGCGACCACGGCGATGATGACGATGAGGATCAGAATGTCCATCGGTTCCCTTGGTGGACCTGGCGGAGGGGCAACGCTCCTAACGTACCGCCGTCCCGGTTCCCGCCCCGGTGCCGCGTCGGCGGGCCCGGGGCGTCAGCCCATCTCCTCAAGCGACTTGCCCTTGGTCTCCGGGACGAAGGCCAGCAGGAACGGTATCGACAGCAGCGCGAAGACGGTGTACATCACATAGGCGCCCGACAGGTTCCACTCCGAGAGGGTGGGGAAGCTCTGGCTGATCGCCCAGTTCGCGATCCACTGGGCGGAGGCCGCGACGCCCAGCGCGGCGGCACGCAGGCGGTTGGGGAACATCTCGCCGAGCAGCACCCAGACCACGACGCCCCACGAGAGCGCGAAGAACAGCACGAAGCCGTGCGCCCCGACCAGTGCGGCCGTTCCCTGTGCGTCGGGCAGCCTGATGTCCTCGCCCGTGCCCCGGGTGTAGGAGAAGGCCCACGCGGTGAGCCCGAGCATCAGCGTCATGCCGACCGAGCCGATCAGCAGCAGCGCCCTGCGCCCGATGCGGTCGACGAGCAGCATCGCGATCACGGTGCCGACGATGTTGATGATGGACGTGGTGAAGGAGTAGAAGAACGAGTCGTCCGGGTCGATGCCGACGGACTGCCACAGCGAGTTCGAGTAGTAGAAGATCACGTTGATGCCGACGAGCTGCTGGAACACGGAAAGGCCGATGCCCACGTACACGATGGGCAGCAGCCCCGCCCGGCCGCCGACGAGGTCGCGCCAGCTGGACCGGCGCTCGCCGGCGATCCGGTCGTGGATCTCCGCGATCCTGGCGTCCAGGTCGGTGCCCGGCCCCTCGACGTCCGCGAGCACCCGCCTGGCCTCGTCGGTCCGGCCGCGGGCGACCAGGTGGCGCGGCGACTCGGGGATGCCGAACGTCATCAGCCCGTAGACCAGGGCGGGCAGCGCCTCGACGCCGAGCATGACCTGCCAGGCCTCAAGGCCGAGCAGGTCGCCGCGCTGGTCGCCGTCGGCGAGCGTGACCAGACCCCAGTTGACCAGCTGGGAGAGCGCGATGCCGAGGACGATCGCGGCCTGCTGGAACGAGGCGAGGCGGCCCCGGTACTCGGAGGGCGAGACCTCCGCGATGTAGGCGGGGGCGATGACGGAGGCCATGCCGATGGCGACACCGCCGACCGTGCGCCAGAACGCCAGGTCCCACACGGTGAACGGCAGCATCGAGCCGATGGCGCTGACCATGAACAGCGCGGCGGCGATCCGCATCACGCGGATGCGGCCCAGGCGGTCGGCCAGCCGCCCGGCCGCCACCGCGCCGAGCGCGGCGCCGAGCAGCGCGATCGCGACGACGGTGCCGAGCGTCCCCGAGGAGACGTCGAACCTGCCGCGGATACCTTCCACCGCTCCGTTGATCACGGAGCTGTCGTAGCCGAACAGGAAGCCGCCGAGCGCTGCCGTGGCGGCTATGTAGATCACGTACCTGAGGTGGGGCGCGCGGGTGCCCCGCCCGCCCCGGCCCGATGTCGCGGTGGTGCTCACGTCCTCTTCTCCCCGGATCCGGCGGCACTGCCGGACATACGAGTGCTCGCGAAGGCGGCGCCTACACCTGCGCTCCGGGTCACCCGGTGAACCCGGAACGACGTCCCCGGAGCGCGGGAGCACACCCCTCGAAGCCGGAATCGGCACATACCGGGCGTTCGCGGGTCGTGTGCGCGGGCGGGCGTTCGAGAAGTGAACGCCTCAGGAGGCGAGGCGCTGGCTGATGACCTTGGAGACCCCGTCCCCCTGCATCGACACGCCGTACAGGGCGTCGGCGACCTCCATGGTCCGCTTCTGGTGCGTGATCACGATCAGCTGCGAGCTGTCCTTCAGCTCCTCCATGATCCGGATGAGCCGCTGGAGGTTGGTGTCGTCGAGGGCCGCCTCGACCTCGTCCATGACGTAGAACGGGCTCGGCCTGGCCTTGAAGATCGAGACCAGCAGGGCGACGGCCGTGAGGGAGCGTTCGCCCCCGGAGAGCAGGGAGAGCCGCTTGACCTTCTTGCCCGGCGGCCTGGCCTCCACCTCGACGCCCGTGGTCAGCATGTCCGAGGGATCGGTGAGCAGCAGGCGCCCCTCGCCGCCGGGGAACAGCCGCGAGAACACGCCCTCGAACTCGCGCGCGGTGTCGTGGTAGGCGGCGGTGAACACCTGCTCCACCCGCTCGTCCACTTCCTTCACGACCTGAAGGAGGTCGGTCCGCGTCTTCTTCAGGTCGTCGAGCTGCTCGCTCAGGAACTGGTGGCGCTCCTCAAGCGCGGCGAACTCCTCAAGCGCCAGCGGGTTGACCTTGCCGAGCTGCCGGTACGCGCGCTCGGCCGCGCGCAGCCGCTTCTCCTGCTCCGCCCGCACGAAGGGACCGGGCTCCTCCGGCGCGCCGTCGCCGGCCGCGCCCTCCTCGCCCGCCACCGAGGGCGACGGCGGAACGGGCTGGTCGGGACCGTACTCGCGGACCAGCACCTCCGGCTCCACGCCCAGTTCCTCCAGGGCGCGCGTCTCCAGTTGCTCGATCCGCAGCCGCTTCTCCGCCCCGAGCACCTCGCCCCGGTGCACCGAGTCAGTGAGCTTGTCCAGCTCCTCCTTCAGGCCGCGGCCGGCGTTCCGTTCCGCCGTCAGGGCCGTTTCCCGTTCCGCCCTGGCCCGCTCGGCGGCCTCCCGCTCCGCGACCGCGCGCGCGAGCGACACCTCGACGTGGGCCAGCAGCTGCCGTGCCCCCGTGGCCACCGCGGCGGCCACCTCTCCCTCGTGCCGCATCCGCGCCCGCCGCCGCTCGGCACGCGCCCGCGCCTCGCGCTCCGCGCGCGCCGCCCGGTCCAGCGCGTCGGCCCGGCCGGCCAGGCCCTTGACCCGCTCCTCGTGGGTGCGGACCTGGAGGCGGGCCTCCATCTCGGTCTGCCGCGCGTTCGCGCCGTCGGCGGCCAGCCGGTCCCTGACCGTGGTGTCCGGCTCCTCGTCCCCGTCGGCCGCCTCCTCGGCGACGGCGAGCCGTTCGGCCAGCTCCTCGGCCCGCTCCTGCGCCCGCGCCAGCTCGTCACCCGCCCGTTCGACGGCGGCGCCGGCGCGTTCCGCCTCGCCCGCCGCGCCTTTGGCCTGCCCGGAGAGCCGGCCCAGGTCCTGGGCCACCTCGGCCCTGGCCCGCTCCGCCGCGCTGCGCCGTCGCGCCAGCTCCTCCACCGCCGCCGCGCACGCCGCGCGGCGCTCCGCGGCCCGCTCCCGGGCCGCGGTGAGTTCGACGGCCCGCCGCTCCAGGCGGGCGAGACCGGCCGCCGCCTCGTCGACGGACGCCTGGACCTCAAGCAGGCTGGGGGCGCCCGCCGATCCGCCCTGGGCCAGGTGGGCGGACAGCAGGTCGCCCTCCGCGGTGACCGCCGTCAGCCCGGGGTGGCGTGCGACCAGCTCGCGCGCGTCCTCAAGGGTGCCGACCACCACGGTGTCGCGCAGAAGGCGGCGCACGGCCGGCAGCAGACTCTCGGGGCCGCTCACCAGGTCGGCGGCGGCGGGCCGCGCGGGGTCGGTGGGCAGTGCCCGGCCCTGCCCACCGGCCTCGGGCGCGCCGCCGACCAGCAGCGCGGCGCGGCCCGCGTCGTCCTTGCGCAGCATGGCCAGCGCCTCGGCCGCCGCGGCCGTGCCCTCGACGGCGACCGCGTCCGCCGCCGCGCCGAGCGCGGCGGCGACGGGCACCTCGTAACCGGGAGTCACGCTCAGGAGTTCGGCGGCGGGGCCGAGCAGCCCAGCGACCCGGTCGGCCGCCGCGAGCAGCGCGCCGGTGCCGTCCTTGCGCCGCAGCCCCAGGGCGAGCGCCTCGTGGCGCGCGGAGAGCGCGGCCCGCTCCCGCTCGGTCGCGGTGACGGCCTCGCGCGCCTCGGAGAGCGCGGTGTCGGCCTCGGCCAGCTCGCGCCCGGCCGCTTCGTGCGCCCGCGCCAGTTCGGTGTCCCCCGCGCCGAGGCCCTCGACCTCGGCGCGCAGCGCCTCGTACTCCTCCTGCGCGGCCGAGGCCCGCGCCAGGGCCTCGTCCCGGGCGGCGGTGAGGCGTTCGATCTCGGCGCGGGCGGATGCCGCCTTGCCGCGGGCGGCGTTGGCCTGGCCGGTCAGCCGGGCCAGGCCCTCCCTGCGGTCGGCGATGGCGCGCGCGACGTCCTTGAGGCGCCGCTCCTCGTCGGCCAGCCGGCGTTCGAGTTCCGCCCGGTGCTCGACCGTGTCGTCGAGCGCGCGGCCGGCCGCGTCGAGCGCCGCCGTCAGCTCCGCCTCCTGCTCGCGGATTCGGGCGGCCTCGCGTTCCATGTCCTCCGGGTCCCGGCCGCGGCGCTCCTCGGGCACCTGGGCGCGGGAGCTGGTGACCCTCGCGTCGGCCAGGCTCACCGTGCCGCGCACCCGTTCCGCCAGTTGCGAGAGCTCGTACCAGGTCGCCTGGGCCCGCTCCACGCGCGGGACGAGCGTCCTGACCTCCTGCTCCAGCTCCGACTCCCGGCGCGCGGCCTCCCGCAGCCGCGCCTCGGCCGCTTCCTTGCGCTCCTTGAGGGCCGCCTCGTCCGCGATCTCGGCGCGCAGCGCGGCGCGCTGGGTGACCAGGTCGTCCGCGAGCAGCCGCAGCCTGGCGTCCCGGAGGTCGGCCTGGATGACGGCGGCCCTCCTCGCGACCGCGGCCTGCCGGCCGAGCGGTTTCAGCTGGCGCCTCAACTCGTCGGTGAGGTCCTGGACCCGGGCCAGGTTGGCCTGCATGGCGTCGAGCTTCCGCAGCGCCTTCTCCTTGCGCTTGCGGTGCTTGAGGACGCCGGCCGCCTCCTCGATGAACGCACGGCGGCCGGTGGGGTCGGCGTGCAGCACCGAATCGAGCTGGCCCTGCCCGACGATCACGTGCATCTCGCGGCCGATGCCGGAGTCCGAGAGCAGGTCCTGCACATCGAGAAGGCGGCAGGTGTTTCCGTTGATCTGGTATTCGCTGCCGCCGTTGCGGAACATGGTCCGCGTAATGGTGACCTCGGTGTAGTCGATCGGCAGCGCGCCGTCGGCATTGTCAATGGTCAGCGACACCTCGGCGCGGCCCAGGGGCGGGCGCCCCGTGGTCCCGGCGAAAATGACGTCCTCCATCTTGCCGCCGCGCAGCGACTTGGCCCCCTGCTCCCCCATCACCCAGGAAAGCGCGTCCACCACATTGGATTTGCCCGAGCCGTTCGGACCGACCACGCAGGTGATGCCGGGCTCGAAGCGCAGTGTCGTGGCCGATGCGAAGGACTTGAACCCGCGCAGGGTCAGGCTCTTGAGGTGCACGCCGTGCGACTTTACCCGGCGCTCCTCGGCTATTCGCCGTTTCGACGCGGGGAATGCAGGGCAGATCAGTGGGTAAGCAACGCGGGGGTGGTATGGGCCCGGACATGACGAAGGGACGCCGAAGCGTCCCTCGCATTGACTCCCGCGAGCGGGAGCCCTCCGACTCTGTCCTCGTCGTCGAGGTCAGGTGAGGGCGGGCTCTGCCTTGGAGACGTCGATGCCGTCGAGCACCGAGTCGCCGTGACGAGCGGCGGCGGCGAGCGCGTCGTTCTCCGCCTGGACCCGGAGCAGCTGGGTTTCCAGGTCCTGTACGCGCTGCTGAAGCCGTCGCATCTCGGCGAGGACTCGGGGGTCGGAGCCGCCGACGTAACCGAGAAGCGCCTTTGCCATGATGGATGGTCCTCCACACTGAGTGACCGACCGAAGCCGTGGTGGGTCGTGAGGGATTGAATCCGCGACATCCGCTTCGGCCTGTATGCGACGGCCATACGGCGGAGATGCGCGGGACTTTCAGCGTCTCACCAAAAAGTGGGACGGTCAACACGATCACACCGCGTATCCCCCGAGTGCCATGGCGGCTCCTGGGCCGCTCGCGCGGGGACCGCGGCGTCCGTCCGGCGGTGGATCAACGCCCGCGCGGTGGGGGTGATTGCCGCAGCTTTGCACGTCGGAGCGGGGATGGCAAGCGTTCGTCGGCCCTTTCCCGCCGTCGGCGAAAGGCGGGTGTCAGCGGATCGCGAACCCTTCGTATCCGCCCCTGGGTGTGTCCCATATCTCGGTGACGCCCTCGACGCGTCCGGGCGTGTCGCCCTCCCGGAGCCACCGCAGCAGCGACAGGCACCGCTCCCCCGGGCCCTCCGCCACGACCTGGACCCGCCCGTCGGCGGTGTTGAGCGCGAAACCCCGCAGCTCACCGATGGCCAGCGCCCTGGCCCTCGTGTGCCAGCGGAAGCCGACGCCCTGCACATGGCCGCGCACCCACGCGGTCATCCGGACGGGGACGGCGCTGTCGGCCGGGGGCGGTGCGTGCGGTGGTGAGGGACACATGTGACGCACGCTATCCCCCGCGCACGCTCGGGAGCCCTGGTGCCCGGGCCTCGATGCCGTAAGGTCACGCGGTGAACAACCACCCGTTCGGGTGATTTTGTGATCTTCGAGTGGACGAGGACGGTGCTGCCTGATGGGACGCCATCGCCGCCGCCGCGGCCACGCGCGCACCGGTCTGATCGGCGCCTCCGCGGCGCTGACCGTGGGCGCGGTGGCCGTCGGAACGGGCCTGCTGCCCGGCATCGGGGACAGCCTGAGCGGGTCGGGGACCGACGACGTGCGGGCCCAGGACCAGGAGGCCGGCGCGGCCCGCCCCACCCCGCCCGGGCAGAAGCCGGAACGGACCCCCGGAAGCGCGACTCCCGAGACCGCCACCGAGGAGGAGAGCGCCGAGGAGACCGCGGAGCCGAAGGACGAGGAGTCGGAGGAGGAGTCCGCCGCCCCGCCGGCGCCCGAGCCCTCCCCCGCCCCCTCCTCCGGCCCCCCGGCCGGCGGGACGCCGGAGGAGGAGCCGCCGCCCGCGCCCCCGGCTCCCGAACCCACCACGGCGCCACCGCCGCCGAGCGAGGACCACGAGCCGAGCCAGGACCCGGGCGGCACCGAGGCCGAGGCGGTGCTCGCGCTCGTGAACGAGGAGAGGGCGCGGGCCGGCTGCCAACCGCTCGCACTCGATCCCGCGCTCGGCGCCCTCGCCGCGGCGCACAGCCGCGACATGGCGGAACGGGGCTACTTCGGCCACACCGACCCCGACGGCGCGACCCCCTGGGACCGGGCCGCCGCCGCGGGCGTCGACCACCTCGGCGGCGAGAACATAGCCCGCGGCCAGCAGGACGCCGCTTCCGTCATGGCCGGCTGGATGTCCAGCGAGGGACACCGCGCCAACATTCTGAACTGCGACTTCACCACCCTGGGCGTCGGCGTGCACCACGCGGACGGCGGCCCCTGGTGGACCCAGAACTTCGGCTTCTGACCCGGGCCCGCCGCGGCCGGACCGGCGGCCTCAGGCCCTCGCGGCGCCCGCGCCGGTCCGCGGCGCGCGCTGGCAGCGCGGGCAGAAGTAGCTCGACCGGTTCATCCACGGGCGGCGGCGCACGGGACCACCGCACCTGCGGCACGGCTCGCCCTCGCGCCCGTAGACATCGAGCGATCGTGAGAAGTAGCCCGACTGCCCGTTCACGTTGACGTACAGGCTGTCGAAGCTGGTGCCGCCCACGGCGAGCGCCGCGGTCATCACGTCGCGGACGTGCCGCACCAGCTCCGCGGTGCCGCGGCGGCTGAGGGACGCGGTCGGGCGGTCGTAGTGCAGCCCGGCCCGCCACAGGGCCTCGTCGGCGTAGATGTTGCCCACTCCGCTGATGAGCGACTGGTCGAGCAGGGCGCGCTTGAGTGTGGTCCTGCGACGGCGCAGCGCCGCGTGGAAGGCGTCCTCGTCGAACTCCTCGTCCAGCGGGTCGCGCGCGATGTGGCCGATGACGTCGGGAACGCCTGCCTCGGTCAGGGGGTGCAGCGAAAGCCCGCCGAAGGTGCGCTGGTCGACGAACCGCAGCTCGCCGCGCGCGAGATCGGTGAACGTGACGCGCACGCGCAGGTGCTTCTCGTCCGGGGCGCGCTCCTGGTGGACGAGCAGCTGCCCGCTCATGCCCAGGTGCGCGAGCAGGGCGACACCGTTCTCGAACGGCAGCCACAGGTACTTGCCGCGACGGCGCACGTCGGTCACCGCCATGCCCCGCATGCGGTCGGCGAAGTCCTCGGCGCCGGCCAAATGCCGGCGGACCGCCCGCGGATGCAGCACCTCGGCGGCCTCGACGGTGCGGCCGCCGACCCAGCGGGCGAGGCCGCGCCTGACGACCTCGACCTCCGGCAGCTCAGGCAACGGGCGCCCCGTCCGCCGCCGCGTGCCCCTGCTCGCCGTCGATCGCCGCCCGGATGGCGCGCCAGGCGGTCTCGGCCGCCTGCTGCTCGGCTTCCTTCTTGCTGCGGCCAGTGCCGGTGCCGTAGGTCTCGCCACCCACACGGGCCGCAGCGGTGAAGATCTTTTCGTGGTCCGGGCCGGTCTCCGTGATCACGTACTCGGGCACGCCGAGGCTCTCGGCCGCGCTCAGTTCCTGGAGACTCGTCTTCCAGTCCAGACCCGCGCCGAGGTTCGAGGAGCGCTCGATGACCGGGTCGAACAACCGGTGCACCAGTTCGTCGGCCGCGGAGAGCCCCTGGTCGAGGTAGACCGCGCCGATCACCGCCTCCAGTGTGTCGGCGAGGATCGACGCCTTGTTCCGTCCGCCGGTGCCCTCCTCGCCCCGCCCGAGCCGGACGAAGGCGCCGAGATCGAGACCGCGCGCCACCTCCGCGAGGGCCCGGGCCTGGACGACCGCGGCGCGCAGCTTGGCGAGCTGCCCCTCGGCGAGGTCCGGATGCCTGCGGTAGAGCGTGTCGGTGACGACCAGCCCGAGGACGGAGTCCCCGAGGAACTCAAGCCGCTCGTTGGTGGGCAGGCCACCGTTCTCGTAGGCATAGCTGCGGTGGGTCAGCGCACGCACCAGAAGGGCGGGCTCAAGCCGGTAGCCGAGCCGCCCTTCCAGAATCGCGAGGGACGAGGCCGTGTCCACCGACGCCTGGGGTTGCGACCTCCTGGCGTGTGACATGGAGCCTGTCACCCGCCGATCAGACCTCGAGGACCTGGCGGCGGTTGTACGTGCCGCAGTTGCCGCACGCGGTGTGCTGCAACCTCGGTTCCTGGCAGCGCTCGCAACGCACCAGAGTGGGGACCGCAGCCTTCCACTGCGACCGGCGGTGGCGCGTGTTGCTGCGCGACATCTTCCGCTTCGGAACAGCCACGGCTACTTCTCCTGTGGATCGTCCTCGCTGCCGCGAGGTGGCTTCTCTTGCTTGTCTTGCCCGGCGGACTCGTCGGAACGCGCACGCCCGGCGAACTCCTGAAGGGCCGCCCAACGGATGTCGACCGGCTCCTCGTGCCCGTGGTCGGGGTCCTGCGCGAGCGGTGTCCCGCAATCGGGGCACAGACCCGGGCAGTCCTCCCGGCAGACCGGCTGTAGGGGCAGTGACAGCACCACCGCGTCCCGCAGCACGGGTTCAAGGTCGAACAAGTCGCCCTGAAGGAACAGCGTTTCCTCGTCGCCCTCCTCCTCGTCCGGCTCCGCCGGGCGACGGAGCGAACTCTCGGAGTCGGGGTAGGAGAACATCTCCTGGAAGTCCGCCGACGCCTCACGGGCCAGCGGCTCAAGACACCTTACGCACTCCCCCGTCAGCGGGGCGTGCACGGTACCGGTGACCAGCACCCCCTCCATGACGGACTCCATGCGCAGCTCCACGTGCAGCTCGGCACCCCGGCGCACGCCGATGACGTCCGTACCGAAGTCGTCAGGGGCCTCCACCGTGCGTGCGAGCCGTTTGAGCGCACCGGGACGACGCCCCAGCTCACGTGTGTCGAACACGAGAGGGGCTCGGCGATCCAACGGGGCGTTCAGGGCGGTCTGCTTTCTCACGATGGCTGGGCCTGCTGCGATGAAGCCGCGCACGACGGCCCTCGACGAGGGGCGGGCGGGCAGCCGCGACCACGACAGGTGGGGCGACCGAAGGGCCAGCATACTTCACGGCCCGCCGGGCACCCAATTCCGGCGGTCAGGAGTGACCCTGCTGGTAGCGGCGCAGGTGCTCCGCGTCGATCATGCCCGTGTCGAACAGGCTGGTCTCCTCCAGCGTGCCGGGCGCCTGGTGGCCGTACCCCTGCTGCGCCCGCGGGTCCGCCGCGTAGCCGGGCTGCGCGGTGCCGTAGCCGTCGGGCCCGTAGCCGTCCTGCGCCCCGTACCCGCCGGACGCGTAGCCGGCCGCGCCGTAGGCCGTCTCCGCGTACCCCGCCTGCGCGTCGTACGCGCCCTGGGTCCCGTCCTGCGCCCCGGGGGCGTAGGACGGCGGGCTCGCGGCCCAGCCGTTCGCGGCCGGATCGGCCGCCGCGATCGCCGGGGCCGGCGCCTGGGGTGCCTGGGGCGGCGGAGGCGGCTGGGGAACGGACCGCGGCTGGGGAACGCCGAGGTAGTCGTAGGTGTCCTGCTCGGCCCGCGGGTCGAAGTAGCCCTCGCCAGGACCCGTGCCCTCGCCCGCGTCGCGGGCCTCCTGGGCGGCGACGTGTTCGGCCAGCTCGTCGATGGGGCGGTGGCCGGTCAGCTTCTGCCGGCCCCGGCCGACCGCTTCGAGCGTCTTGGTGAGCACCGCCTCGATGGCGCCGAACTGCGCCTCCACGTAGGCGTCCGCCTGCGCGAGCAGTTCTTGCGGCTCGCCCCGCTCGGGGCCGAGCAGCTTGGTCCTGCCGCGGTCGACCGAGCCGATCGTCTTGCCGAGGACGACCTCGAAGTTGGCCAGCTTGCTGTCCACGTAGTCGTCCGCCTCGGCCTTGACCTCCTCGGCCTCCTGGCGGGCGGCGGCCAGGATGCGGGACGCCTCGTCCTGGGCACGCTGGACGATCTCCGTGCCGTCGACGAGGGAACCGCGTTCGGCGTGCGCCGCCTCGACGATGCGGCGCGCCTCCTGCCTGGCCTCGGCGACGACCTGCTCGCGCCCGCCCAGCACCTCGCGCGCCTCGGCGATCGAGTCGGGCAGCGCCCGGCGCACCTCTTCCAGCCTGCCGAGCAGCTCCGACCTGTTGATCACGCAGGACGCCGACATCGGCATGCTCTTGGCACCGCGGATCGCCGCGACGATCTCGTCAAGTTTCTGCTGTACGTCCACGAGGCGACTGTACGGCCAACGGGCCCCTCGCGGGCACCGGTTCGCCCGGCGGGGCGGTGCGCGTCCCGCCGGGCGGACCCGCGGGCCTCAGGAGCGGCGCAGCTTGGTGCCGAGCGCGGCGAGCACCGGCTCCGGCACCAGGTGCGCGACGTCACCGCCCCATGCGGCGACCTCCTTGACCAGGCTGGAGGACAGGAAGCTGTAGGTGGGGTTGGTGGGGATGAACAGGGTCTCGACGCCGGAGAGCCCGTTGTTCATCTGGGCCATCTGCAACTCGTAGTCGAAGTCGCTGACCGCCCGCAGGCCCTTCACGATGGCCGGGATGTCACGCTCTTTGCAGTAGTCGACCAGCAGGCCGTGGAACGACTCCACCACCACGTTGCCGTAGCTCGCCGTGCAGTCCTCGATCAGCGCGATGCGCTCCTCGACCGTGAACATGCCCTGCTTGGACTTGTTGATCATGACGGCGACGTGGACGACGTCGTAAAGCTTCGAGGCTCGGGCCACAATGTCGAGATGCCCAAGGGTGACGGGATCGAAGGACCCCGGACAGACGGCGCGACGCAACGGTCTTTCCTCGCTCCCCCGGTCGTTCATGACCGGTCGCTGACGTGGTGGACGACGGGCCGGGCGTACCAGAGCGTTCCCTCGCCGTAGCGGCGGGAACGCAGTTCCTGGAACCCGGTCGGCCAGGCGAAGGCACCCCCGCGGGTGCTCCGCTCCACCGTGACGACGGTGTCACCGGTGAGCCAGCCGTTCCGTTCGAGTGTGAGCAGGATCTCCTGAAGATCGCCATCGCCCACCGCGTAGGGCGGGTCGAGGAAGACCAGGTCGTAGGGCGCGCCGGGGGGCGGACCCGCCACGAGCTGCTCGGCCCGCACCGTGCGCGGCTCGGCGCCGGGCAGCCCGAGGGACCTGATGTTGGCGCGGATGGTCCCGGCGGCCCGCGCGTCGGCCTCGGCGATCAGGACGTGCGCGGCGCCGCGGGACAGCGCCTCAAGGCCGACCGCGCCCGAGCCGCCGTACAGATCGAGCACCCGGGCGCCGTCGAGCGGCCCCCACAGCGCGGTCCAGGTCGAGAACAGGCCCTCGCGCGCCCGGTCGGACGTCGGCCGGGTACCGCCGCCCGGCGGCACGGAGAGCCGTCGGCCGCCGGCCGTCCCAGCGATCACGCGGGTCATGCGGTCCTCACAGCACTCGTCGGTCAGCCGTCCCGGTCCACGCTATCCGGATCGGCGGGCGGCCAGGCACCGAGGTCCGGCGGGACCGGGTGCCCGGCGGGGGCCGGCCGGGCCAGGCGCCTGGCGACGCGCGCGGCGGCGGACTCGTCGTCGTACACCTCGCTCACCAGGCCCCCGTCCGGCGTGTGGTCGTGCTCAAGCTCGTACAGGCACAGCTCGGCCCCGGCGGGGTCCCCCGGGCCCCGCGGGCCGAGCAGGAACGCGTGCTCGTACAGCACGATCCAGTCCTGACCGCCGGAACGGCCGCGGGGATCGGGCAGGCGCTCGATCGCGTAGGCCCGCGCCCCGGCCAGCCGCTCCAGGGCGTCGGCGCCCGGCCGGTCGGCGTTGACGGCCCGGCGCAGCAGCCGCCGCACGTGGGCGGCGGGATCGTCCCCCGGGTAGGTCCGCCCGCCGTGGACCTGGCCCCCCGGGACGGTCGGCGGCTCCGGCCCGGTCTCCGGGCGGTGGGTCATGCCTGCTCCTCCTCGCGGACACCGGGCCGCTCGCCGTCGTTCCCTCTGGTCTGCTCGATCGGGCCCGCGCGTCAGCCTTCGGCCGGCCGCTCGGCGGCGCCGACCAGCGCGGGCGAGACGTACCTCGACCAGGAGAGGCAGCCGTCCGGCGGGCAGTGCTCGGGCCGGCGCGGGTCGTGCCCGAGCTCGCGGAGCTTGGTGCGGACCGAGTCCGGGGTGCGGCCGAAGCGGGCGGCTATCCGGGCTATGGTCTCGCCCGCGTGGAACCTGCGGGTCAGGTCCTCCTCGTGCTGCGGCACCCAGGGCGCGCCGTGCCCGGGGAACAGCTCGCGCAGGATGTCGCGGTCCGGGATCGGCTCCGCGACGTCCGCCGCCAGGGCCAGCGCGCGCAGGCCGCGGTTGAGGGCGATGCGGAGTGCGGGCACGTCGGCCAGCGGCATGGTCAGCACGCCGGAGGCCACGGGCGCCTCCGGCTGGGTCTCGCGCCAGCCCGTGAGCGTCAGGGTGAGGGTGAGGTCGTCGTCGCTCGCCAGCTCGACGCGGAAGATCTTGTCGCCGAGCGGCAGTTCGTTGGTGTGCCTGAATGCCATCGAGCAACCCCCAATGGTCCAACAGCCGCAATCCCCGCTGGATTGCCGCGGACGTAGTCCATTCTCGCAGGTGGCACTGACAATTGACGGCCCGTCGGGTCCCGTCAGCCCTTGTCCAGGAACTCCTCGCGGTCCGCGTCGAGCAGCGCGTCGAGCGCCGTCCTCAGATCGGGCGAGTCGGTCAGCTCGGGGTCCCGGGCGACCAGCGCGGTGGCCTCGGCCCTGGCCTCCGCGATGAGTTCCTCGTCGTCGATGACGGCCAGCATCCGCAGGCTGCTGCGGCCCCCGGACTGGGCCTGGCCGAGCACGTCGCCCTCGCGGCGCTGCTCCAGGTCGATCCGGGACAGCTCGAAGCCGTCCGTGGTCCCGGCCACGGCGGCCAGCCGCGCCCGGGCGCTCCCGCCCTCGGGGGCGTCGGTGACCAGCAGGCACAGGCCGGGCGCGGAGCCGCGGCCGACCCGGCCGCGCAGCTGGTGGAGCTGGGAGACGCCGAACCGGTCCGCGTCCATGATCACCATGGCGGTCGCGTTGGGCACGTTGACACCGACCTCGATCACCGTGGTCGCGACCAGCACGTCCACCTCGCCCGCCGCGAAGCGGCGCATCACGTCGTCCTTGGCCTCGGGCGCCATGCGGCCGTGCAGGACCTCGGTGCGCAGCCCGTCGAGCGGGCCCTCGGCCAGGCGGGCCGCCACGTCGAGCACCGCGAGCGGCGGGCGCTGCGCGTCCCCGCCGTCGCCGTCCTCGGTCTCGTCGGACCCGCCGGCGGTCGCGGACCCGCTCGCGGCCCGCTCCCCGGGCCCGTCGTTCGCGTCGTCGCCGATCCTCGGGCACACCACGTACGCCTGGTGCCCGTTCGCCACTTCCTCCCGCACCCGCTCCCAGGCCCGGGTCAGGTAGTGCGGCTTGTCCCGCACCGGCACCACGTGGGAGGCGATCGGCGAGCGCCCGCGCGGCAACTCGTCGAGCACGGAGGTCTCCAGGTCGCCGAACACCGTCATGGCCACCGTGCGGGGGATCGGCGTGGCCGTCATGACCAGCAGGTGCGGCGGGCGCTCGCCCTTGGCGCGCAGCGCGTCCCGCTGCTCGACCCCGAACCGGTGCTGCTCGTCGACCACCACGAGGCCCAGGTCGTGGAACGCGACCACGTCCTCGATCAGGGCGTGCGTGCCGATGACGATGCCGGCCTCGCCCGTGGCCGCGTCGAGCAGCGCCTGCCGCCTGGCCCTGGCCCCCATCGAACCGGTCAGGAGGGTGACCCGGGTGCCGTGCTCGGCTCCCCCGAGCAGCCCGCCCTCGGCGAGGTCGCCCAGCATCTCCGTGATCGAGCGGTGGTGCTGCTGGGCCAGCACCTCGGTGGGCGCCAGCAGCGCGGACTGGCCCCCGGTGTCGGCCACGGCCAGCATGGCGCGCAGCGCCACCAGCGTCTTGCCGCTGCCCACCTCGCCCTGGAGCAGGCGGTGCATGGGGTGGTCGGCCGCCAGGTCGGCGAAGATCTCCTCGCAGACCCGCTGCTGGCCGCCGGTGAGCGAGAACGGCAGCCTGCCGTCGAAGGCGTGCAGCAGCCCGCCGGCCGCCGGCCGCCTCGGCACCGCGGGCAGCTGGGCCGCCGCCGCGCGCCGCCGGGCGAGTGCCACCTGGAGGACGAAGCCCTCGTCCCACTTCAGCCGCGACCTCGCCTCGGTGATGTCCTTCCTGGTGCGCGGCCGGTGCACCTTCTCGAACGCCTCGGGCAGCGGCAGCAGACCGCGTCCGGTGCGCAGGGAGCCGGGCAGCGGGTCGACCAGCCCGTCCCAGCCCGTCGCGGCCAGCGAGTCGAGCACGACGCCGACGGACTTCGCGATGCGCCAGGACTCCAGTTGCTTGCAGGCGGGGTAGAGCGGCAGCGGCCGGCCCGCGAAGTCCTCGACGCGGCCGGCGTCGTCGTCCTCGTCGAGCAACTCGTACGCCGGATGGGACAGCTGGAGGCTGCGGTTGAACATGGAGACCTTGCCCGCGAACATTCCGCGCCGCCCCGGCAGCAGCACCCGCTCGTGGTGGTGGACCGCGCGCCGCCCGAAGAACACCAGCCTGAGCCGGCCGCTGCCGTCGGTGAGGGTGACTTCGAGCCGGACGCCCCGCCCGCCGTTGAACGTGTGGAGGCGCGTGTCGGCGACCTCGGCCACGACGGTGACGTGCTCGTCGAGCGGCAGGTCGGACAGGCGGGTCAGCTCACCGCGCTCGGCGTAGCGGCGGGGGTAGTGGTGCAGCAGGTCGCCGACCGTGTGCAGGCCGAGGTGGGCGGCCATCACCTTCGCGGTGGTGCCGCCGAGGGACTTGGCGAGTGGCTCCTTCAGCGCGGTCACGCCGCCCATTGCACACCATGGCACCGACAGCCGGGCGGACGGGCGCGGCGCTACTCGACGCCGATCAGCAGCGGCGCTTCCTGCCTGCCCTCGTACACGACGGTGTCCACGCCGTAGTGGCCCCGCCGCACGCGGGCCTCAAGGAGGTCGGCCAGCGCGCGTTCGGTGGCGGCGCCGAGGACCAGCGTGACGAGTTCGCCGCCCGCGGACAGCATCCGTTCCAGCACCTCGCGCGCCACCGCGGCCAGGTCGCCGCCGATCACGGCGACATCGCCGTCGATCAGCCCGAGCACGTCGCCGGCCTGGCAGATGCCGGCCGTGGTCCAGGACTGCCGTTCGGCGACGGCGACTTCACCGAAGCGGGTGGCGCCGGCCGCCGCCGTCATGGCGACCACGTCCTCGTCGAACCGCCGCTCCGCGGCGTGCACGGCGAGCGCCGCGAGGCCCTGCACCGGCGAGCGGGTGGGCACCACGGCGACCCTGACGCCCGCGGCCCTGGCCTGCTCGGCGGCTGCCGCGGCGGCGTGCCACAGGGCGTCGTCGTTCGGGAGGAGCACGACCTCGCCGGCGCGGGTGCCGAGGATGGCCGCGGCCAGTTCGCCGCCGCCTGGCGGCTCGTCCGCGTCCGCCGTCACGGTGGTCGCGCCGGCCTGCGCGCACAGGCCCGCGAGGCCGTCGCCCGGCAGCACCGAGACGACGGCGCGAGCGGCGCGGGGCGCGGGCGGCGCGGCGCCGGCCGGGAGCCCGGTGATCCGCACCCGGTGCGGGCGGCCGGCCTCGATGCCGGCCTCAACGGCGCCGCCGGGTTCCGCCGTGTGCACGTGGACGTGCCACAGGCCGTCGCCGCCGACGACCACCAGGGAGTCGCCGAGCGCGTCGAGGCGCGCGCGGAGTGCGGGCAGGGCCTCGTCGCGCGCGTCGAGCAGGTAGATGACCTCATACTGCGGGACGGCCCGCGGGAACTCCCGGCGCGCCGGGTGCTCGTGCCGCCCGGGCCCGGCCGCCGGCGCGCACGCCGGTGCGCCGGCGGGCTCGGGCGCCGAAGCCCGCTCCGGCCCGCCGTGGGCCGCGGGCGGGCGGCCGAGCCGGTCGCGTATGGAGGCGTCGGGCGGCCGTCCCGACAGCGCGGCGTCGAGGGCGTCGAGGACGGCGAGGAGACCGCTGCCCCCGGCGTCGACGACGCCGGCCTCGGCGAGGACCGCGAGCTGGGAGGGGGTGCGGGCCAGGGCGGCCCTGGCCCCCGCGCAGGCGGCGGCGGCCACGTCGGCCGTCGTGCCGCCGGCGCGTTCCGCCGCGTCGGCCGCGGCCGTCGCGACGGTGAGCATGGTGCCCTCGACGGGACGGGCCACCGCCTCGTAGGCGGAGGAGGCGGCCCGGCGCAGGGCGCGGCGCAGGGTGTCCGCGGTGGCGGGTTCTTCGCCGTCCGCCAGCACCTCGGCCATGCCGCGCAGCAGCTGCGCGAGGATGGTGCCCGAGTTGCCGCGGGCGCCGATGAGCGCGCCGTGCGCCATGGCCCGTACCGCCTGCCCGAGCGTGGGGGTCGCGGTGCCCGCGGCGGCCACGGCCTGTGCGGCGGACTCGACGGTGAGGTAGAGGTTGGTCCCGGTGTCGCCGTCGCGGACGGGGTAGACGTTGATCGCGTCGATGTCCTCGCGGGCCCGGCCCACGGCGTCGAGGGCGTCGCGGCACCAGCGCCGGACCGCTGCGGCGTCGAGCGGCTGCGGCACGGGGACCTCCTGGGCGCGGGCGGGTGCCGGCGTGGGTACGGCCGGGTACGGCCTGCGGCGGGTGCAGCTTAAGCCTTCGTCCGCCGGGGGGCGCGATTTCGTTCCCCGGGAAGGGCCGCGGTATGCTGCCCCGGTTGCCTGGTGTCGTCCTGACGTGCCGGGCGCCTCCCTCGGGTCCCAGCGACCTCGTGGGTCCCACGTACGTTTCCGTCTCCTCGCCCCGGCGGGGCGACCTGTCTTTGGAGTGACCCGTGGCTGCCAACTGCGATGTCTGCGGCAAGGGGCCGGGCTTCGGCAACCGTATCTCCCACTCGCACCGCCGCACCCCCCGCCGTTGGAACCCCAACATTCAGCGGGTGCGTGCGGTGATCAACGGGACGCCGAAGCGCCTGCACGTCTGCACCTCGTGCATCAAGGCGGGCAAGGTCTCCCGCTGACGCCCCGCCCGGCGGTTCGCCGCCGGTGCCCCGGCCCGCCCGGTGCGCGGCGGACGCCGCCTGGCGGCGTCGGGCGCGGCCCGGGCTCTCGGCTTCTGAGCCGGTCCACCGTCACGGTGGGCCGGCTTCTTGCGTGCGGCGGCCCATCCGGTGGCCGTGGTCGACCGGTCCGATGCCGCCGCCGAGCGGGAAGCCTGCGGCTATGGCGCCGGTGACGTAGTCCTTGGCCGCGGCGACGGCGTCCGCGACGCCGTCGCCGTGCGCGAGCCGCGCCGCGATCGCCGAGGCGAGGGTGCATCCGGTGCCGTGGGTGTGGCGGTTGGCCAGGCGCGGGGCGCGCAGCCAGTGCTCCTCCGTGCCGTCGGTGAGGAGGTCGACGGCGTCGCCCGGGAGGTGGCCGCCCTTGATCAGGACCCAGCGCGGCCCGTGGGCGAGCACGGCGGCGGCGGCCCGGCGCAGATCGGCCTCGTCCCTGACGTGGACGCCGGTCAGGTACGCGGCCTCGGCCAGGTTGGGGGTGACCACCGTCGCCGCCGGCAGCAGCCGCGTGCGCATCGCGTCCAGCGCCTCGGGCGCCAGCAGGGTGTCGCCGTGCTTGGAGACCCCGACGGGGTCGACGACGACGGGGGCGTCGGTGGCGGCGAGCAGGCCGGCGACCGTTTCGACGAGTTCGGCCGTGGCGAGCATGCCGGTCTTCACGGCCTCGACGCCGATGTCGTCGACGACGCTGCGGTACTGCCGGGTGACGGCCTCGACGGGCAGCGGCCAGGCGTCCTGGACGCCGAGCGAGTTCTGGGCGGTGACCGCGGTGACGACGCTCATTCCGTGCGTGCCGAGCGCGAGCATCGTCTTGAGGTCGGCCTGGATGCCCGCGCCGCCGCCGGAGTCGGAGCCCGCGACGGTGAGCACACGTGGAGGAGCCTGCATGGGTACGACAGTACCCATGCCGCGGCGGCGGGTTCAGGTCAGGAGCCGAAGTGGTCCCAGCCGCCGGCCTTGTCCCAGACCGCCCCGTCGACGGTGACCTGCGGGGCGCCCCGGCCCCTCGCGGGCAGCACCCCGCCGATCGTCCGCCACCGCGCGGGGAGTTTCGTCTCCGGCGGGAACGTGGCGACCAGCGCGTGGTCCTCGCCGCCGGTGAGGACCCAGTGCAGCGGGTCGACGCCGACGGCCTGCCCGATGTCGGACATCTGGGCCGGGACGTCGAGGGCGGCGGAGGTCAGGTCGATCCGGACGTTGCTCGCCTGCGCCACGTGGCCGAGGTCGGCGACGAGCCCGTCGCTGACGTCGGTCATGGCGGTGGCGCCCAGCGCCGCGGCGGCCGGGCCCGCCTCGTAGGGCGGTTCCGGGCGGCGGTGCGCCTCCACGAACGCGCGGGGCGAGCGGAACCCTCGGGAGAGCACGGCGTGCCCCGCGGCGGACCAGCCGAGCCAGCCGGTGACGGCGACGACGTCGCCCGGCCTCGCCCCCGACCTGGTGACAGGTTCGCGTCCGCCGAGGTCGCCGAGCGCCGTGATCGAGACGGTGACGGCCTCGCCGCGCACCACGTCACCGCCGGCCACCCCCGCGCCCGCGACCCGGCACTCGTCGCGGATGCCGTCCATCAGCTCAAGCGGCCAGGTGACGGGGAGTTCGGCGGGAACGACGAGTCCGAGGAGGATGGCGGTGGGCACCGCGCCCATGGCCGCGATGTCGGCGAGGTTCTGCGCCGCCGCCTTGCGGCCGACGTCGTAGGCCGTCGACCAGTCGCGGCGGAAGTGCCGCCCCTCGACCAGCAGGTCGGTGCTCGCGACGACCCGCCGGTCCGGGGCCGCGACCACCGCCGCGTCGTCGCCCGGGCCAAGACGCACCGCGGGTGTGCCGGTGATCCGGGACGTCAGTTCCCGGATCAGCCCGAACTCCCCCAGCTCCCCCACACTGCCCTTCACTCGGCTCTCCTCATGCTCGACTCGCCGCCCTCCGCCGGGAGCCCGTGGCCGCATCGCGCCCCCGGCGTCTCCCGGTGCTGGTCATGACGCGCTACGGTAGCGCCCCCGCTCCTCGTAGCCGCTGTGGAGGACCCGTGGTACAGGCGTACATCCTGATCCAGACCGAGGTGGGCAAGGCGTCCACGGTGGCGGAGGTCATCTCCGAACTGCCCGGGGTACTCCAGGCCGAGGATGTCACGGGCCCCTACGACGTCATCGTCCGCGCCGAGGCGGGCACCGTCGACGAACTCGGCCGCCTCGTCGTCGCGGAGGTGCAGCGCGTGAGCGGGATCACGCGCACGCTGACCTGCCCCGTCGTCCATTTGTGACACCGCGTATGCTCGCCGGGTGATACCGATTCCGCGCCGTTTGCCCCCCGTGCTGTGTGCCTTGCTCGCCACGGCCGCCTGCACCTCGGGCGCGGGCGCCGAGGACGTGACGCCGCCCGCCCCGACGGGCGCGGCGGCGGACGCGTGCCGCGCGCTGGCCACCGAGCTCCCGGATCGGGTGGACGGCGCGGAACGCGGCGCGCTGGCGGAGGAGAGCCCCTTCGCCGCCGTGTGGGGTGACCCCGCGATCGTGCTGCGCTGCGGCGTCGCGGAACCGCGGGTGGTCACCCCGGACAGCGAGAGCTACGACCCGCTGGGCGCCGAGTTCGTCGGGGTGAACGAGGTGACCTGGCTGCTTGAGGAGGAGTCCGACGGCGCCCGGTTCACCACGGCGGAACGGCAGGTGTTCGTCGAGGTGACCGTCCCCGACGCCTACGCGCCCGAGGTCAACCCGCTGCTCGACCTGGCCGCGGCCATCGACCGGCACATCCCGCTCGACCCGCTCTACGCCCCTCCCACGTGACCGGGGTGCCCCGGGCCTCCGACGGGGCCCGGGATCCCGTCAGCGCAGGCCCGTCGGGCGGCGCAGGGCCGCCTGGATGAGCCGGTCGACCAGTTCCGGGTAGGGCACGCCCGTGGCCTCCCACATGCGCGGGAACATCGAGATCGGCGTGAAGCCCGGCATGGTGTTGATCTCGTTGATGACGAACTCGCCGTTCTCCAGGAGGAAGAAGTCCGCGCGGGCCAGGCCCTCGCAGGAGAGGGCGTCGAACGCGGACACGGCCAGCTCCCTGACCCTGGCCGTCTGCTCCTCGGTGAGCGGTGCGGGCACGATGCCCTCGGCCGAGTCGATGTACTTGGCCTCGAAGTCGTAGAAGGAGTGGGCGGAGACCGGCGGGATCTCGGCGGGCAGGCTGGCCCGCGGCCCTTCCTCGAACTCCAGGACGCCGCACTCGATCTCACGGCCGGTCAGCAGGGACTCGACGACGATCTTCGGGTCGTGGCGCCTGGCCTCCTCGACGGCCGCGTCCAGGTCCTCAGGACCGGTGACCCGGGAGATGCCCATGGAGGAGCCGGCCCGCGCGGGCTTCACGAACAGCGGCCAGCCGTGCTCCGCCGCGAAGTCCGTGATCCGGCGGCGGGCGCCGGCCGGGTCGCGTTCCCACTCGCGCGGCCTGATGACGGTGTACGGGCCGACGGGCAGGCCGTAGGAGGTGAAGAGCCGCTTCATGTACTCCTTGTCCATGCCGACCGCCGAGGCCAGCACGCCGGCCCCCACGTAGGGCACACCCGACAGTTCGAGGAGGCCCTGGAGGGTGCCGTCCTCGCCGTAGGGGCCGTGGAGCAGCGGGAGGACGACGTCGACCTCGCCGAGGTCCTTGGGCACCGACCCCGACTCGCTGTAGACGACCTCCTGCCTGCCCGCGTCCACGGGCATCAGCACGGTGCCCTGGCCCGGCTCGGCGATCTGCTCGACGCTGGGCAGCCGGCGGTCGGTGATCGCCATGCGCTCGGGATCGTCGGCGGTCAGCGCCCAACGGCCGTCGCCGGTGATGCCGATGGGGAGCACGTCGTAGCGGGTGCGGTCGATGGCCCGCAGCACGGCGCCCGCGGTGACGACGGAGATGGCGTGCTCGGAACTGCGCCCGCCGAAGACGACGGCGACGCGCGGCCGGTGGCCCCCGGCGGACCGCGGACGGCCCGCGAGGCCCGCCCGGTCGGCAGGCGGGGGATTCTGGGAAGTGAACTCGCTGCTCATAACTCTCTGAGGCTACTCCGGGGCGGTGGCCGCGGTCAGTGATGCTCGGCCTTGGCGGTTCGCGCCATGAGCTCCTCGACCGCGGCCTGCGGCGAGGTGCCGCCGTGCACGATGCCGACCACGGTCTCGGTCAGCGGCATGTCGACCCGGTGGCGGCGGGCGAGGTCGAGGACGGAACGGCACGACTTGACGCCCTCGGCCGTCTGGCGGGTGGCGGCGATGGTCTCGTCCAGGGTCATGCCGCGGCCGAGGTTGGTGCCGAAGGTGTGGTTGCGCGACAGCGGGGACGAACAGGTGGCGATGAGGTCCCCCATGCCCGCCAGGCCCGCGAACGTCAGCGCGTCCGCGCCCATCGCGAGGCCGAGCCGGGTGGTCTCGGCCAGACCGCGCGTCATGAGCGACGCCTTGGTGTTGTCCCCGAGGCCCATGCCGTCGGCGATGCCCACGGCCAGCGCGATCACGTTCTTCACCGCGCCGCCGAGTTCGCAGCCCACGACGTCCCTGTTGGTGTAGGGGCGGAAGTAGGCGGTGTGGCACGCGGCCTGGAGGCGGCGGGCGACGGTCTCGTCCCGGCAGGCCACCACCGAGGCGGCGGGCTGGCGTTCGGCGATCTCGCGGGCCAGGTTGGGCCCGGAGAGGACGGCGACGCGCCCCGGGGACACGTCCGCGACCTCCTCGATGACCTCGCTCATGCGCTTGGCGGTGCCGAGTTCGATGCCCTTCATCAGGGAGACGAGCACCGACTCCCGCGGCAGCACGCCGACCCAGCCGGCCAGGTTGCCGCGCAGCGTCTGGGAGGGTACGGCCAGGACCGCGAAGTCCGCGCCGCGCGCCGCCTCCGCCGGGTCGGTGGTGGCCCGGACGGCGGCGGGCAGCCGCACTCCCGGCAGGTATTCCGGGTTCTCCCGGGTGGTGTTGACGGCCTCGACGGGCTCGGGGCGTCGGCCCCAGAGCGTCACGTCGCAGCCGGCGTCCGCGAGGACCATCGCGAAGGCGGTCCCCCAGGAGCCGGTTCCGTAGACGGCGGCGCGTGTCACTCCGCTCTCTCCTCCTCGGGTGCGCTGATCTCGCCGCGCCGCTCGGGCGCGATGCCCCGGTGGACGAAACGCTCGGCGGGCACGGGTTCGTTCCGCACCCCGGCGAGCAGCACGGTGATGGCGTCCATGATCGCGTCCGTCGCGTCGCGCAGCACCTCGGCCGTGGGCTCCTTGCCCAGGAACTCGGCGAGGTCCACGGGCGGTCCCGCCACCACGGTCAGCGTTCTGCGGGGGAAGAGGCGCAGCCGCCGGCTCCTGGCGTAGGGCGGCATGACCTCGTGGGCGCCCCACTGGGCGACGGGGATGACCGGCGCGCCGGTGAGGAGCGCGACGCGGGCGGCTCCGGTCTTGCCCTCCATGGGCCACAGCCGGGGGTCGCGGGTGAGGGTGCCCTCGGGGTAGAACGTGACGCACTCGCCGCGGTGCACGGCGGCCACGGCGGCGCGGAAGGCGTCGGCGGCGTCGGTGGTGTTGCGGTAGACGGGGATCTGACCCGTGCCGCGCATGAACGCGCCGAGCACGCCGGTGTGGAACAAGGAGACCTTGGCGAGGAATCTGGGGACCCGGCCGGTGTTGTACTGGAAGTGCGCGTAGGAGAGCGGGTCGAGATAGGAGTTGTGATTCACCGCGGTGATGAATCCTCCCTCCGCCGGAATATGCTCCATTCCACGCCAGTCCCGGTTGAAGAGCACGAGCAGCGGCGGTTTTACAAGAAATGCGGCCAATCGGTACCAGAAGCCGATTCTGCGGCGAGACACTGGGACACCATCTCCTCTTGCACTGCTGCGGCGCGCCCGGCTGGGGACGGCCGCACAAGTGTCGCCCCGGGGTGTGGGGCTGTCCAGCGGACGGCCTGCCCGCCCCGGACGATCCCTTTGACCCTAATGCGACGGCTCCGCGGGGAACCGGGAGGGCGCGGGGACGCCCGGCGCGCGCAGCCGCTCCTGGGCCGTGGGCGGGGCACGGACACCGGGCCAGGCCGAGGAGAGGAGAATGACCCGATGCGTGACACCAGGTGGTCGCTGATCGTGCCGCTCAAGCCACTGCGCCTGGCCAAGAGCCGGCTCGCCGCGGTGGCGGGCGAGGAACTGCGGCCGGCGCTGGCGCTCGCGTTCGCCGAGGACATGGTGACCGCCGCGCTGTCCTGCGGGGCGGTCGGCGACGTCACGGTCGTGACGGACGACCCGACGGCGGCGCGCCGGCTGGGGCGTTCGGGCGCCAGGATCGTGCCCGACGGGCCCGGGCGCGGCCTGAACGCGGCGCTGGCGTACGGCGCCCGCACGGTGCGGGCCGGCGCTCCCGCCGCCGCGGTGGCCGCGCTGAACGCGGACCTGCCGGCGCTGCGCGCGGCGGAGCTGGGGCGGGTGCTCGCGGCGGCGGCGGGGCACGGGCGGAGTTTCCTCGCGGACGCGGCGGGAGTCGGCACGACGCTGCTCGCGGCGGCACCCGGGGTGGCGCTCGCGCCCGCGTTCGGCGGCGCCTCGCGGGCGGCGCACCTGGCGTCCGGGGCCGTGGAACTGGCGCTCACGGACGTGCCGAGCGTGCGGCAGGACGTGGACACCGGCGCGGATCTGCGGGCCGCGCTGGCTTTGGGGGTGGGGCGGCGCACGGCGGCGGGTGTGCGCCGACTCACAGAGTCTGCAACGTCACCAGCGTGATGCGGCGCTCCTCGCCCTCACCCGTCGTCTCGATGCGCACCCGCTGACCGGGCCGCAGCAGCAAGAGGCCGCCGGCGTCGAAGGCGTCGGCGGCGAAATCGACGGGGGTGCCGTCGTCGAGGAGCACGCTGCCGGAGCGGGTCCCGGGGTCGTAGGTGTACGCGGTGGCCTGCATGGGGCGACCCTAACGCCCCCGCCGCCCGGCGGGAACGGCCGCGGGCCGGGCTCCCGGTGAGGAGTCCGGCCCGCCGGGTCCCCTGATCACTTGCGGCGGGAGGTGGCCTTCTTGGCGGTGGTCGTCCGGGACGATCCCCGCTTGGCCGGTGCCTTCTTGGCCGTGGTCTTCTTCGCCGGCGCCTTCTTGGCGGTGGCCTTCTTGGCCGTCGCCGCCTTCTTGGCCGTGGTCTTCTTCGCCGCGGACGCCTTCTTCGCGGTGGTCTTCTTGGCCGCGGACGCCTTCTTCGCCGTGGCCTTCTTGGTGGTGGCCTTCTTCGTGGTGGTGCCACCGGAGAGGCTGCCCTTGGGGGCCTTCTTCACCGCGACGTCGTTCTTCGGGAGCTTCTTGGTCCCGGCGACCAGGTCCTTGAAACCCTGGCCGGCGCGGAAGCGGGGCACGGAGGTCTTCTTGACCCGCACCCGCTCACCGGTCTGCGGGTTCCGCGCGTACCTGGCGGGCCGGTCGACCTTCTCGAACGAGCCGAAGCCCGTCACCGACACCCGCTCACCCGCGACCACGGCCCGGATGATCGCGTCGAGCACGATGTCGACCGCGTCGGCCGCCTGCTGGCGGCCACCGAGCTTGTCTGCAATCGCTTCCACGAGTTGCGCCTTGTTCACGTCTTCCCCTTCGGAGGCCTTGCTGGAACGAATGTGTTCAAGCTTTTTCGCACGTTAGGCAGATATATTCCGCAAATCAAACGCGAAACGGGCGAATCACCCTTGTGTCGCAACGAACTCGACCATCACGGACTTCCGTCGTGCTCGCCGGCCGGTCGGCCCTCCGGAAGCCGCCCCTCGTCAACGTCCTCCATCAGCCGGTCCAGACGGCGGGCGGCCCCAGGCAGGTCGTGCTTGGTGGCCGCGGTGATGATCAGCAGTTTCCGGGTGAGGGCCTGCCGTACGTCCTCAGGCACTTGCAGGGCCCGCACCGTACGGTGCGCGTCCCTCAGTCGAGCGGCGACGCGGTCGTAGAGTTCGAGTTGACCGTCGCGTTCCATGCGGCCGATTGTGCCACCTTGGGCCTGTTATCGCCCCCTAAGCCCCCAACGCCCGTGTCGTGACGGCCTGTCAGCGAAGATGCCCCCGCCGGCTCGGCCGGCGGGGGCATCTGCTGACGCACACTCAGTTCGCTTGTTTCGTCAGGGGTTTGTAGCTGGGGCGGCGGGTCTCGAAGGCCGCGATGGCGTCCTCGTTCCGCAGGGTGATGCTGATGTCGTCGAGACCTTCGAGCAGTCGCCAGCGCGCGTTCTCGTCGAGGTCGAAAGCGGCCTCGACTCCCGGGGCGCGCACCGCGCGCCCGACCAGGTCCACGGTGATCTCGACGGCGGGGTCGGTCTCGGTCAGCTCCCACAGCGCCTCGACGGTGGGCTGCGGGAGGACGACGGTCAGCAGGCCGTTCTTGAGGGAGTTGCCCCGGAAGATGTCGGCGAAGCGGGGGGAGATGACCGCCTTGAAGCCGTAGTTCTGGAGGGCCCACACGGCGTGCTCCCGCGAGGAGCCCGTGCCGAAGTCGGGGCCGGCCACGAGGACCGTGGCGCCCCCGCGTTCCGGCTGGTTCAGCACGAACTCCGGGTCCCGGCGCCAGGCCTCGAACAGCCCGTCCTCGAAGCCGTCCCTGGTCACCTTCTTCAGCCAGTGGGCGGGGATGATCTGGTCGGTGTCGACGTTGGAGCGGCGCAGCGGAACGGCCCGGCCCGTGTGAGTGGTGAACGCTTCCATCGGTCAGACCTCCACGGGGGTCGGGACGTCGGCCAGGTCGGCCGGGGACGCGAGACGGCCGAGCACCGCTGTGGCGGCGGCGACCTGCGGCGAGACCAGGTGGGTGCGGCCACCCTTGCCCTGCCTGCCCTCGAAGTTGCGGTTGGACGTGGAGGCGCAGCGCTCCCCCGGCGAGAGCTGGTCGGGGTTCATGCCCAGGCACATGGAGCACCCGGCGTGCCGCCATTCGGCGCCGGCCGCCGTGAACACCTTGTCCAGCCCTTCCTCGACGGCCTGGAGGGCGACGCGGACCGATCCCGGCACCACGAGCATCCGCAGCCCCTCGGCCACGCGGCGGCCGTCCAGGACGGCGGCGGCCGAGCGCAGGTCCTCGATGCGGCCGTTGGTGCAGGAGCCGACGAACACGGTGTCGACGGCGATGTCCCGCAGCCGCACGCCGGGCTCCAGGCCCATGTACTCCAGCGCCTTCTGCGCCGCGAGGCGTTCGCCCGCGTCCTCGAACGAGGCCGGGTCGGGTACGGACGACGACAGCGGCAGGCCCTGGCCGGGGTTGGTGCCCCAGGTGACGAACGGGGCCAGCTCCGCGGCGTCGATGACGACCTCGTGGTCGAAGACGGCGTCGTCGTCGGTCCGCAGCGTCCGCCAGTAGGCCAGCGCGGCGTCCCAGTCCGCGCCGCGCGGCGCGTGGTCGCGCCCCTCCAGATAGGCGAAGGTCGTCTCGTCCGGAGCGATCATGCCCGCCCTGGCGCCCGCCTCGATGGACATGTTGCAGATGGTCATGCGGGCCTCCATCGACAGCTTCTCGATGGCCTCGCCCCGGTACTCGATCACGTAGCCCTGGCCGCCGCCGGTGCCGATTCTGGCGATCACCGCGAGGATGAGGTCCTTGGCGGTGACCCCGTCGGGCAGCTCACCGCGCACGGTGACCGCCATCGTGCGGAAGGGCGCCATGGGCAGCGTCTGGGTCGCGAGCACGTGCTCGACCTGGCTGGTGCCGATGCCGAACGCCAGCGCGCCGAACGCCCCGTGCGTGGAGGTGTGGCTGTCGCCGCACACCACGGTGGTGCCGGGCTGGGTCAGGCCGAGCTGCGGGCCCACCACGTGCACGACGCCCTGCTCCGCGTCGCCCAGCGGGTGCAGGCGCACGTCGAACTCCGCGCAGTTCTTCCTGAGCGTCTCCAACTGCGTGCGGGACACCGGGTCCGCGATCGGCTTGTCGATGTCGAGCGTCGGGGTGTTGTGGTCCTCGGTCGCGATGGTGAGGTCCGTGCGCCGCACGCGCCTGCCGCTCTTGCGCAGTCCGTCGAACGCCTGCGGGCTGGTCACCTCGTGCAGCAGGTGGAGGTCGATGTAGAGGAGATCGGGCTCCCCCTCGACGCGCCGGACGACGTGGTCGTCCCAGACTTTCTCCGCCAGTGTCCGTCCCATCGCATTTCCTTCCGGGCTTGCAGCTGGTCTGATGGCCGCCGTCCGTTCCCCTCGCGCCGGACGGCCCGCGGCCGGCGGTGGCACGGGCCGCGGGAACCACCCTGCCGCGTCATCGCGAAGATTGGGCTTGCGTTTCACAGAGTGAGACGCGAGTATCGTTGCATGGACAACTCTAGCGGCGACTCCAGCGGGGTGGGCGTACTCGACAAGGCTGCCCTGGTACTGGGAGCCCTGGAGTCCGGACCAGCCACGCTGGCCGGGCTGGTCGGGGCCACCGGACTTGCCAGGCCCACGGCGCACCGCATGGCCGTGGCCCTTGAGTATCACCGGCTGCTGGCCCGGGACATGCAGGGCCGCTTCGTACTCGGACCGCGACTGGCGGAGCTGGCCGCGGCGGCCGGCGAGGACCGGCTGCTGGCCGCGGCCGGTCCGGTCCTGACGCACCTGCGCGACGTGACCGGGGAGAGCGCCCAGCTCTACCGCAGGCAGGGCGACATGCGGATCTGCGTGGCCGCGGCCGAGCGGCTGTCGGGGCTGCGCGACACCGTGCCCGTCGGGTCCACCCTTCCGATGAAGGCGGGTTCCGCCGCGCAGATCCTGCTCGCGTGGGAGGAGCCGGAGCGGCTGCACCACGGCCTCCAGGGCGCCCGGTTCACCGCGACCGCGCTCTCCGGGGTGCGGCGCCGGGGCTGGGCCCAGTCGATCGGCGAACGCGAGCCCGGGGTCGCCTCCGTCTCCGCGCCCGTGCGCGGTCCCTCCAACCGCGTGGTGGCCGCCGTCTCCGTGTCCGGCCCCATCGAGCGGCTGACCCGCCACCCGGGCCGCATGCACGCCCAGGCCCTCCTTGAGGCGGCGGGGCGGCTCACCGAGGCGCTCAGGCGCAACGGCTGACGGAGCCCGCGCTCCCCGCCCGTCGCCACCCGCGGGCCGCGGTGGGCCGGTTCACCGCGCGAGGCGCTCGGCCGCACGCTCGCCCCGGCGCCCCACCGGTATGACGCCGGTGGCCGCGCCGAGGCCGAACGCCGGCATGTTCACGTAGATCGATTCATGGGACCCCGCCGGGACGACGAACGTCTCGTGCCAGAAGCCCACTCGCCCGCGCCCCGCCCGCAGCCGCCGGTTGAACGCGGCCCAGGCGGGCCGGTGCTCCCCGTCCGCCGCCGACGCGTAGGCGATCAACTGCTCGTGCGAGGACCAGTACTGGATGACGGTCATCTCGCGCGGCCCGCCGCTCACCACCCGGGAGCCGAGCAGTCCGCTGCCGGCATCCCGCGACAGCTCTTTCAGCATGCGGGGCATCGCCATCAGCACCGGCCACCAGCTGCGCACGGCCCGCAGCCTGGTGATCCGCATCCCGATCAGGAACACCGTGACGCCACCCTCGGCCGCCGCCGTCATTCGCCCCTCGATCACCTCGCCCATCGCTCCACCCGACTTCCCGTTCGTCATCGCACCCGGCTCCTCGCCCGCCGCCCCGCTCGCCACCCGGCCGTCCTCCCCACTCGTCGCGCCGCGCCCCCCGCCCCCGCCGAGCCCAACGGAACACGACAGGGCGGAAAGGGGCGCCCGCTCATCGGCACCCTGCATTGGATAGCTCCACTATCCATGCTTGGATAGTGCCACTCTCCAACCGAAAACGCAAGGGGTTCCAGAGCTGTGCGACTGGCCGAGCTGAGCGAACGCAGCGGTGTCCCGACCGCGACGATCAAGTACTACCTGCGCGAGGGGCTGCTGACCCCGGGGCGCCGGGTCACCGCGACGCAGTCCGACTACGACGAGGAGCACGTGCGCAGACTGCGCCTCGTGCGCGCCCTGGTGCACGTGGGCCGGGTGCCGGTGGCGACGGCGCGGGAGGTGCTGACGGCCCTGGAGGACGAGACGGCGCCGCAGTCCGAGCGGCTGGGCACGGCCGTGTGCGCGCTGCCCCACGGTCCCGACCGGCAGCCCGAGGACACCGCCGCGCGGGCCGCGCGGGAGACCGCGGACGAGGTGGTGCGCCGGCTGGAGTGGCATCCGGCGCCGCGCAGCCCGGCGCACGGCATGCTCGTGTCGGCCCTGGCGGCGCTCGGCCGCCTCGGCTACCCCTGCGGCGTGGACGACGTGCTGCCCTACGGGCGGGTGGCCGAGGACATCGCCGCGCACGAACTCGCGGTGATCGACGACATCGGGGCCCCGACGACGCAGCTGGAGGCGGCCGTCGCGCTCACCGTCCTGTACGAGCCGGTCCTGCTCGCGCTGCGGCGGCTCGCCCAGGGCGAGGAGGCCGCCCGCCGCTTCCCCGGCTGAGCGCGGACCGCGGGGAACGACGTGGGCCCCCCGCCGCGAGGCGAGGGGCCCACATCCATCACGAACGATCGCGTACCCCCGACCGGATTCGAACCGGCGCTACCGCCTTGAGAGGGCGGCGTGCTAGGCCGCTACACAACGGGGGCTCACACCAGGCCCAACAGAGTTGGACCAGTACCCCCGACCGGATTCGAACCGGCGCTACTGCCTTGAGAGGGCAGCGTGCTAGGCCGCTACACAACGGGGGCGTGATCTTTTGAAAAGACCGCTGGGGTACCAGGACTCGAACCTAGACTAACTGAACCAGAATCAGTCGTGCTGCCAATTACACCATACCCCACCAAAACGCAACCCCACGCGGGGGTATTGCTCGGGTGGCCGCTCAGTGGCCCGGCTTCCCGGCCCTCCCTTGCGACGCGCCAAACAATACCCGATCGAGAACGGTCCCCCAAAACGAGATCGGTTCCCGCCCGCGCGGTGCCTCAGCCGGTGAGCCGGGCCAGGGCCGCGTCCACGCGCGCCAGGGTCCGTTCGCGCCCCAGCACCTCAAGCGACTCGAAGAGCGGCAGGCCCACGGTGCGGCCCGTCACGGCGACGCGGACCGGGGCCTGGGCCTTGCCCAGCTTCAGGCCGTGCGCCTCGCCCGCGGCCAGCACGGCCGCCTTCAGGGCGTCCGCCGTCCACTCCCCGGCCTCGCCGAGCAGCGTGCGCGCGGTGGCGAGCACCTCGCGGGCGCCGGGCTTCATCGCCTTCTGCCAGGACTGCTCGTCGCGCACGGGCTCGTCCAGGAACAGGAAGTCGACGTTGTCGGTGATGTCCGACAGCACCGTGACCCGGGTCTGGGCCAGCGGGGCGAGCGCCGCGAACGCCGCCGGGTCGTAGTCCTCCGGCTTCCAGGGGGCGTGCGGCGCACGCAGCCAGGGCTCGCAGGCCGCCGTGAACTCCTCGACCGTCAGGTGCTCCCGCACGTGCGTCGCGTTGATCGCCTCCGCCTTCTTCAGGTCGAAACGCGCCGGGTTGGCGTTCACCGCGCCGATGTCGAACGCGGCCACCATCTCGTCCAGCGTGAAGACGTCCCGGTCCTCGGCCAGCGACCAGCCGAGCAGCGCCAGGTAGTTGAGCAGGCCGCCGGGCAGGAAGCCGCGTTCCCGGTAGAGGTTGAGCGAGGACTGCGGGTCGCGCTTGGAGAGCTTCTTGTTGCCCTCGCCCATCACGTACGGCAGGTGCCCGAACGCCGGGACCGTGCCAGGCCCGACACCGATGTCCGCGAGCGCCCGGTACAGCGCGATCTGGCGCGGGGTCGAGGACAGCAGGTCCTCCCCGCGCAGCACGTGCGTGATGCCCATCAGCGCGTCGTCCACCGGGTTGACCAGGGTGTACAGCGGCGCGCCGCTGGCGCGGACGATGCCGTAGTCGGGCACGTTCTCCGGGGTGAACGTCAGGGTGCCGCGGACCAGGTCGTCGAACGTGATCGGCTCGTCCGGCATCCGGAAGCGCACGATCGGGCTGCGGCCCTCGGCCTCGTAGGCCGCGATCCGCTCGGCCGGCAGGTCCCGGCAGGCGCCGTCGTACCCCGACGGGCGGCCCGCGGCGCGCGCGGCCTCCCTGCGGGTCTCCAGCTCCTCGGCCGAGCAGTAGCAGCGGTAGGCGTGGCCCGCGGCCAGCAGGCGGCGCGTGACGTCCGCGTAGATGTCCATCCGCCCGGACTGGCGGTAGGGCTCGTGCGGCCCGCCCACCTCCGGGCCCTCGTCCCAGTCGAGGCCGAGCCAGCGCAGCGAGTCGAGCAGCGCCTCGTAGGACTCCTCTGAGTCCCGGGCCGCGTCGGTGTCCTCGATGCGCAGCACGAGCCTGCCGCCGTGGTGGCGGGCGAAGGCCCAGTTGAAGAGAGCGGTGCGGACGAGGCCGACGTGCGGGTTCCCGGTCGGGGACGGGCAGAATCGGACGCGAACTTCAGTCACGCTTGACAACCTTGTTGGTGAGAGTGCCGATGCCTTCGATGGTGACGGCGACCTCGTCGCCGACGTGGAGCGGGCCGACGCCCGCCGGGGTGCCGGTGAGGATGACGTCCTGGGGCAGCAGGGTCATCGACTCCGTGATGTGGACGATCAGGTCCTCCACGCTGCGCACCATCTCGCCGGTGCGCCCCAGCTGCCGCTGTTCGCCGTTCACCGTGCACATGACGGCGAGGTCGGACGGGTCGAGATCCGTCTCGATCCACGGTCCGAGGGGGCAGGAGTTGTCGAACCCCTTGGCCCTGGCCCACTGGCCCTCCCGGCGCTGGACGTCCCGCGCGGTGAGGTCGTTGGCGCACGTGTAGCCGAGGATCACCTCGCGGGCGCGCTCACGCGGCACGTCGCGGCACATGCGGCCGATCACGACGGCGAGCTCGGCCTCGTGATGCACGTCGGAGGAGATCGAGGGGTAGGCGATCGGGTCGCCGTGGCCGACGACGGAGGTGGAGGGTTTGAAGAAGGTCATCGGGACGTCGGGGACGGCGTTGCCCAGCTCGCCGGCGTGCTCCGCGTAGTTGCGGGCGACGGCGACGATCTTGCTGGGCAGCACGGGCGGGAGCAGCCTGACCTTGCTCAGGGGCACCCGGCGGCCCGACCGTTCGAACTCGGCGAAGGGGTGGCCCTTGATGATGTCGAGGACCGGCTCCCCGCCCTGGGACGGATCGGCCTCCACCACGCCGAATCCGACCGTTCCGTCGATGGAGAATCTGGCGATGCGCACGGCGCCAAGACTAACCACCGCGCCACGCCGACGGCCCCCCGGACATCGCTCGGGGGGCCGGCGCGGGGCGCGGGTCAGCGCAGGCGTGCCATGAGGGCGTGTTCGACGAGGGTGATCAGCGCGCTCTTGGACTCGGTGCGGTGCCGTGCGTCGGTGGTGATGATCGGCGCGTCGGGGCCGATCTGCAACGCCTCGCGCACCTCGTCGGGCGAGTACGGCTGGTGGCCGTCGAAGCCGTTGAGCGCGATCACGAACGGCAGCCCGCTGTTCTCGAAGTAGTCCACCGCCGGGAAGCAGTCCGCCAGCCGCCGCGTGTCCACCAGCACGATCGCGCCGATCGCACCCCGCACCAAGTCGTCCCACATGAACCAGAAACGGTCCTGACCCGGCGTACCGAACAAGTACAGGATCAGATCCTGGTCCAAGGTGATACGGCCGAAGTCCATCGCCACCGTCGTGGTGGTCTTCCCCGCCGTGTGCGTCAGGTCGTCGATCCCCGCCGACGCCGACGTCATCACCGCCTCCGTCCGCAACGGATTGATCTCCGACACCGACCCCACGAACGTGGTCTTCCCCACGCCGAACCCGCCCGCGATCACGATCTTCGCGGAGGTCGTGGAACGGGCCGGCGCGGTGAGACCGGCGTCGTTAGAGCTTGCGAAGTCCACTGAGCACCCTTTCGAGCAACGTCACATCTGGCTGGCCGCCGGGCTCAGCGTCGCTGCCCGGCTGGTGAATGGCGACGAGCCCGGCCTCGGCGAGATCGGCCACCAGAATCCGCGCCACCCCCAGCGGGATGGCGAGCAGCGCGGACACCTCGGCGACCGACTTGACCTCGTAGCAGAGCTGGCAGATCCGCTGGTGTTCCGGCAGCTGGCCCTGGAGCCGGGCCGGATCGGCCGTCGTGCTCACCAGCGCCTCGATCGCCAACTGGTACCGCGGCCTGGTCCGGCCACCGGTCATCGCGTACGGACGCACCAGCGGCTGCGGTGGCTCGCCTTCGCCCGCACGCCGCGACCGGACCGGCTGCCGGGCCGGCGCGCCCCAGTCGGCGCGCTCCGGCGGCGGCGGTCCGCCGTCCTGGTGCGGCGGACCGGCGCCGGGCGGCGGCGTGGGCCGCGCCCCGGGGTCCGGGGCGGACTCGCGCACGGGTGCCACCTGGGGCTCCGTCGCGGGCCGCCGGTGTCCGCCGCTGGGCGCCGAGGGGAAGTTGAAGCGCCCGCTGCGTGGCTGCGGCGGGTACTCGTTGCCGTAAGGTCCGCCTGGGGGCGTTGCCACAGTTCCTCCTCCGACTGCCTTTGCTATCCGCGGATGCCGCGCTCAGCTGTTCGCCATGGCGGCACCTTATGGTGCGCGGACCCAATCCGCACAAGTCGTCTGCTAGTTGAGCAGGCTTCCCTGGAGCTCCGCTCGCAGGTCGGGGGTCAGGACCGTGCCGGCCCGGTCGACAAGCAGCGCCATCTCGTAACCGACCAGACCGATATCGGCCTCCGGATGCGCAAGCACCGCCAACGACGAACCATCCGAGATCGACATGATGAAGAGGAACCCGCGCTCCATCTCCACCACCGTCTGATTCACCGCACCACCCTCGAAAATCCGCGACGCACCAGCCGTCAACGACGTCAGCCCCGAAGCCACCGCCGCCAACTGATCGGCACGATCCCGCGGAAACCCCTCGGACAACGCCAGAAGAAGACCATCGGCGGACACCACCACCGTGTGCGACACCCCCGGAGTGTTCTCCACAAAACTGGTGATCAACCAGTTCAGGTTCTGCGCCGCCTGGCTCATCGGGCTCACACTAACGCTCCTGATCGTCGTTTTGAGTGCCACGGTCCGTGCGTGCGCCGCGGCCCTGCCGTACACCGCGGTGCAGGCTGCTCAGCCGACCGCGGACTTCCATCGGGTCCCGGGATATCTGCGGCCCGCCCGCCGGTGGTTGGACGGCGGGGTGCTCGTTGAGGTTCGCCCGCGGGACCCGCCGGGGCAGACCGGACGCGGTGGTGCCCCCCGTCCGCTCCTCCCGGCGCGGCCCGCGGTCCGCGTAGGCGTCCGCCGGATCCCGCCGGACCGGGGACTGCTCCCCCGGTCGTCCTGCCGGAACCTCCTCGGACCGCCGCCACTGCCGTTCCCGCCGCGGAAGCCCCGCGCTCGTCGTCGACCCGTACCCCGGCGCGGCCGGGTCGGGTCCACCGAAGCCTACGCGGTGCCGGCCGGTCCCGGGACCACCGAGGGGGTCTTCCGTGCCTGGTCCCGGCGTTCCGAACCCCGTTGGGGCGGCGGTCGGTTCGCCCCGCGCGGGCGGCGGGGGCTGCGCCGTCCGCCGGCTCTCGCGCAGCCGGTCGACGTCGGCCCGGCCCAGCTCGACCGTGTCGCCGACGGAACGGGGCGCGGGGTACCTGGAGTCGTCGAATCCCAGTTCGGCGGCCGTGCGGGCCCCTGCCGCCAGATCGGCCTCGGTGACGCGGCGCCCGCCCGGCGCGTCCCCCGGCAGGCCGAACGCGCCGGCCGGGGCGTCGGACCCCGGGGCGCCGCCGCCCCGGGTGGCGTCCTCGGGCAGCATGACCAGGGACGTGGTCCCCGACTGCTCGCCAGAGGGCCGCAACTGGACGCGGATGCCATGCCGCTCGGCGAGGCGGCCCACCACGTAGAGCCCCATGCGCCGGGCGACCTCGACATCGACGGCCGGCGGGGCGGCCAGCCGCTTGTTGATCTCCGCGAAGTCCTCCTGCTTGAGGCCGATGCCCTTGTCGTGGATCTCGATCATGACCCGGCCGTCGGGCAGCCGGGTCGCCGTGACCCTGACCTTGGTCTGCGGCGAGGAGAACGCGGTCGCGTTCTCCAGCAGCTCGGCCAGCAGGTGCACCAGGTCGTTGACGACCGGGGCCGCCACGTCGCACTGCGGCACGCCCGAGAGCTCGATGCGGGCGTACGCGGCGACCTCGGAGGCGGCGGCACGCATCACGTCGACGAGCGGCACCGGCTCGTGCAGGCGGTGCGCCGGCTCCTCGCCCGCGAGCACCAGCAGGTTCTCGCCGTTGCGGCGCATGCGCGTCGCCAGGTGGTCGAGCTTGAACAGGTGCTCAAGCTGCTCGGGGTCGGCCTCGCGCGCCTCCAGCTCGCTGATCAGGCCGAGCTGCCGCTCGATCAGCCCCTGGTTGCGGCTGGAGAGGTTCGTGAAGATGGCGTTGACATTGCCGCGCAGGAGCGCCTGCTCCGCCGCGAGGCGGACGGCCTCGCGGTGCACGTGGTCGAACGCGCGGGCCACTTCGCCGATCTCGTCCTGGCTGTTGATCCGCAGCGGCGCCACCCGCGTGTCCACGTCGCCCGGCCTGGTGCGGGAGAGCTGGTCGACGACGGCGGGCAGCCGCTCCCCCGCCACCTCGAACGCGGCGGCGCGCAGCCGGCTCATGTTGCGGCTCATCGACCTGGCCATCAGGGCCGCGAGGGCGACGGCGATCGTCAGGGCGCCGAGCACGAGCACCGCGTTGACGCCCATGTCGCGGCGGGCGGTGGCCGCGATGTCCCCGGCCTCGGCGACGGCCGTGTCGACCAGCTCCTGTTCGAGGGTGTGGTAGGCGTCGAACTCGGCGGTCGCGGCGGTGAACCAGGTCTCCTCGGTGACTCCCGCGGCGGCCAGGGCCTCCGGGTCCGCGCCGCTCCCGATGAGGGTGACCATCTCGGCGAGACCGGGCGCGTCCCCGGCCTGGCGGTCGGTGCTCTCGGCGGCCTCCGCCATCACCTCGGAGAGCCGCCGCACGTCGTCCTCGGTGCCGGCCGACGCGTACTCGGCCCGCGCGATGTTCTCCAGGTAGGCGTAGGAGCCGAACGCGGTGAGCTGGCTCGCGGTGGCCTCGGCGCCGGGGCCCGGGGCGACGATCAGGTGGGTGCCGATGGCGCGCTGGAGCGAGCTGGCCCCCGTGGCCAGGGAGATGGCGTAGACGGTGCGCCCGTAGGAGGTGACGTTCCCGGTGCCGAGGCCCAGTTCGTTGGACAGCGAGAGCAGCGGGTGCTGGACGTCGACGTACCCCTCCTCGGTCTCCACGCCGGGCAGGTCGTCGCCGTAGGCGCGCTCCCTGAGCGGCGCGAGCCGCGGTTCCACCTCGGCGACGGCGTCGATCCGGCGGTTGAGGCTCTCCGTCCGCGGCGTCCGTTCGGCCTGGGCCCAGAACGCGTCCTGCGCCTCGTCGGTGCGCTCGCGGGCCTCGGCGACGCCCGCCGCGCCCGAGTCGCCGCGCAGGAGCGCGGCGGCGGTGGTGTCCCGCTCGTCGATCAGCGCGTGCGCGTAGGCGGTGGAGGCGCGCACCAGCTCGGCGGTGCGCTCGGCGTCGTCGGCCTCCTGCCAGGTGCCGTAGGCGTTCCAGACCCGCAGGCCCCCGAGTACGAGGGCGACGAGCACGGGTATCAGGAGGATCGCGTAGAGCTTGGTCGCCACGCGCCAGTTGCGCGGGGCGAGTCGCGATCCCGTGGTGCCGGACGTGCCGAAGTGGCCGGGGGGCTCGGGGGCGCCGGGCGGCGGTGTGGAGTTGCCCCGGTCCGACGACCGGGGCCTTGACGGCTCGGCCGTGCTCCCGGGGGTCGGGCGCTTGCGCCTCACTGGGCTATCACCTCTCGGCATCGGCTCACGGCGAAGGCGGACTGCCTTCGCCGGCGGCCACAACTGCGGAGTTGGGTGGATTTCAGCACGTTGGGAGACGACTTTCCAATCCCCCGCGGCCGTCGGATTCGGACAACGGCGGGCGAGAGGAAACGGGCATTGCGGCCGAGGGGCCGCAAATGACCGGGAACGTGAACGCGGAGCGGAGCGAATCACTCGCGACACGTGGCGATTCCGTGCGGAGAGTGCACGGAGTTGTCAGGAACCGGAGGAAACGACGTGTTGAAGAACACAGGCCGGGGGCGCGCTCCCCGGATCAGTGCAACCGGGCGAGCAGGGCGTGCTCGACAAGGGTGATCAGCGCGCTCTTGGCCTCCGACCGGTGCCGTGCGTCGGTGATGATGATCGGGACGTCGGGGCCGATCTGCAACGCCTCCCTGACCTCTTCCGGCGAGTACGGCTGGTGGCCGTCGAAGCCGTTGAGCGCGATCACGAACGGCAGCCCGCTGTTCTCGAAGTAGTCCACCGCCGGGAAGCAGTCCGCCAGCCGCCGCGTGTCCACCAGCACGATCGCGCCGATCGCACCCCGCACCAAGTCGTCCCACATGAACCAGAAACGGTCCTGACCCGGCGTACCGAACAAGTACAGGATCAAGTCCTGGTCCAAGGTGATACGGCCGAAGTCCATCGCCACCGTCGTGGTGGTCTTCCCCGCCGTGTGCGTCAGGTCGTCGATCCCCGCCGACGCCGACGTCATCACCGCCTCCGTCCGCAACGGATTGATCTCCGACACCGACCCCACGAACGTGGTCTTCCCCACGCCGAACCCGCCCGCGATCACGATCTTGGCCGATGTCGTCGACGTGGCGGGAACCGGCCGGCCCGGGGAGCTAGAGCTTGCGAAGTCCACTGAGCACCCTTTCGAGCAACGTCACATCTGGCTGGCCGCCGGGCTCCGCGTCATTGCCCGGCTGATGGATGGCGACGAGCCCGGCCTCGGCGAGATCGGCCACCAGAATCCGCGCCACCCCGAGGGGCATCGCGAGCAGCGCGGAGACTTCCGCCACCGACTTGACCTCAAGGCACAGCTGGCAGATCCGCTGGTGCTCCGGCAGGAGCCCCTGGAGCTGCACCGGCTCCGCCGTCGTGCTCACCAGCGCCTCGATCGCCAACTGGTACCGCGGCCTGGTCCGGCCACCGGTCATCGCGTACGGACGCACCAGCGGCTGGTCGCCGTCGTCGTCGTAGGAGCCGTAATGGTGTTGCGCACCGTACGAGCCCTGCGAGGGTGGCGGGGTGATCATAGCTCCTCCGAGCGTTACATGAGGTCGGCGAGGCGGAAGGTGGTGCTCATGTGGGGGGAGCTGAGGGTCAGTTAAGCAGACTTCCCTGGAGTTCGGCCCGGAGGTCGGGGGTCAGGACCGTGCCGGCCCGGTCGACAAGCAGCGCCATCTCGTAACCGACCAGACCGATATCGGCCTCCGGATGCGCAAGCACCGCCAACGACGAACCATCCGAGATCGACATGATGAAGAGGAACCCACGCTCCATCTCCACCACCGTCTGATTCACCGCACCACCCTCGAAAATCCGCGACGCACCAGCCGTCAACGACGTCAGCCCCGAAGCCACCGCCGCCAACTGATCGGCACGATCCCGCGGAAACCCCTCGGACAACGCCAGAAGAAGACCATCGGCGGACACCACCACCGTGTGCGACACCCCCGGAGTGTTCTCCACAAAACTGGTGATCAACCAGTTCAGGTTCTGCGCCGCCTGGCTCATCGGGCTCACACTAACGCTCCTACTACTGGTAAGTGGGGCCGTAGCCCTGGTCCGTACGGCCGGCCGCGGAACCGGCCTGGCGTCCCTGCTGAATACCCCGGCGGAGGTTGGTCAGGCGGCCGCGCACGTCGTCGGGCCGCCGGGAGACCTGCGGCCCCGCGGGCGCGGCCTGCGCCTGCGACTGGGCCGCGCCCGCCATCAGGTTGGCGCGCGGCACGCGTCGCGGCAGGCCGGAGGTCGTGACGCCGCCGGCGCTCGGCTGGCGGAGCTGCTCGGCCCGGCGCCAGCGTTCGTCGTTGGGCGACGGGCGCCACGGCGCGCCGGGGTCGCCCTGGGCCTCGGGGTCGTGGCCCGGCTGCGCGTAGGACGCGCCGGCCTGCGGCACGGGCTCCGGCTCCCGGACGGGGAGCGGGGCGGGTGCCGCCGCGGGCTGCGGCGGGGCGGCCTGTTCCTGCGCGGGCGCGGGCGGCGGCACGGGTGCACGGCGCAGCCCGAACCACGTCGACTCCATCTCCTCGAAGATCGGAGTGCGTTCCGAACCGCGTTCCGGCAGGGCCGCGGGCAGCGGGTCCCGCAGTTCGTCGGGCCGGTGGGGCGGCGGGGCCTGCGGGGCCTGCCCCTGGTAGCCCAGGTGCTCCGCGGGCGGCTCCCCGTACGCGTCGGACGCCGCCGGCTCCTGCGGGTGCCGGTCGGGCGCCTGCTGGTACTGGGGGTACTCGCCGGTGTCATGGTGCGTCTGCGCGTAGGGCGGCCGGTGCGCGGACTCGTGCCCGTCCTGCCCGGGGAACGCGAACTCCGAGGTCTCCTCGGGCGGCTGCTGCCGCTGCCTTGACCTGCGGTGCCCGAAGGCCGAGGACATGGAGGCGGCGGAGGACGCGGCGGAGGAGGAAGCGGCCGGGGCGCCGGAGGGGCCCGAGGGCGCCGGGGTGTGGCCCGGCCCTTCGGCGCCCAGGTAGCCGGGCCTGGCGCGCTCGCCGGTGGACTCGGACTCGTCGTGGCCGCGGAACTCGTCCGCGGGGTCTCCGAGTGCGGGTATTCGCCCGCTGTCCTCGGGTCCCGCGGCCCAGCTCGGCCGACCGCCCTGCGGCCCGCCGGGCAGGGGCTGCTGCGGCTGCGCGGGACTCTGCGGCTGCTGGGGAACGCGGGGCGGCTGGGGCTCGCCGGCCTCGTGCCGCCGCCCCTGCTCGGCCGGGCGCTCCCGTGCCGGTTGCGGGGGCGCGGGCGCGCCCGCCTGGGGCGCGAGGGGCTGCTGCGGAGCGCCGGCGGGCTGCTCGGCGCCGGGTTGCGCGCCGGAGTCGGCGCCCGGGCCCGCGCTTCCGACGGGCCGGGAGGGCAGCGCCGGGCGCCGCTGTCCGCCGCCGACCTGGCCGCGGGACTGCTGTTCCGCGGTGCGCTCCAGGCTGCGGTTCCAGCCCGGCAGTTCCGCCGTGTCGGGGCCGGGGCCGCCGCCCTGCGCGGTGGCCGGGCCGCGCTGCGCGGTCGCGGCCTGCGGCCCGCCCGGCGCGCTCGCGCCCGGCCTCGGCCTGCCGGCGCCGTTCGCGACGTCGGCGGGCAGCATGACCAGCGCGGTCGTGCCGCCGGAGTCCGAGGGGCGCAGCTGGATCCTGATGTTGTGCCGGAGGGAGAGGCGGCCGACCACGAACAGGCCCATGCGCCGGGAGACGGACACGTCGACCGTCGGCGGGTTGGCGAGGCGGTCGTTGATCTCCGCGAGGTCCTCGGGCGACAGGCCGATGCCGGTGTCGTGGATCTCGACCAGCACCCGCCCGTCGGGCAGGGCGTGACCGGTGACCTTCACCTTCGTCTGGGGGGAGGAGAACGAGGTCGCGTTCTCCAGCAGCTCGGCCAGGAGGTGCACGAGGTCGTTGACGACCCGCCCCGCGACCTCCGACTTGGGCACGGCGCTCAGCTCGATGCGTTCGTACTGCTCCACCTCGGAGGCGGCGGCGCGCAGGACGTCGACGAGCGGGACCGGCCGCGTCCACCGGCGGCCCGGCTCCTCGCCCGCGAGCACCAGCAGGTTCTCGCCGTTGCGGCGCATGCGGGTCGCGAGGTGGTCGAGCTTGAACAGCGAGGAGAGCTGGTCGGGGTCCGCCTCGCGGGATTCGAGCTCGGAGATGAGGGACAGCTGGCGCTGGATGAGGCCCTGGCTGCGGCGCGAGAGGTTGGTGAACATCGCGTTGACGTTGCCCCGCAGCAGCGCCTGCTCACCGGCGAGGCGGACGGCCTCGCGGTGGACGTCGTCGAACGCCTGCGCCACCTTGCCGATCTCGTCGCGGCTGTGGACACCGACGGACTCGACCGAGGTGTCGACCGCCTCGGGCTCCGCCTCGGACATGCGCCGGACGACCTCGGGCAGCCGCGTGCGGGCCACTTCCTGGGCGGTGTCCTGGAGCCTGCGCAGCGAGCGGACCATGGAGCGGGCCACGACGAACGCGCCGACCAGCGAGATGCCGAGCACGAGGAGGACGATCGCGCCGTTGATGAACGAGTCGCGCTGGGCGTCGTCGCGCAGGGCACTGGCCTGCGCCGCCATCTCGTCGAGCAGGGTGCGCTCGATGGCGGCCATCGCGTCGATCTTGGCCCGGTCCTGGTCGTACCAGTCGCGGTAGGAGCGGGGCTCGACGCGGATGCCCTCAAGGGAGGCGAAGACCTGGCGGGCGTACTGGTCGGCCTCGACGACGTTGGCGATGCCGCCGTCGAGCGGGTTGAGCATCTCGTCGGCCCGGTCCTCGCCGTAGATGAGGGCGAAGCTGTCGAGGGCGGCGTCCTCACCCTGCTGGTGGGTGCGGCCGTAGCGCCAGTCGCTCTCGGACAGCCCGGCGGACTGGCCGCTCCTCTCGTCCCTGGCCAGACCCGCGGTGATCACGGCGCGCTGGATGGAGGCGTGCTCCTTGGCCGCGGAGAACGTGGCCAGGGCGCGCGTGCTCTGGATCATCTCGGTGTTGCTCGTGGCCTGCGCCATGTCCTGCGACAGGCCGTGCAGCGCCTCGATCAGCTCGTTGTAGCGGCTGATGGTCTGGGCGACGTAGTCCGCGTCCTCGTAGGCGCCGTTGCGGATCTGGCTGATCTCGTTCAGCCGGCTGCCGATGTCGACGACCGTGGCCTCGACGCTGCGCATGGCCTCGTCGCTGGCGTCGATCTGGAGCCGCGCGTCGCTGAACGCGCGGATCGCGTCGTCGGTGCGCTCCCGCGCGCCCGCGACCTCGTCGCTCTTCTCGCCGGTCTCGTTCCCCGCGCTGACCATCGGGCCTGCGGAACGGTCGCGCTCCTCCTGGAGCGCGGCGGCGAGCAGCGTGGTCTGCCGGGTCAGCTCGGTGAGCAGCTGCATGTTGTCCAGCTGCTCGATGTCGTCGAGCGAACTCTGGATGCGCAGCCCGCCGAGGATGGTCGCGGCCACCACGGGGAGCGCGATCAGGGAGACCAGTCTGGTGCTGATCCGCCAGTTGCGCAGCGCGAGCCTTGAGCCCGCCTGGCTCGGGCGGGCGGGTGCCGGTGATGGAGCCGGGGAGTCCGCGGCGTCCTCGCCCGCGTGCTCCTGGGTCGGCTGATCACCACCCGCCGCCTTGCGCGCCGGGTCGCCGCCCAGGGCAGGCCCCGCGGAGGAGCTGCGGTCGTTTCTGCCGCTCAGCTCCGCATCCCCCGCAGCGCTGCCTTCCCTCTTGAAACGTCCCTGCACTAGCGTCGCAACCTCTGGACCTCAGCGCCGCGCCGTCTGTCGCGGCGCGGCGGTGTCGAGCGGGGGCACGTGGGCCCCGTTTCGGTCGTTCGGACAACCGGCGCGATGTGATCAACCCGTGTGTGACGCTGGTGTGCGCCCTCCACCGGGATGCCGACCCGCGTCGGTCCGTGAGATTCCAGCACAGTGGCGGTACTCCAACAAGGGCCCGGAATGGACCCGTGACATGTATGACGCTGCGCAGACACATGATCACGAGCGGTGCGTGTCAGGTGCGGAGAAATCGGACCTTTGCCCGCACGACCACCATCGAATCGGCACACTCATCACGGAAAATCGCCGGAGTTATATCCGGTTTTGTCGCCCGTGGGGGCTTAGCCGGAAAAACGAACTCACCCAGAATGCCCGCTTTGTTGGGGTCTTCGTGAGGAAACTCACACACACCATTTGGCTGATCACCGGCCTCGTGCGGGTAGAGGCGGCGCCCGGCGGCGCGCCGACGAGCCGTCCGGTTCGAACGCGCGCCGCGACTCGCGGCCGGAGGAGAGTCGAGCGCCTGACGCGGATGTGACGCGCCTCCGTCAGCCGACGTAGTCGGTTCCGACTAGTAGAGGTCGGTGAGATAGATGGCGAAGCGAAAGATCTCCAACACACTGGCGCTGGCCGTGCTCGGTCTGCTGCAAGCACAGCCGATGCACCCGTATGAGATGGCCGCCACCCTGCGGGAACGGCACAAGGACAGCAGCTTCAAGGTCGACTCCGGGTCGCTGTACGACACGGTCGAGGCACTGGTCCGGCACGGCTGGATCGAGCCGGTGGAGACGGTGCCCGACAGCAGGCAGCCCGAGCGCACCGTGTACGCGACGACCGAGCTGGGCCAGAGCGAGTTCGTCCGCTGGGTCGACGAGCTCCTCCGCACGCCCGTCGCGGAGTACCCGAGATTCATGGCCGCGGTGTCCTACCTCGGCGCGCTCGGCCCTGACCTGGCGGCGGAGGCACTGGCGGAACGGGCCGGGCGTCTGGCCCGGCGGATCGAGGAGACGAGCGCGGTGCCGGCCGACACGGTCGGCTCCGGCGCGGTCCCCCGGCTGTTCATGATCGAGGTCGAGTGCGCGCTGCACGCCTGGGAGGCCGAACTGGCCTGGACCCGGCGGACCATCGACGAGATCCGCGACGGCAGCCTGCTCTGGCCCGAGGCCGAGCGAACCGAACAGGGCTGGACCTGGTCCGCCCCCTCGGACCGGAAGGGAAGCACCCGATGACCGACGTGCTGATCGTGGGAGCCGGTCCGGCCGGGCTGCTGCCCGCCGGCGAGCTCCGGCTCGCCGGCGTCGACACCGTCCTCGTCGAACGCCATCCCCGGCGGCCGGACTTCTGCCGGGCTTCCACTTCAACGCCCGCGCCCTGGACCTGCTGGCCCGGCGCGGGCTCGCCGAGAGGCTTGTCGGCGAGGGCTGGCAGGCGCCCCACGCCGCGTTCTCCGGCCTGCCGGTGACGCTCTCACTCGCGGGCACGCGCACCGACCCCCCGTACTCGCCGGGCATCCCGCAGACCAGGGTCGAGCAGATCCTCGAAGAGCACGCTCTCGCCCGGGGGGCCGACATCCGGCGCGGACACGAACTGCTCGCCGTGGAACAGGACGACGAGTCCGTCACCGCCACCGTCTCCACCGGCGACGAGGAGTACCGCGTCAGGGCCGCGTACCTGGTCGGTTGTGACGGAGGCCGAAGCACCGTCCGCAAACAGGCCGGCATCGGCTTCCCCGGTACCGAGGCGACCCGGTACTCCTCGCTCGGCGACGTCGAGCTCGCCGACCCCGAGGCGCTGCCGTTCATACCCCGCCCCGGCTACGTCAGGATCATCGCCTCCGACCGGCACCCCCGGCGGACAAGGACGCCCCGGTCGCCCTGGACCAGCTCCGGGGCCGCGGTGGACGACGCGCTCGGCCGCCACGTCGAGCTGCGCGCCGCACGCTGGCTGACCCGGTTCGGCAACGCCGCCCGGCAGGCGTCCGAGTACGTCCGCGGCAGGGTCGTCCTGGCCGGGGACGCCGCGCACACCCAGTCACCGCGACATGCCCCGACCACCCCGGCATCCGGGCCGTCCTCATGCGGCCTGACGGGCACACCGCCTGGCTGCGCACCACCGATGACGACCACCTCGACGGGCTCCGCCAAGCGCTGCGGCACTGGCACGGCCCGGCGGCCCCGTCCGCCGCCGCGTCCACGGAGACGTCGCCCTAGCTGTGTTGTCCCAGCGAGCCGGGTGCCGGGTGCCGCCACCGGCCGCGGGACGACCGCGCGGAGGTCCCGGCGCCGCGGGCGCGGCGCCGGGCGGGCCGGTCAGCCCTGCCAGCTGTGCGGCGCCCGGTAGGCGCGGGCGCGCTCGAACCGGCGCCACGGCGCCGAGCTGCGCCCCGGGGCGGCGTCCTGCTCCGGGCGGCGCGCGGCACGGGCCATCAGCAGGGCGGTCACCGCGGCCAGTTCCTCGTCGCTGGCCCGGCCCTTCTCCACCCGGACCAGGTGCGGGCCGGTGATCGTCTCGGGGCTCATCGGGGCATCTCCTTCACGCGGGCGCGCGCCCGCGGGTCGCGTTCGGTCGTCGGGAAGGCCGCGGTCACTGCGGCGGGTTGCCGTGCTTGCGGGCCGGCAGGTCGGCGTGCTTGGTCCGCAGCATCGCCAGGGCGCCGATGAGGACCTCGCGGGTCTCCGCCGGGTCGATCACGTCGTCGACCAGCCCGCGCTCGGCCGCGTAGTACGGGTGCATCAGCTCGGTCTTGTACTCCTTGACCATGCGCGCCCGCATCGCGTCGGGGTCCTCCGCCGCCGCGATCTGCCGGCGGAAGATCACGTTCGCCGCGCCCTCGGCGCCCATCACCGCGATCTCGTTCGTCGGCCAGGCCAGGGTGACGTCCGCGCCGATCGACTGGGAGTCCATCACGATGTACGCCCCGCCGTACGCCTTGCGCAGCACCAGCGAGATCCGCGGCACGGTCGCGTTGCAGTAGGCGTACAGCAGCTTGGCCCCGTGCCTGATGATCCCGCCGTGCTCCTGGTCGACGCCCGGCAGGAAGCCCGGCACGTCGAGCAGGGTCACGATCGGGATGTTGAACGCGTCGCACATCTGGACGAACCGCGCCGCCTTCTCCGAGGCGGAGATGTCGAGCACTCCGGCGAGGGACTGGGGCTGGTTGGCCACCACGCCCACCACCTGCCCGTCCAGCCGCGCCAGCGCGCAGATGATGTTCCCCGCCCAGCGCTCGTGGACCTCCAGGTACTCCCCGTCGTCCACCAGCTCCTCGATCACGGCACGCATGTCGTAGGGCCGGTTGCCGTCGACGGGCACGAGGTCGACCAGCGCGTCGCACCGCCGGTCCGCCGGGTCCTTGGCGGGCACCGAGGGCGGGTTCTCCCGGTTGTTCGAGGGCAGCAGGGTCAGCAGGTAGCGGACCTCCTCAAGGCAGGTCTCCTCGTCGTCGTACGCGAAGTGCGCCACGCCCGAGGTCCCGGCGTGCACCTCGGCGCCGCCCAGGCCGTTCTGCGTGACCTGCTCGCCGGTGACCGCCTGCACGACATCGGGGCCGGTGATGAACATCTGGGCCGTGTCCCGCACCATGAACACGAAATCGGTGAGCGCCGGCGAGTAGGCCGCGCCGCCCGCGCACGGGCCGAGCATGACGGAGATCTGCGGAATGACCCCGGAGGCCCGGGTGTTGCGCTGGAAGATGCCGCCGTACCCGGCGAGCGCGGAGACGCCCTCCTGGATGCGCGCGCCGGCGCCGTCGTTCAGCGAGACCAGCGGCGCGCCCGCGGCCAGCGCCATGTCCATGATCTTGTGGATCTTCGCGGCGTGGGCCTCGCCCAGCGCGCCGCCGAAGATGCGGAAGTCGTGCGCGTAGACGAACACGGTCCGCCCGTGCACCGTCCCCCAGCCCGTCACCACCCCGTCGGTGTAAGGCCGCTTCGCCTCAAGACCGAAGCCGGTCGCGCGGTGCCGCCGCAGCGCCCCCACTTCCTGGAAGGAGTCCTCGTCGAGCAGCAGCGCGATGCGCTCGCGCGCCGTCAGCTTGCCCTTCTCGTGCTGCGCGGCCGTCGCCCGCTCCGACGGGCCCGCCCACGCCTCCTCACGAATCGCACGCAACTCGGCGACACGGCCGCGGGTGTCGGTGGCGGCGGCCGTCTCGGGTGAATCCGTCAGAGCGTGATCGGTCATGTATAGACCCTACGAAACGCCGGTCTCGTTGGCTCTCGTCAGATCCGAACAGTCTCCGCAGCCGTTTCATGGCCGCGCTGGACAGAACGCGAGTTCAGCCGCCGTCCCGGTGCGGACACCGTACAGCAGGGCCGGGGCGGCACTGTGGGGAGGCCACAGCGCCGCCCACCGTCCGGTAACGGCTCAGTCGCCGGGCCGCAGGCCCGCGCGCAGCAGGCCGTAGGTGTACGCGTCGTCGAGCGCCTGCCAGGAGGCCGCGATGACGTTGTCCGCGACCCCCACCGTGGACCACTCGGCGGTGCCGTCCCCCGTGGTGATCAGGACCCGGGTGGTCGACTGGGTGCCGTGCCTGCCCTCCAGGATGCGGACCTTGTAGTCCAGCAACTGGATGCGCGCCAGCTGCGGGAACGTCCGTTCGAGGCCGGAGCGCAGGGCGCGGTCGAGGGCGTTGACGGGGCCGTTGCCCTCACCGCTGGCCAGGACGCGCTCCCCCTTGGCCCACAGCCGCACGGTGGCCTCGTTGTCGACCGAGCCGTCGGCGCGCTGGTCGGTGATCGCGCGCCACGACTCCAGGCGGAAGAAGCGCTGCGGGCCGCCGTGCACGGCCTCGCGCAGCAGCAGTTCGAACGACGCGTCGGCCGCCTCGTAGGTGAAGCCCCGCTGCTCGCGCTCCTTGACCCGCTCGACGATCCGGCCGACCAGGTCGCGGTCGTCGAGGTCGTACCCGAGCTCCCTGCCCTTCAGCTCCACGGAGGCCCGGCCCGCCATGTCGGAGACCAGCATGCGCATGGAGTTGCCGACGAGTTCGGGGTCGATGTGCTGGTACAGGTCCGGGTCGACCTTGATCGCGGACGCGTGCAGGCCGGCCTTGTGGGCGAAGGCGGAGATTCCCACGTAGGGCTGGTGCGTGGCCGGCGTGAGGTTGACGACCTCGGCGATGGCGTGGGAGATGCGGGTCATCTCCGCCAGCGCTCCCGGCGGCAGCACCCTGCGGTCGTACTTCAGCTCAAGGGCGGCGACGACGGGGAAGAGGTTGGCGTTGCCGACCCGCTCCCCGTAGCCGTTGGCCGTGCACTGGACGTGCGTGGCGCCCGCGTCGACGGCCGCCAGGGTGTTGGCGACGGCGCAGCCGGTGTCGTCCTGGGCGTGGATGCCGATGCGCGCGCCCGTCCCCGCGACCACGTCCCCGACGACCGCGCCGATGCGCGCGGGCAGCATCCCGCCGTTGGTGTCGCACAGCACGACGACGTCCGCACCCGCCCCGTGCGCCGCGCGCACGACGTCCAGTGCGTAGCCGGGGTCGGCCGCGTAGCCGTCGAAGAAGTGCTCGCAGTCGACGAACACGCGCCTGCCGTGCGCCCGCAGGTGCGCGACCGTGTCGCGGACCATCGCCAGGTTCTCCTCCGGCGTGGTGCGCAACGCCAGGCGCACGTGGCGCTCGTGGGACTTGGCGACCAGCGTGACCACGGAGGCCCCCGAGTCGAGCAGCGCCCGCACCTGGGGGTCGTCCGCGACGTCGGTCCCGGCCCTGCGGGTGGCGCCGAACGCGACGAGGCGGGCGTTGCGGAAGTCGATCTCCTCGCGGGCGCGCCGGAAGAACTCGGTGTCCCTGGGGTTGGCGCCCGGCCAGCCGCCCTCGATGAAACCGACCCCGAACTCGTCGAGGTGGCGGGCGATCGTCAGCTTGTCGCCCACGGTGAGGTTGATGCCCTCGCGCTGCGCGCCGTCGCGCAGCGTGGTGTCGAACACGTGGAAGGCGTCGGCGGGCTCCCAGGGGCCCGGATCGTCCGTCGTCATGGCGGTGGCTGCTCCTGTTCGGCGAGTACCAGAAAACGAAAAGACCCCTCGCGGATGCGAGAGGTCTGCACGCGGGTCCGGGTCGGTCACCACGGACCGGCGCGCCGGTCACCAATAATCATGGTGGAGGAAAGCATGGGGGCAGTGTGGCACAGGGGTCGGCCCGTGCCACCTGCCGTCTCACGATCCGGACCGGTTCGCGCGCCCGCGCGCTTTCGCGGGCGTGCGCGGGTCAGACGATGCGGTGCATCCATCCGTGCCGGTCGGCGACCGTTCCCGTCTGGATGCCGAGCAGTTCCTCCCGCAGCCGCATGGTGATCGCGCCGGGCTGCCCGTCGCCGACGGTCCATTCGGCGGCGGCCGACTTCACCGAGCCGACGGGCGTGATCACGGCGGCGGTGCCGCAGGCGAAGACCTCGGTGAGGCTGCCGTCCTCGTTCCCGCGCCGCCAGTCCTCGGTGGAGATGCGGGTCTCCTCCGTCGCGTAGCCGAGGTCACCCGCGATGGTCAGCAGCGAGTCACGGGTGATGCCGGGCAGGAGCGTGCCGGTCAGGGCCGGGGTCGAGATGGTCGCCCCGTCGCCCGAGCCCTTGACGAAGTACAGGTTCATTCCTCCCATCTCCTCGACCCACCGGCGCTCGTTCGCGTCCAGCCAGACCACCTGGTCGCAGCCCTGCCGGGTGGCCTCGGCCTGCGCGACGAAGGCCGAGGCGTAGTTGCCGCCGCACTTGGCCTCGCCCGTGCCGCCGGGAGCGGCCCGCACGTACTCCTGGGAGAGCCAGACGGAGACGGGCTTGATGCCGCGCGGGAAGTAGGCGCCGGCGGGCGAGGCGATGATCATGAACAGGTACTCGTTGGCCGGCCGGTTGATGCCGAGGCCCACCTCGGTGGCGAACATGAAGGGGCGCAGGTAGAGCGACTGCTCCCCCTCCGTCGGCACCCATGCCTCGTCCTGGGCGACGAGCAGGTCGATCGCCTCGACGAACGTGTCGACCGGAAGCTCCGGCATCGCGAGCCGGCGCGCGGAGAGCTGGAAGCGCCGGCCGTTGGCCTCCGGGCGGAAGACCGCGACGGAACCGTCGGGCTGCCGGTACGCCTTGAGCCCCTCGAAGATCTCCTGCCCGTAGTGGAGCACCATGGTCGCCGGGTCCATCGGGACGGGCGCGTAGGGCTGGAGCCGCGCGTCGTGCCAGCCGCGGCCCTCCGTCCAGCGGATGGTGACCATGTGGTCGGTGAAGTAGCGGCCGAACCCGGGGTTGGCGAGCGCGGCGGCGCGCTCCTCGTCGGACAACGGCTGGGCGGCGGGCTTGAGGTCGAACGGGATGCGGGTGGTCATGGGATACGCGTCCTTCACGTCGGGTTCTGGCGGGCCGCCTGCCCGTCGCCCACACGGTATTAGGACGTCCGAGCATCGGGAGGCGAAAGCCCCGCGTCCGATTGTCGCTCGGGTCCCGCGACTGGCGGGAGGTTCTGGCGGCCCAGGGAACGATGGTGGCACCCGGCCGCGGACTCGCGTAAGCCGCCGGGCACCCGGACCCGGCGGCACGTGGTACGAGCCGGCGGGCTAGCCCGCTACTCGCCTGGCGAGGTCGTCACCGATCTCCCGCGTGGTGCGGGGCGAGGCGGTGTCGCGGGCGGCGAGATCGGCGCTGACCGCGTCCTCGACGCGTGCGGCCTCGGCCTCGTGGCCGAGGTGGCGCAGCAGCAGGGCGACGGACAGCACGGTGGCCGTGGGGTCGGCCTTGCCGGTGCCGGCGATGTCGGGCGCGGAGCCGTGGACCGGCTCGAACATCGACGGGAACGTGCCGGCCGGGTTGATGTTCCCGGACGCGGCGAGGCCGATGCCGCCGGTGACGGCGGCGGCCAGGTCGGTGAGGATGTCGCCGAAGAGGTTGTCGGTGACGATGACGTCGAAGCGCTCCGGCTGCGTGACGAAGAAGATCGTGGCCGCGTCGACGTGCAGGTAGTCGGTGGTGACCTGCGGGTACTCGGCGGCGACGCGGTCGACCGTGTTCTTCCACAGGTGGCCGGCGTGCACCAGGACGTTGTTCTTGTGGACCAGGGTCAGCTTCCTGGCCGGGCGCGCGGCGGCGCGTTCGAAGGCGTCGCGCACGACGCGCTCCACGCCGTAGGCGGTGTTGATGCTGACCTCGGTGGCGACCTCGGCGGGCGTGCCGGTGCGCATGGAACCGCCGTTGCCGACGTACGGCCCCTCGGTGCCCTCGCGGACGACGACGAAGTCGATGTCGGGGCGCCCGGCCAGCGGGGTGGCCGTGTTCGGGAAGAGGCGGCTCGGCCTGAGGTTGACGAAGTGGTCGAACGCGAAGCGCAGCTTCAGCAGCAGGCCGCGCTCCAGGACCCCGGAGGGGACCGACGGGTCGCCGATGGCGCCGAGCAGGATGGCGTCGTGCCGGGCCAGCCGTTCCAGCTCGGCGTCGGGAAGGGTCTCGCCGGTGGCGTGCCAGCGCGCGGCCCCGAGGTCGTACTCGGTCGTCTCCAGCTTGACGTCCTGGGGCAGGGCGGCGGCGAGGACCTTGAGTCCCTCGGCCACCACCTCAGGGCCGATGCCGTCGCCGGGGATCACTGCGAGATCGATGCTCCGAGCCATGGGGCGACCATACGCGGCGTCCCAGGAAGCGACACGATGCGTCCAGCATGTGGACAGGACTGCCGAGCGGGCGGGCCGGGCGGCGGCGAGCGGCGTCAGTGGCCGCCGGTGCCGCCGTTGTCCCGGCGGTCGAGCGCGCACTGGAGGGCGGCGGCGGCCTGCCTGCGGCTGGCCTCGCGCGCCTCCCGCGCCGCGGCGCGGGCCCGGCCGAGCGCCCTCCGCCGGGTCGGCTCGGCGTGCGTGGTGGTGGTGCCGCGCTGGGGAAGCGTTGCGGTGGCGTCCATGGCGGATCAGCTCCAGTGAGGGAGACGGGACGGCAGGGGGCGACGGTGCCCGAAGTGCGACCTCCACAAAACTAGCGGTGGGGCGCCGTAATGTCTCGCCAAATACCTGGGCGTCCTACTATCTGAGACGAACGCCGCCCCCGGCCGTTACGCCTGTGCCGGACGGGGCGCCAGGGACTCCGGGGGCGCGAGCCGCCACCCGGCCCGGGGCGCGCGGACCGGCCGCGCGCGCCGGGCCGGGCCCTGCCGGTCCTCAGCCCATGTGCGGGTAGCGGTAGTCGGTCGGCGGCACCAGGGTCTCCTTGACGACCCGGGGCGAGGCCCAGCGCAGCAGGTTGAACTTCGAGCCCGCCTTGTCGTTGGTGCCGGAGGCCCGCGCGCCGCCGAAGGGCTGCTGGCCGACGACCGATCCTGTCGGCTTGTCGTTGAGGTAGAAGTTCCCCGCCGCGAAGCGCAGCCGCTCACTGACCCGGGCCGCGAGCGCCCGGTCGCCCGAGAAGAAAGCACCGGTCAGCGCGTAGTCGGCGACGGACTCCATCTGGTCGAGCATGGCGTCGAAGTCGTCATCCTCGTACACGTGAACGGCGATGACCGGACCGAAGTACTCGGTGCGGAACACCTCGTTCTCCGGGTCGGAACAGGTGATCACCGTCGGGCGCACGAACCAGCCGACCGAGTCGTCGCACGTGCCGCCCGCGACGATCTCGCACGAGGGGTCGGCGGCCGCCCGTTCCAGCGCGGCCCTGACCCTGCCGAACGCGCGCTCGTCGATCACGGCGGCCATGAAGTGCGACAGATCGGACGGGTCGCCCATCGTGAGGCTCTCGGTCTCCGCCACCACCGCGTCCCGCAGGCCGCCCTCCCACAGCGAACGCGGCACGTAGGCGCGCGAGGCCGCCGAGCACTTCTGCCCCTGGTACTCGAACGCCCCGCGGACGATCGCGGTCTTCACGGCCGCCGGGTCGGCCGTGGGGTGCACGACGATGAAGTCCTTGCCGCCGGTCTCCCCCACGATCCGCGGGTAGCCGCGGTAGTTCTCCAGGTGGGTGCCGACCTGCTGCCACAGGTACCGGAACGTCGCCGTCGAGCCGGTGAAGTGGATGCCGGCCAGGTCGGGGTGCGGCAGCGCCACCTCGGACACCGCGCGCCCGTCGCCGGTCACCAGGTTGATCACGCCGTCGGGCAGCCCCGCCTCCTTGAGCAGGCGCATCAGCAGCACCGCCGAGTGCGTCTGGGTGGGCGACGGCTTCCACACCACCACGTTGCCCATGAGGGCCGGGGCGCTCGGCAGGTTGCCGGCGATCGCCGTGAAGTTGAACGGCGTGACGGCGTAGACGAACCCTTCGAGCGGCCGGAAGTCCATCCGGTTCCAGACGCCCTTGGGCTGCACGGGCGGCTGCTCGGCCAGGATCTCCCGGGCGAAGTGGACGTTGAAGCGCCAGAAGTCGATCAGCTCGCAGGGCGCGTCGATCTCGGCCTGCTGCACGGTCTTGGACTGCCCGAGCATCGTGGAGGCCGCGATCGTCTCCCGCCACGGCCCGGACAGCAGCTCAGCGGCCCGCAGGAACACCGCCGCCCGGTCGTCGAACGGCAGCGCCCGCCACGCCGGCGCCGCCGCGAGCGCGGCGTCGATGGCGTCCCGCGCGTCCCGCGCGGTGGCGTGCGCGCCCGTGCCGAGCCGCGCCGCGTGGCGGTGCGGCTGCACCACGTCGAAGCGCTCGCCGCCGCCGAGCCGCTCCGTGCCGCCGATGGTCATGGGCAGCTCGATCGGGTTCTCGGCCAGCTCCTTCAGCTTCCGCTCCAGTCGGGCGCGCTCGGGGGAGCCGGGGGCGTAGGTGTGCACGGGCTCGTTCGCCGGCACGGGGACCTGGGTCACGGCGTCCATGGCCGTCAACTCCTTCGGGTGGTGCGTTGGCTGTCGGTTCGGTCGGCGCCGGCCGCCGGCCTCAGGGGCGGTCGGACCGGTCGGCGCGGCGGTCCGGCCGGGTCGCGCGGGGCTCAGCTCCTCGACGCGAGGGAGCGCAGGAAGAACGTCAGGTTCGCGGGCCGCTCGGCCAGCCGCCGCATGAAGTAGGCGTACCAGTCGGTGCCGTACGGCACGTAGACGCGCACGCGGTGCCCCTCCGCCGCCAGCCGGCGCTGCTCGTGCTCGCGTATGCCGTACAGCATCTGGAACTCGTACCCGTCCGGCTTCCGGCCCAGCCGCTCCGCGACCGTCTGCGCGATGGCGATCAGGCGCGGGTCGTGCGTGCCCAGCATCGGGTAGCCGCCGCCCGCGAGCAGGATGCGCAGGCAGCGGACATAGCTCAGGTCCACCGCGCGCCGCTCCTGGTGGGCCACGGCGGCGGGCTCGCGGTAGGCGCCCTTGACCAGCCGCACCCTGGCCCCCGCGGCGGCGAGCGCGCGGCAGTCATCCTCGGTGCGCAGCAGGCAGGACTGCACGACGGCGCCGGTGGCGGGGAACTCCTCGCGCAGCTCGCGGTGCACGGCGAGGGTCGAGTCCGTGGTGCCGTGGTCCTCCATGTCCAGGGTGACGCCGATGCCGGCCGCGGCGGCGGCCTCCACGACCGGGCGCACGTTCCGGAGGGCCAGATCGTGCCCGCCCGGCAGGGCCTGGCCGAAGGCGGACAGCTTCACGGACAGCTCCGCGGCCCCGTCGGTGCCCGCGGCGGCGGCGCCGAAGCCCGCCCGCGTCAGCGCCTCGGTGAGCGCCAGGTAGGCGTCACGGGTGCGCAGCGCCTGGGCCCGGTCGGTCACGTCCTCGCCCAAGTGGTCGAGCGTGACCGTCAGTCCCGACCCGATCAGCCCGGCGGAGACCGCGACCGCCTCGGGCAGCCGCTCCCCCGCGACGAAGCGGTCCACGACGGAACGGGTCACGGGCGCGGCGGAGACCAGGCGGCGGATGCCGTCACTGCGCGCCGCGGCGAGAAGGGCGGGTCCCAGCACGGGTCACCTCCGGGTACGAGGGGCGTTACCGAGAAGGTAGGTTCCGCCCGGGTCCGCTGCCATCGACAGGTGTCCGGCATCCGTGTCACCAGTCTCAGACACTTGTATGAGAACGGGGGACAATGGCCGGCGAGGAGGTGCGACGGGGCGTGCGAACGGACTACCAGCATCTGATCGACGAGGTCACCGTGCTCCTGGGCACCCCGGCGACGCTGGAGGGGCGGGACTTCGCGCTGATCGCGTTCGGCGCCCACGAGAGCGAGGACGACCAGGTCATGGACCCGGTGCGGACCCGTTCCATCCTGCGCAGGCGCTCGTCGCCCGCGGTGCGCCAGTGGTTCGAGGCGTTCGGCATCACCACGGCGCGCGGTCCTGTGCGCATCCCGCCCGAGCCGTCCGCCGGCGTGCTCACGGGCCGGATCTGCCTGCCGGCGCGGCACGGCGCGGTCGTCCACGGCTACATCTGGCTGCTCGACGACGGCGCGATCGCGCTCGACGACCCGCGCCTCTCGGCCGCCATGGACACGGCCGGGCGCATCGGAACGCTGCTCGCCGAGGAGGCGCGGGCCGGCGCCAGGCTCGGCGAGCTGCTGCACGCCGTGCTCGCGGAGACCGGGCAGGGCGCGGGCGCCGCGCTGGCCGCGGCCCTGGGCCCTGCCGCGGACGGGCCGTTGACGATGGTCGCCGTGCTGCCCTGGCCCGGCACGGAACGCGCGACGGCGGCCGGCGTGCCGACGGCCCCGCCCGGCTCCCTCGCGCAGTGCCTCGTGCCCGCGCGGCCCGGCTCGCCGCAGGGGGCCGCGCCCGCGCTCGCCGCCCTGGCCCGTCCCGCTGCCGCGCGGACGGTGGCCGAGCGGCTGCGCGGCGGCGCCACCGCGGGCATCGGCGACGCGCGGACCGGCCCCGACGCGCTGCCGGAAGCGTGGCGCGAGGCGCTGGCCGCCGCGCGCGCCGCCGCCGCGGAACGGCACCGGGGCCCGGTCGCCGAGTGGGCGGGGCTCGGCCCCTACCGGCTGCTCACGGCCCTGCCCGAGGCCGCGCCCGACCCCGCGGTCGCGCCGCTGCTCGCCCCGGAGCACGCCCAGCTCGCGCGCACCGCCGAGGTGTTCCTCGACCACGCGGGTCAGGCCGCCCGCACGGCAGCCGCCCTGGGCATCCACCGGCAGACGCTGTACTACCGCCTCGCGCGGGTCGAGCGCCTCACCGGCCTCGACCTCGGCACGGGAACGGACCGGCTGCTGCTGCACATGGCGCTCAAGACCGCGCGGTTGCGGGCCCCCCGGGGGCCGGGCGCGTTCCCCGGCACCTGAGCGGATCGCGGGAACGGGCGCCGCCGTCCGTGCCGCCCGCGCCCCGGCCGGTGGCGGCGCGAAGGAGCCCCGCCGGTCCGCCGGCGGGGCTCCTTCGTACGGGTGATACGGGTGGCGCCGGACGCCCGGTTGCGTGGGTGCGGTGGGCGGCCGGGTCCGCGCGGCGTCAACCGGGCACAGGACCGGTGTTCAGCTGGCGTCAGCCGAAGTTGACGTCACTGCACAGGTAGTACACCTGGTCCATGTGCGAGGCCTGCCAGATGGTGTAGACCACGTGGTGACCGCTGCGGCCCGAGGTGCTCACGTCGATCGAGATGTTCTGCGCGGGGGCGTAGGAGCCGGTCTGCTCGACGAGTTCGAGGTCGCCCCAGCCCAGGGCCTCGGTGGCCGGGTCGAAGCCCTGCTTGGTGACGTAGACCTGGAAGTAGTCGGCGCCGTGGCTGGCCTGGTCGTACAGGTGCACGGTGAAGTCGTCACCGACGTCCGTGGTCTTCCAGGGGCCGACCGCGTCGAGCGAGTTGTACCGGCCGCCCTCGGTCCTGCCGCCGCTGCACAGCTGCCCGTCGGGCACCTGCCCGCGGTGGTTCCCGCCGACGTTGTTGCGGTACAGGCCGTTCCAGTTCCACATGGCGTTGGGGTTGTCCTGCCACGCCTGCCAGCACATGGGGTCCTGCTGCGCCATGGCCGGGTTGAGGTGGTCGTGGCCCCAGCGGTCCCAGCAGCCGTAGTTGCGGGACGCGGGGTCGACGATCGAGCCGTGGGCCTTCGCGTCGCCGGCCCAGGGGATCAGGAACATGATCGCCGCGGACAGCATGGCCAGGGCGCGAAGCGTCCAGCGGGGGCTGTGCGTGTCTCTCAGCACGTGCATTGCGCGGTCTCCGATTTCCGGTTGTGGGGTCCGGTCGTGGGAGCGCTCCCAAAGTACATCGGCTTTACCCCGCGACACATCGCCGAAACATCCGGCAGGACAACGGGCCTTCCGCTCTCCCGGACCGGCCCCGCCCGCCCGGCGGGGCGGACGACACCGGCACCCGACCGCTGCCGCGACTTCATACGACCCGGATGCGCCGCGACCGTTTACTCGACCGCCGCGAGCCGCTATGTTCTGCCTCTATGGGAGCGCTCCCATTCCCCCCACACGGCGCTCCGAAAGGAACAGAGCCGCATGCGCACCCCACGAGCCGCACAGCCGCCCGATCACCGCACGCGCCCCGCCGGGCGCCCTCGCGCCGCCCTGCTGATCGCGGCAGGAGCGGCGCTCGCCACCGCGTTCACCTGGGGTTCGGTTCCCGCCGCCCACGGCGCGCAGGCGGCCGGCCTGCCCGACGGCACGGAGTTCCACGACTACCCGCTCCAGGTGCACGCGTGGGTCGAGGCGAACCCGGGAGACCCGCGGCAGCCGCTGATCGCCGACCGGATCGCCGCCCAGCCGCAGGCGGTGTGGTTCTCGCACTACGAACCCGGCACCGTCACGCGGGACGCCGCCGCGGTGACGTCCGCCGCGGAGGCGGCCGGTGAGGTGCCCGTGCTGGTGTCCTACATGATCCCGAACCGGGACTGCGGCGGCGCGTCCGCGGGCGGGGCCCCCGACTTCCCGAGCTACCTGGACTGGGTGGAGGACTTCGCCGCCGGGCTCGGCAGCGGCCCCGCGGCCGTCATCCTGGAACCGGACTCCCTCGCGCTGACCACCTGCCTCGACGGCGCCGAGCGCGCCGAACGCTTCTCCTCCCTCGCCCGGGCCGCCGACCTCATCCACGCCGCCAACCCCGAGGCGCGGGTGTACTTCGACGCCGGGCACTCGGCCTGGCACGAGCCGGCCGCGATGGCCGCCACCCTCACCGAGGCGGGCGTGCTGGAGAGCGGGGACGGCATCTACAGCAACGTGTCGAACTACCGCGCCACCGGGGACGAGGTCGCTTTCGCGCAGGACGTGCTCGCCGCGCTCGGCGACGACAGCCTCAGGGCGGTCATCGACACCAGCCGCAACGGGAACGGCCCGGCCGGCTCCGAGTGGTGCGATCCGCCCGGCCGCCTGGTCGGCGAGAACCCCACGGCGGACACCGGCAACGAACTGATCGACGCCTTTCTGTGGGTGAAACCGCCGGGCGAGCTGGACGGCTGCGCCGGCCCGGCCGGGCAGTTCTCACCGGAAATGGCCCACCAGCTGGCAGGCGGCTGACGCGGTCCCTGTACCGCGCGCGACGACGTCGGCGCGCCCGCCAGAACCGGTGCCGCCCCAGCCTTCCCGGGGCGGCACCGGTTTCGTTCGCGCACCGGACGGCCCCGGCACCCTCATAAAAGGGACGAATGTCGCCATAGGCCACATAGCGGTACGGTGGAGACCGTGGCCGACGAAGCCCTCGTCACCGGCCGCCACGGCCGGCGTCCGCCGGGGCGCGGGAAGGAGCACGACGTCCATGACCGTCACCGACCACCGCACGGAGTTCTCCGGCCGCACCGCTCTGGTCACCGGCGCCGCGTCCGGCATCGGCCGGGCCATCGCGGAGCGGCTGGCAGGGGGCGGCGCGAACGTCGTCGTCGCCGACTACAACGAACCCGCCGCGGCGCGGGCCGCCGACGAGATCGCCGCGGGCGGCGCGCGGACCGCCGCGGTCCGCGTGGACGTCACCGACCCCGACTCGGTCGCCACCGCTGTGAGCAGCGCGGCGGAGACGTTCGGCGCCCTGCACCTAGCCGTGAACAACGCCGGGATCGGCGGTGCGAGCAGCCCCGTCGAGGAATACCCGATCGACGAGTGGCGGCGCGTGGTCGATACCAACCTCAGCGGCGTGTTCTACTGCCTGCGCCACGAGATTCCCGCGATGGCCGACGCGGGCGGCGGCGCGATCGTCAACATGGCGTCCATCCTCGGCACGCACGGGCTGCCGGGCTCGGTCGCCTACGTCGCGGCCAAGCACGGTGTCGTCGGCCTCACCAAGACGGCCGCGCTCGAATGCGCGGCGCGCAACATCCGCGTGAACGCGGTCGGTCCCGGTTTCATCGACACCCCCCTGCTGCACGCCGCCGAGCACGTCGACACCGGCGCGCTCGTCGAACTGCACCCCGTGGGGCGGCTCGGCACCCCGCAGGAGGTGGCGGAGCTGACCGCTTTCCTGCTGTCGGACCGGGCCTCGTTCATCCACGGCAGCTACCACCTCGTCGACGGCGCCTACGCGGCCCGCTGAGCACCGGCGGGCCGGGACCGCACCCGGGCCCGCGCCGACCCACGAGCGCACCGAACGGAAGGGGACGCCATGAAGGCCGTGCAGTACCGGGAGATCGGGGCCGCGCCCGAGGTCGTCACCGTTCCCGAGCCGGAGCCGGGCCCTGGACAGGTCCTGCTCCGGGTCGCGGCGGCGGGCGTGTGCCACTCCGACATCGCCCTCATGAGCTGGCCCGCGGACCGCTTCCCCTACCCGCTGCCCCTGACCCTCGGGCACGAGGGCGCGGGCACGGTCGCCGGTCTCGGTGCCGGGGTGACCGGTCTCGCGGAGGGCGACCTCGTCGCCGTGTACGGGCCGCAGGGCTGCGGACGCTGCGCCAAGTGCGCGGAGGGCAAGGAGAACTACTGCCTGCGCGCGGCCGAACTCGGGATCAACCCGCCCGGCCTCGGCGCCCCGGGCGCGATGGCCGAGTACATGCTCGTCGACGACGCGCGGTTCCTGGTGCCGCTCGACGGCCTCGACCCGGTGGCGACGGTGCCGCTCACCGACGCGGGGCTGACGCCGTACCACGCGATCAAGCGGTCGCTGCCCAAGCTCGTGCCGGGCAGCACCGCCGTGGTCATCGGGGCGGGCGGGCTCGGGCACGTCGCGATCCAGTTGCTCCGGGCCCTGACGCCCAGCCGCGTGATCGCCCTCGACCTGTCGGAGGAGAAACTGGCGCTCGCCCGCACCGTCGGGGCGCACGACACCGTGCTGTCCGGCGAACGGGCCGCCGACCGGGTGCGGGAACTGACCGGCGGGCGCGGCGCGCAGGCCGTGTTCGACTTCGTGGGCGCGGGGCCGACGGCCGAGACGGCGGGTGCCGTCGCCTCGGTCGAGGCCGACGTCGCCATCGTGGGCCTCGGGGGCGGGGCGCTGCCGGTCGGCATCAACACCACGGCGTTCGACGTGGCCGTCACCGCGCCGTACTGGGGCAGCCGGGGCGAACTGCGGGAAGTGCTCGACCTGGCCAGGGCCGGCCACATCGAGGTGCACATCGAGACCTACGGCATCGACGAGGCGCCGAAGGCGTACGAGCGGCTGCACGAGCGGAAGGTCAACGGGCGCGCCGTCATCCTGCCGAACGGGTAGCGCCGCCCGTCGCCCGGCCGAGGGAGGGGGCTCCTCCCCGGCCGGGCGGTGGCGCGGTGCCGCCGCGTGCGAGGCCGGGCCGGCGGTCGGCCCGCCGGTCACTCGGCCGTTCAGTCGGTCAGGTCGACGCCGCGGGCGGACGTCGCGCCGATCTCCGCGGCGATCTCCGAGAGGACCTGCGGCGGGATGATGCCGTCGACGGTGAGGGCGATCAGTGCCTCGCCGCCCTCCTCGGCGCGGGCGACCTGCATCCCCGCGATGTTGATGCCGGCCTCGCCGAGGATGCGGCCGAGCGTACCGACCACGCCGGGGCGGTCGGTGTAGCGCAGGAACGCCATGTGGTCAGCGACGGCCAGGTCGACCGTGTGCTCACCGATGCCGACGATCTTCTGCTGGAACTTGGGACCGGCCAGCGTGCCGGCCACGGAGACCACCTCGCCGCCCGTGAGGGTCCCGCGCACCGTGATCAGGTTCCTGTGGTCGGTCGACTCCGAGCTGGTGGTCAGCCGGACCTCGACGCCGCGCTCCTGCGCGAACAGCGGGGCGTTCACGTAGGAGACCGTCTCGGCGACGACATCCTCGAAGACGCCCTTGAGCGCGGACAGTTCGAGGATCTTGACGTCGTGCTGCGTGATCTCGCCGCGGACCTCGACGTCGAGACGCAGCGCGACCTCGCCCGCGAGCGCGGTGAAGATGCGGCCCAGCTTCTCGGCGAGGGGCAGCCCGGGACGGACGTCCTCCGCGATGACGCCGCCCTGCACGTTCACGGCGTCCGGCACCAGTTCGCCCGCGAGCGCGAGGCGCACCGACTTGGCGACGGCGATGCCCGCCTTCTCCTGGGCCTCGCCGGTCGAGGCGCCCAGGTGCGGGGTGCCGATCACCGTGTCGAACTCGAACAGCGGCGAGTCCGTGCACGGCTCGCTGGCGTAGACGTCGAGGCCCGCGCCGGCGACGCGGCCCTCCTTGAGCGCGCTGAGGAGCGCGGCCTCGTCCACGATGCCGCCGCGGGCCGCGTTGATGATGCGGACCGAGGGCTTCACCTTGTGCAGCGCCTCGTCCCCGATGAGACCCAGGGTCTCGGGCGTCTTGGGCAGGTGGACGGTGATGAAGTCGGACGCGGCGAGCAGTTCGTCGAGCGACATCAGCTTGACGCCCATCTGCGCGGCGCGGGCCGGCTGCACGTAGGGGTCGTAGGCGACGACGTCCATGCCGAACGCGGCCATGCGCTGGGCCACCAGCACGCCGATGCGGCCGAGGCCGACGACGCCGAGGGTCTTCTCCGCCAGCTCGACGCCGGTGTACTTGCTGCGCTTCCACTCGCCCTTCTTGAGGGCGGCGTTGGCCTGCGGGATGTTGCGCGCGGTGGAGATGATCAGGCCGCAGGCCAGCTCGGCCGCGGTCACGATGTTGGACGTGGGCGCGTTGACCACCATGACGCCGGCCTTGGTGGCGGCCGGGACGTCCACGTTGTCGAGGCCGACGCCCGCGCGGGCGACGACCTTGAGCCGGCGGGCCGCTGCCACGGCCTCGGCGTCGATCCTGGTGGCGCTGCGGATGAGGACGGCGTCGACGTCGGCGATGGCGCCGAGCAGGTCCGCGCGGTCGGCGCCGTCGCAGTGGCGGATCTCGAAATCGGGCCCCAGGGCGTCGACTGTGGCGGGCGAAAGCTCTTCAGCGATAAGTACGACGGGCTTGCTCACTGTGTCTCACTGTCCTTTGCGGAAGGCCGCGTCCCGACGGCCGACGGCGGGGGGAGAAGAGGGCAGCCGCGTGGAGACGCACGACGCTGTGAGCCTGTGACGCGCTTTCGCCATGCAGTGTATCGGCGCGGTGGTGGGCTCGGCAGTCGCCTGCCGAGCCCACCGCTCGATCGAGCGAACTCCCGCGGCGGGGGCTCGGATAGGGGCTCAGGCTTCTTCGTCGACCCAGCTCATGAGCTTGCGCAGTTCCTTGCCCGTGGTTTCGAGCAGGTGGTCGCCGTCGGCCTTCTTGTACTCGTTGTACTTGGGCAGGCCCGCGCTGTACTCGGCCATCCAGTTGCGGGCGAAGCTGCCGTCCTGGATCTCGGCCAGAATGCGCTTCATCTCGGCCTTGGTGTCGGCGTTGATGAGGCGGGGGCCGGACACGTAGTCGCCCCACTCGGCGGTCTCGGAGATCGACCAGCGCATCTTCTCCAGACCGCCCTCGTACATGAGGTCGACGATGAGCTTCAGCTCGTGCAGGCACTCGAAGTAGGCGATCTCCGGCTGGTATCCGGCCTCGACCAGGGTCTCGAAGCCCGCCTTCACCAGCGCGGAGGTGCCGCCGCACAGCACGGCCTGCTCGCCGAAGAGGTCGGTCTCGGTCTCCTCGGTGAACGTCGTCTTGATGACGCCGGCCCGGGTGCCCCCGATGGCCTTGGCGTAGGACAGGGCGAGCGCGAACGCCTTGCCCGTGGCGTCCTGCTCGACCGCCGCGATGCACGGAACGCCGCGGCCCTCCTCGTACTGGCGGCGCACCAGGTGGCCCGGGCCCTTCGGGGCGACCATGCACACGTCGACGCCGGCCGGGGGCTTGATGAAGCCGAACCGGATGTTGAACCCGTGGCCGAAGAAGAGCGCGTCGCCCTCCTTGAGGTTGCCGCGCACCGACTCCTCGTACACCTTGGCCTGGATCGGGTCGGGCACCAGGATCATGATCACGTCGGCCTCGGCCGCCGCCTCGGCCGGGGTGGTGACGCGCAGGCCCTGCTCCTCGGCCTTCACCCGCGACGTGGAGCCTTCGTGCAGGCCGACCCGGACGTCGACGCCCGAGTCGCGCAGGGACAGCGCGTGGGCGTGCCCCTGGCTGCCGTAGCCGAGGACCGCCACCTTGCGGCCCTGGATGATGGACAGGTCGGCGTCGTCGTCGTAGAACAGCTCGGCCACTTTGGGTCTTCTCCTCTTGTCTTGTTCGCTGTGCGCCGCGGCCGGCGGCCGCGTCCAGTGCGGCGTTCCGGGGGCGCGGCGCACGGTTGTCGCGGGATGCGGGTGGCCCGCGTCCGCGGACCACCGTATGCCGCCCGCGCCGGTGGGGTGCGGGGCCGTCTCGCTATGCGGTCCGCTCCAGGGCCCGCAGCGACCGGTCGGTGATGGACCGGGAGCCGCGGCCGATGGCGATGGCGCCGGACTGCACCAGTTCCTTGATGCCGAACGGCTCCAGCATGCGGAGCATGGCCTCCAGCTTGTCGCTGCTTCCCGTGGCCTCGATGGTGACCGCCTCGGGAGCGACGTCGACCGTCTTGGCGCGGAACAGCTGCACGATCTCGACGATCTGCGACCTGGTGTCGTTGTCGGCGCGCACCTTCACCAGGACGAGTTCCCTGTGCACGGCCGCGGACGGGTCGAGCTCGACGATCTTCAGCACGTTGACGAGCTTGTTGAGCTGCTTCGTGACCTGTTCGAGCGGCAGTTCCTCGACGCTGACCACGATCGTGATCCGCGAGACCTCGGGGTGCTCCGTGGTGCCGACCGCGAGGGAGTCGATGTTGAAGTTGCGCCGGGAGAACAGCGAGGTGATCCGTGCCAGGACGCCCGGCTTGTTCTCCACGAGGACGGAGAGGGTGTGTTTCGACATGTCGGTGGTTACCTCGGCGTGGTGGGTCAGTCGTCGGCGTCGCTGAAGTCCGGGCGGACCCCGCGGGCCGCCATGACCTCGTCGTTGGAGGTGCCGGCCGCGACCATCGGCCAGACCATGGCGTCCTCGTGGACGATGAAGTCGACGACCACGGGGCGGTCGTTGATGGAGTTGGCCTTCTCGATGACGGCGTCGAGCTGGCCCGGCTCCTCGCAGCGCAGCCCCACGCAGCCCATGGCCTCCGCCAGCTTGACGAAGTCGGGAACGCGGGTGCCGGTGCTCGTGGCGGTCCCGTCGGCGCCCGGGCCCTCGCGCAGCACGGTGTTGGAGTAGCGCTGGTTGTAGAACAGGGTCTGCCACTGCCTGACCATGCCGAGCGCGCCGTTGTTGATGATGGCGACCTTGATGGGGATGCCGTTGAGGGCGGCGGTGACCAGTTCCTGGTTGGTCATCTGGAAGCAGCCGTCGCCGTCGATGGCCCACACCGTGGCCTCGGGGCGGCCGGCCTTGGCGCCGAGCGCGGCGGGCACGGCGTAGCCCATGGTGCCGAGGCCGCCTGAGTTGAGCCACGTGCCGGGGCGTTCGAACGGCAGGTAGTGGGCGGCCCACATCTGGTGCTGGCCGACTCCCGCCGTGTAGACGGTGTCCTCGGGGGCGAGCCGGCCGATGCGCTCGATGACCTGCTGCGGGGAGAGGGTGCCGTCCTCCGGCAGGTCGTAGCCGAGCGGGTAGGTGCTGCGCCAGCGGTTGAGCTGGTCCCACCAGGTGGCGTAGCGCTCGCGGGCCGCGGGGCCGCGGGCCTCGGCGGCCTCGTCGCCGCGCAGGGCGGCGGTCAGGTCGGCCATGACGTCCTTGACGTCGCCGACGATCGGGACGTCGGCCAGCCGGTTCTTGCCGATCTCGGCCGGGTCGATGTCGGCGTGCACGACCTTGGCGAGGGGGGCGAAGGAGTCGATGCGGCCGGTGACGCGGTCGTCGAAACGGGCGCCGAGCGCGACGATCAGGTCGGCCTTCTGGAGCGCGGTGACGGCCGTGACGGCACCGTGCATGCCGGGCATGCCGACGTGCTGCGGGTGGCTGTCGGGGAACGCGCCCAGCGCCATCAGGGTCGTGGTCACGGGGGCGCCGGTCAGCTCGGCCAGCTCCCTCAGCTCGGCGGCGGCCCGGGCCTTCACGACGCCGCCGCCCACGTAGAGCACCGGGCGCCTGGCCTCGGCGATCAGCCGGGCCGCCTCGCGGATCTGCTTGGCGTGCGGGCGGCTGACCGGGCGGTAGCCCGGCAGGTCGTGGGCGGGCGGCCAGGAGAAGGTGGTGCGGCTCTGGAGCGCGTCCTTGGCGATGTCGACCAGGACGGGCCCGGGGCGGCCCGTGGCGGCGATGTGGAACGCCTCGGCGATGGTGCGCGGGATCTCCGCGGGGTCGGTGACCAGGAAGTTGTGCTTGGTGATCGGCAGGGTGATGCCGCAGATGTCGGCTTCCTGGAAGGCGTCGGTGCCGATCGTCTTGCTCGCGACCTGGCCCGTGATGGCCACCAGCGGCACCGAGTCCATGTGCGCGTCCGCGATGGGGGTGACCAGGTTGGTCGCGCCGGGGCCCGAGGTGGCCATGCAGACGCCCACCTTGCCGGTGGCCTGCGCGTACCCCGTCGCGGCGTGCCCCGCGCCCTGCTCGTGGCGGACGAGGATGTGGCGGACCGCCGTGGAGTCCATCATCGGGTCGTAGGCGGGCAGGATCGCGCCACCGGGGATACCGAAGACGGTGTCGGCACCCACCGCTTCGAGGGAACGGATGAGGGACTGGGCGCCCGTCACGTCCGCGACGGTGGTGGGCTGCGGCGCTCCGCCTCGGGGTGCTCGCGGCTGCGGCTTGGGCGCCCCGGTGGCCTGCTCGGTCATGGTCGTTCTCTTCTCGGCGTATGAGGGTGGTGGAGCTGATGCGGGTGCTGGTCGGGAGGTGCGGGGGAGGTACGAGGAGGGGTGGGCCGCGTACCTGTGCAACAAAAAACCCCTCGTGCCGTGAGGCATGCGAGGGGGAGCGCGCCGCTGTGGGTCCTCGGGGTGGTCCCGGGGTCAGCCGACGCGCCGTCCAAGTACGAGAATTCGGGTGCGCATGGGTCAGACACTGCTCCCCCCTCCTGCCGCGTGTCAAGCGCGTGCGAATGGCGTCTCACTATGTGGGCGCGGCGGACGAAGGAGTGGAATCGGCCGCCGGGCGCGAGTGCCGGGCGGCGTCGTGCCCGGGGCGCTGCGCCGCGAGGCGGGCCGGGTCCGGCGGGACGGGCAGCCGGCCCGCGTCGAGCACCCGGCGCAGGCTGCCCGGTTCGAGCGGCTCGCTGAACGCGAGTCCCTGGCCGCGCCGGCAGCCCAGTGCCCGCAGGGCAACGGCCTGCTCCGGCCGGTCGACGCCGTCGGCGAGCGAGTCGATCCCGAGGTCGGCGGCCATGCGCAGCAGTCCGGCGGCGATGGTGCTCAGCGGAGCCGAGTCCAGAACGCCGTCCACCAGCTCGCCGTCGAGCCGGACGAGGTCGACGGGGAGCCGGTGCAGGGCCGCGGCAGCCGTGCCGCCGCTGCCGAACCCGCCGAGCGCGATGCCGACGCCGAGCCGGCTGAGGTCGGTCAGGCGGCGGCGCAGCTCGCCCGAGGCGAGCACGGAGTCGGCTTCCGGCAGCTCGATCATCAGCGCCTCGGGGGGCAGGCCGTGGCGCCCCAGCAGGGTCTCCACGCCGCGGACGCCGAGGGCCCGGTCCGCGAGCCGGCCGCTCGGCACCCGCACGCTGACCGGAACGGTCAGTCCCGTGCGGTGCCGCCGCGCCGCCTCGGTGACGGTCTGCTCCAGGAGCCAGCCCGTGACCTCGGCCGCGCTGCCGTCCTCGGGGTCGGTGGCGGCGGGCAGCTGCCGGGGGCCGCCGCGGAGGAACTCAAGCGGGGTGGAGAGGTGGCCGTGCGCCGAGTGCCAGCGGGCCTGGGCGCAGACGGCGGCGACCCGGCCGTCGGCCAGTTCGACGATGGGCTGGTGCAGGAGCATGAACTCCCCGGCGTCCAGGGCTCGGCCCAGCCGGTCCGCCAGCTCGGTGCGGCGCACCGCCTCGGCCTGGAGCTGCGGGTCGTACAGCTCGACGCGGCCCTTGCCCGACTGCTTGGCCCGGTACATCGCGAGGTCGGCCCGGCGCATCAGGGCGGCCGGGCTGGCGCCCGGCTCGGCGAAGGCGATGCCGATGCTGGCGGCCACGCGGATCTGCCGCCCGTCGATCCGGTAGGGCCGGCCGAGTGCCGTGCGCACCCGCTCGGCGATCTCCAGGATGCGGTACTCCCTCGGCTGCGTCTCGCCGCCGGGGTCGCCGGTGATGAGCGCGGCGAACTCGTCCCCGCCGAGGCGCGCGGTCGTGTCCCCGGCCCGCACGGACTCGCGCAGCCGCTGGGCGGCCTGGATCAGCAGCTCGTCGCCGACCTGGTGCCCGGCCGAGTCGTTGACCTGCTTGAAGCCGTCGAGGTCGATGTAGAGGACGGCGGCGTCCGGGCCGCCACCGCCGCCGAGCGCCAGCCGGACGCGTTCGATGAACAGGGCTCGGTTGGGCAGGTCGGTGAGCGAGTCGTGCGAGGCGCTGTGCTGGAGCTGGGCCTGGAGCCGCACCCGCTCGGTGACGTCCCTGGTGTTGAAGATCAGACCGCCCTCGTGGCGCTTCACGCTGGATTCGACGTTCAGCCAGTGGCCGGCCCCGTGCCTGACCCGGCACTCGATCCGGGTGGCCGACTCCCTGGCGGCCGGGACGGACAGGAACCGGTGCAGCTCGTGCTGGACGCGTCCGAAGTCGTCGGGGTGGATGAGGGCCGACAGGGCGCTGCCGGTCAGCCGCTCCGCGTCCCGGCCGTACACGCCGCTCGCGGCGGGACTGACGTAGCGCAGGCTGCCGTCGGGGTCCGCGATCATGATGACGTCGCTCGATCCCTGCACCAGTGACCTGAAGTAGTTCTCCTTGTGGGCCAGCTCCCGGGTCAGCGACACGTTGTCCATGAGGGTGATGCCCTGGCGGACCAGCAGCGCGAGCACGACGGCGCAGGCGGCGAAGACCACGACGCGGTCCACGTGGCGCCCGCTGAAGACGGTGAACAGGATGCTGAGCACGCACACCGCCGCGGCGAGATAGGGGGCGAGCCCGGCCAGGGGGCTGCCGAGCGCGTGGCCGCCCCGGCCCTCGGGGTGCCGCGGGACGCCCGGCCCGCCCGGCCGCCCGGGGTCCCCCGCGGGCGGCTCGTCGCGCTCCTCCGGTCCTTCGGCGCGGCCCTCGGCCGGGAGGCGCGAGGCCATCCAGGGCGCCCAGGCGAGCAGCAGCGACCCCGCGAACCAGCCGGCGTCGAGCAACTGCCCCGAGCTGTACTGCTCGCGCAGCATGGGCGAGGTGAACAGCGCGTCGCACAGCACCGTCAGGGCGAGCGCGGCGATGGCGGCGTTGATCGGGGGGCGGTGGGTGGCGCTGCGCCGGAAGTGCAGCACCAGCACCATGCTGACCAGGGCGATGTCGAGTAACGGATAGGCGAGCGCGAGCGCCGCGCGGGTGACGGTCTCCCCCTGCCGCTCCGCGGCCTGGGCCAGGGCGACGCTCCAGGAGAGCGTCATCATCGAGCCGCCGATGAGCCAGGCGTCGAGGCCGAGGCAGACCCAGCCGGCGCGGGTGACCGGCCGTTTCGCCAGCATGAGGAGGCCGATGATGGCCAGCGGCGCGAACATCAGGAAGCACAGGTCGGCCGCTGAGAGGCGCGGTACCGCGCGGCCGAGCACGACCTCGTACCAGCCCCAGATGGCGTTGCCGAGGCCCATCATCATCGAGGAGGCGCCGAAGAGGACCCACGCGGTGCGGAACTCCCCGGCGCGGTCCCGCGCGTACCACAGGCAGGACCCCGCGGCCAGGAAGGCGGCGGCGGCCAGGCCGAAATCGCCCATGGCGGCGGCCACCCGCGGCGATCCCCAGCCGAGCAGGGCCCCCGCCGCGTAGCCCGCGCAGACCGCGGCCAGCGCGAGCTGCGGGAGGGGGCCGCTGAGCAGCGCGGTCCCGCGTCCGTGCGGCAGACACCACTTGTCCCGTCGACGGTGCATCGCCTGACGCCCCCCTCTCTCCTTCCGGGCTCACCCCGGACGGACGATACACCAGATCCGTCACTCAGCGACATAGGAAACTCACTGAAAGTAACGGCTTGGGGGAAGCTCGTCAGCCGGTGGGCGCCCCGCCCGTCGCGACCACGTGGTCCGGCGCCTCGCCCGCCGCGAACCGCGCGAGCTGGGCGTGCAGCAGCCGCTCGGCCCGGGGCCTGAACGCGCTGGTCGGGCCGCCGACATGGGGCGTGATCAGCACGCCCGGGGCCTGCCACAGGGGGTGCCCGGCCGGCAGCGGCTCCGGGTCCGTGACGTCGAGCGCGGCGCGCAGCCGCCCGGACTCCAGCTCGGCGAGCAGCGCGCCGGTGTCCACGATCGCGCCGCGGGCGACGTTCACGAGCAGCGCGTCGTCGGGCATGCGGGCCAGGAAACCGGCGTCCACGAGGCCGCGGGTGGCGTCGGTCAGCGGCGTGGTGACGAACACGATCTCGGCCCGCGGCAGCAGCTCCGGCAGTGACTCGACCCCGTGCACCGGCCCGCGCCGCGACTGCCTGGCCCGGCTGGCGACCCGGATGACCTCGGCCACCTCGAACGGCAGCAGCCTCTCCTCCACGGCCGCTCCGATGCCCCCGTAGCCGAGGATCAGCACGCGCCGGTCGGCGAGCGAGGGCCGCACGGCCTGGGCCCACCGGCCCTCCCGGGCGTCGCGCACGGCGTCGGGGATGCCGCGCTGGGCCGCGAGGGCGAGCGCGAGCGCGAGTTCACCGGTGCTGGTGTCGTGCAGCGGCCCCGCGTTGCACAGCACGGCCCCCTCCGGCAGCCGCGGGACGTCGGGCAGCATGTGCTCGACCCCGGCGGTGAGCGTCTGCACGACCCGGACCCCCGGCATGTGCGGCAGCGGACGCGTGGCCACCTCGGGCCCCTTCAGGTACGGGACGGTGTAGAAGACGCACCGCGCCGGATCGGCCGGGAAGTCGGGCTCCCCGTTCCAGTGGACGTAGTTCAGGGTGTCGGGAAGGGGGGCGAGTTCCTCGGGCGGGAACGGCAGCCAGACGTCCGAAGTGGTCATGGCGTCAGGCTAAGCCCTGGCCAAGGCCCCGGGCCCCGGGTCCTTCGGGGGCGACCGCTACGTTGGATGCGGACGAAGCGGCGGACGAAGCGGCGGGCACGGGGTGCGGCGCGGGCGGGCGCGTGGAGGGAACGACGGCGGGTGCGGTACCGGACGTTGGGGGCGGGGGCGCTGCGGGTCGGCGCCGTCGGACTCGGCTGCATGCCGATGAGCTGGGGTTACACGGCGCCGGGCCGGCACGGTGAGTCCGCGCTGCGCGCCGTGCACGCCGCGCTCGACGCGGGCTGCTCGCTGCTCGACACCGCGGACATGTACGGGCCGTTCACGAACGAGTTGCTGCTCGGCCGGGTCCTGAGGGAACGGCGGCCGGACGCGTTCGTGGCCACCAAGTGCGGGCTGCTGGTGGGCGATCAGCACATCGTGGCGAACGGCAGTCCCGCGTACGTGCGGCGCGCCTGCGACGCGTCGCTGCGCCGGCTGCGGACGGACGTCATCGACCTCTACCAGCTGCACCGCGTCGACCCCGAGGTGCCGGTCGAGGAGACGTGGGGCGCCATGGCGGAACTGGTGCGCGCGGGCAAGGTGCGCGCGCTCGGACTGTGCGCGCTGGCGGCCCGCGGCGGCCCCGGCGCGTCGGACGCCGCCGCGTACAGGTCCGCGCTCGGGGTGCTGTCGCGGGTGCAGCAGGTGTTCCCCGTGAGCGCGGTGCAGGCGGAGCTGTCCGTGTGGTCGCCCGCGGCGGGCGCGGAGCTGCTGCCCTGGTGCGAGGCCCGCGGCATCGGGTTCCTGGCGGCGATGCCGCTCGGCAGCGGCTTCCTGACGGGCACGCTGGTACCGGGGGGCGGGTTCGGGCCCGCGGACCTGCGGGCCAGGCACCCGAGGTTCACGGCCGAGATGATGGCGGCCAACCAGCCCGTGGTCGCCGGGCTGCGCCGGGTGGCGGAACGGCACCCAGGGGCGACGCCCGCGCAGGTGGCCCTGGCGTGGCTGCTCGCCCAGGGCCGGCACGTGGTGCCGCTGCCCGGCACCCGGCGGGCGCACTGGGCCGGCGAGAACGCCGCGGCGTCGGCACTCGACCTGCCCCCTCATGATCTCGCGGAGATCGCGGAGCTGCCGCCGGCACGCGAGTCGTGGGACTGACGCGGCGGCGAGAGGGCACTCTTGAGTGCGGTGGCCCGGCGCCGGTCCGGTCCGGCGCCGCGGGTACCGCCGGATACCTCACCGGGCGGCCAGAGGCGCTGCCCGCGTCTTTCGGGAGGCAGGCATGACCGTACGTGGTGGCAGACGCGGCCGGCCGGCCGCGCTCCTCGCCCTGGCCGTGCTCGCGGCCGGCTGCTCCTCGGACGGCGGGGACGGCGACGGCGGCGACGGCGAGCGGCGGGAGAGCCCGTCCGCCGCGTCCGCGTCCCCCCGGGAGAGCGCGGGCGCGGGAGAGAACGCCTCGCCGGCCCCGGCCCGCGGCGAGGTCGAGGTGCTCGGAACCGTTGCGGAAGGGCTCGAATCCCCCTGGGGCGTCGTGCGGCTGCCGGACGGCGACCTGCTGGTGGGCTCGCGGGACAGCGGCCGGATCGACCTCGTCGACGCGGAGTCGGGCGAGGTGACGGAGGCCGGGGAGGTGCCGGGGGTCTCGACCGGCCGGGGCGAGGGCGGCCTGCTCGGCCTCGCGCTCGCCCCGGACTTCGATACCGGAGGCCGGCTGTTCGCCTACTACACGGCCGAGTCCGACAACCGCGTCTCCGCCTTCAGGTACGACGGCTCGGCGCCCGCGGGCGAACGGCTGGCGGCCGACGGGGACCTGGTCACGGACATCCCGCGGGGCGAGGTGGTCCACCACGGCGGGCAGCTCGCGTTCGGCCCGGACGGGATGCTGTACGCCTCCACCGGCGACACCGGCGACGGCGAGCTGGCCCAGGACCCGGAGTCGCTGGCCGGCAAGGTCCTCAGGATCGACCCGGCGACCGGCGGGCCGCCCGCGGACAATCCCGACCCCGGTTCCCTCGTCTACTCGCTCGGGCACCGCAACGTGCAGGGCCTGGCCTGGGACGGCGCGGGCCGGCTGTGGGCCGCCGAGTTCGGCGACGACACGTGGGACGAACTCAACCGCATCGAGCCCGGCGGGAACTACGGATGGCCGGAGCACGAGGGCAGGGGCGGCGCGGACGCCGGGTTCATCGACCCCGTCGAGCAATGGCCGCCGGCCGACGCCTCGCCCAGCGACCTCGCCTACAGCCAGGGCTCGCTGTGGCTGGCCGCGCTGCGCGGCGAACGCCTGTGGCGCGTCCCGCTGGACGGCAGCGAGCCGGTGGCCGAGCCGCAGGACTTCCTCACCGGCGAGTACGGGCGGCTGCGCGCCCTGCTGCCCGGCAAGGACGGCGAGCTGCTGCTGGTGACGAACGAGACGGACGGCCGCGGCACGCCCGAGGAGGGCGACGACCGCATCCTGCGGCTGCGCGTGCGCTGACGCCGCCCGGCCGCGCGCCCGCCCGTCAGCCGGCGGGCGCGACCGGCTCGGCACCGACGATGCCGAGCCGGTGGGCGAGTGCCGCGGCCTCGCCGCGGCCGGAGACCTCAAGCTTGGCCAGGATGTGGGAGACGTGCACGCTCGCCGTCTTGGGCGAGATGAACAGCTCCTCGGCTATCTGCCGGTTGCTCCGGCCCGCGGCCACCAGCGTCAGCACGTCGCGCTCCCGGCGGGTCAGGCCGAACGACTCCGCGCCGCCCCCCGCCCCCGGCACGCTCTCCTCCCGCGTCAGCGGCAGCCTGGCCCGCCGGGCCAGCTGCCCGGTGCCCGCGACGAGCAGCCCCGCGCCCAGAGCCGTCGCGGCCTCGTGCGCCCGGACCAGCAGCTCCCCCGCCCGCTCCCGCTGCCCCTCCGCGAGCAGGGCCTCGGCCCACCTCTGATGCACCCGGGCCAACTCGAACGGGCGGCCGAGGCCGTCGAACATCCCGGCCACGGCAGCCCACTCCGCCGCCCCTCCCGCGCCTTCCGCCCGCCGCAACTCGGCCTCGACCAGCGCCGCGTACGCTGCCCAGACCGGGTAGTCGCGGCGCAGCCCCGCCGCGTAGTCCCGCAGCGCGGCGAGCGACTCCGCCTGCCCCGGCAGGGCCGCGGGCACCCCGCGCGCCGCCGACTCGGCCTCGGCGGCGGCGGCCACCATGGGCCAGGTGTACGAGCCCGTCCCGTTGCCGAGGCCGGTCGACACGGCCTCGGCCCACAGCCGGCGCGCGTCCAGGATGCGGCCCTGGTGGGCGGCCAGCGCGATCCGGTACTCGGCCACCGGGTGCGCGTACTGCGCCGCCGCGCCGTTGTGCAGCCGGTGCAGCCCCCGCAGGGTCGTGATCTCCGCCTCGGCCACGGCCAGGTCGCCGCGGGCCAGCGCCAGCCGGGCCAGCCGCTGCGCGGCCAGTGCCCGCGTCACCGGCATCTGCCCGCTGCGCCGCGCGCTGCGCGCGGCCTCCTCCGCCTCGTCCCACCGGCCCAGGGAGAACAGGGCGTCGGAACGGTTGCCCTGGAGCCACGCCTGGGTGTCGGGCAGCCCGTAGTGGTAGGCGAGCGCCAGGCCCTCCTCGGCCACGGCCAGGGACTCCTCGGACCGGCCCATGGATTCCAGCAGGGACTGGAGGTTGATGTGGCTGCGGGTGAAGACCCCGACCAGGTCGGAGGCCACCGCCTGCTCCGCGACGGTCCGCAGGTCGTGCAGGCCCTCCTCGCCCCGGCCGGACTCGATCAGCAGTCCGCCGCGGCTGAGCAGCGCGTTCAGCTCGGCGATCCGGTCTCCCACCGTCCTGGCCAGGACCACGGCCCGCCCCGCGACGGCGAGGCTGTCGGGCCCGGGCGCGAACACCGCGCCCCACAGCGCGGCCTCCGTCAGCACCCGCGCGTGCACGGGCGAGGCGTCGATCCCCCGCAGCAGCTCCTGGGCGGTGTCCAGCTCCTCCCGCCCGCTGCCGCGGCCGAGGTTGCGCACGAAGCGCGACTTCTCCACCCAGAACCACGCGGCCCGCAGCGGGTGGCCGAGCCCGTCGAGGGCCCGCAGGGCCCGCTTGGCCAGGGACAGACCGCGCTCGGGCACGCCCGCGTACCGCGCGGCGAGCGTCATCGCGGCCAGCATGTCGAGCAGCCCGAGCGCCTCGTCCGGGCAATCGCACAGCGGATAGGAGTCCGCGTCCTCCGCGACCCGCAGGGACTGCCGCACCTCCAGGGGCACGGCGTCCCACAACTCCAGCGCCCGCTCCAGCAGTTGCAGCTGCTCCGCGTACGCGTGCTGCCCGCGGGCGCCCGACGCGGCGCCCACCACGGCGGGCAGCGCCTTGACCGGGTCGTGCGCGTGGTACCAGAAGGTCGCGAGCCGGGCCGCCCGCCCGTCGGGCGGCACAAGCGCCGGGTCCGCCTCAAGCGCCTCGGCGTACCGCCGGCTGAGCCGGGAGCGCTCCCCCGGCAGCAGGTCGTCGTCGACGGCCTCGCGGGCCAGCGCGTGCCGGAACCGGTAGGTGCCGTCGTCCTGGGCGAGCAGGACGCTGGCCCCGACCGCGGCCCTGAGCGCGGCGATCAGGTCGTCCTCGCACAGCTCGGCCACCGCGCGCAGCAGCCCGTACTCCACCTGGGAACCGCCCCTGGCCACCAGCCGCACGACGCGCTGCGCGGTCTCCGGCAGGGCCTCGACCCGCACGAGCAGCAGGTCCCTGACCGAGTCGGTGATGCCGCCCGAACCACACTCCTCCGACATGCCGGCCAGCTCCTCGACGAAGAAGGCGTTGCCGTCCGACCGCTGGTAGACATCGTCGAGCAGGTCTTCGGGCGGCCGGCTGCCGCGGATGCCGGCGAGCTGGCTGCGCACCTCGTCGCGCGTGAAACGGGCCAGCTCGAACCGCCGCACCGTACGCAGCCGGTCCAGCTCGGCGAGGAACGGGCGCAGCGGGTGGCGCCGGTGGATGTCGTCCGAGCGGTAGGTGGCCACCAGCATCACCCGGCCGCTCTGGAGGGAGCGGAAGAGGTAGCCGAGCAGCTCCCGGGTCGAGGTGTCCGACCAGTGCAGATCCTCGATGACGAGGGCGAGTGCCCGCTCCCGCGCCAGGGCTTCGAGCAGCCGGCCCGTCAGCTCGAACAGCCGGCCGCGCACCTCGACGTCCCGTGCCGCGCCCACCGCCGCGCTCGGCTCCCCCAGCTCGGGGAGCAACCGCGCGAGCTCGCCGCCGAATCCGGCGGCGGCCCGCGTCAGCTCCTCGCCGAGCCGGCGGTACAGCGCCCGCAGAATGGTGGACACGGGTGCGAACGGCAGGCCGTCCGCGCCCACCTCGACGCACGCGCCGACGGCGGTGACCGCGCCGGCCGCCTCCGCCCGGCGCAGGAACTCCTCCACCAGGCGGGTCTTGCCCACCCCCGCCTCGCCGCCGACGAGGACCGCCTGCGGCCCTCCCGCGTCGGCCGCGGCGAGGCCCTCGTCGAGCGCGGCGCACTCGGGGGCGCGGCCGACGAACACGGGGCTGACGGTTCTGCTGTCCATGCCAGGCAGGATCGCATGCGCCACTGACAGCTCGCCCCCGTGCTCAGGCACCAGCGCCCCAGCGCGGTGCCCGCCGCCACCGGCTGCCGGCCGCCGCCGGCCGCGCCGCACGCCCCCGCCGTTCCGCCGAGCCCTCGCGGTCCGGCGGCGTGCCCGCCGCCCGCTCCGCGCGGCGGGCCTTCCGGAAGGCCCGCGCCTGGGCGAGCAGCCGTTCGCGCTCGGCCTCCGCCCGCCGCTCCGCGGCCCTCACCTCGACGCCGATCAGTTCGTGCCACATGACGCGCTCCTCGGTCCGGCCGGTCACCGGGGCCCTCCCTGTGTGCCGGACACCCCAAGGCTCTGCCGCAAGGCGGGCCCGGCACATCGGGAACGTTGCGCAATCGCGCGCCCGCAGGGGTCCTTACGGCGCCGCCCGCCGGGGCCTTAGGCACCGCGGGAACGGGCTCGCGGCGGCCGAGCACTGCGGCCCCGCGGCCCCCGGCGGCGGTGGGGAGGCCCGGCGGTGGGGAGCGCAAAGCAGGTGCGGACAGGGGCCCGTCATCACTAGCCTGACCGACTCGCGAGACGTAGGAGAGGACGGGCATGGCGCTTCCTGTGGACCTTGTCGAGGTACTGACATCCAGCGGCGTCGCGTCGAGGAGGGCCGTGCACGTCGTCGAAGTGGGCGGGTCCGCGGTGCAGAGCGCCGTGCTCGGCGAGGGGGCGACCGTGCGCTTTGCCGACGGCCCGCACGCGATGCGTGATACCGGGCTCTACGGTCTCGCCTCACCCGGGCTGGTGATCGATGGGCGCGTCCGGGGTGCCACTCAGCTGGGGTGGGACGACGTGGACGCGTGGCGCGAGCTGGGCTACCAGCGGCCGCCCGATGCGTCGATGAACGACGCCGAAGCCGCCGCGCTGGGCGAATGGCTGCTCCGGGACGAGCGACCCGGCAGCCTGCTCTACGCGGGGATCGGCACGGGACTTGGCGGTGCGCTGGTCGTCGACGGCGAGGTGGTGCCGTCGTTCGATCTGAGCCACCGCACCGGCTTCGGTGACGGCGTCTGCCATGGCTGCCGCCGCAGGGGATGTCTGAACGCCCAGGTTGGAGGGGAGTACCTGCCGCGCAGGCTCCGGCCGGAGGACCGGCGGCGCGTGGTGGGGCTGCTCGCGACCGCCATCGACGGCGCCGGGCTCCCGCCGGGCACAACCGTCGTTCTCGCCGGCGGCCTGGTACGGCGCACCCATCCGGACCTCGTCCCGGCCTTGCGGAGCCTTCTGCGGGGTGCCTTTCCTGTGGAAGGCTCAGCGGCGCCGGAAGCGGCGAAATCCGCCGCGTACGCCGGTGTGTTCCACCGGCTCGCCCAAGCGGAGAAGGACGGCGCCCCGGGGCCCGGGGAGGGACGGAGCCGCTGATACGCCGCACAGGTCGGTGCTGGTCGCGGGCATCCGGGAGAGGTGGGGCGGAACGGGCCGGCTGCCGCAGGCCCTTCCCCCGGCGGTCGGACCTCCGCTTCGGGAGCGGTCGAAGGGCTCGTCGGCCGCGCTCGGCCTTGTCGCGGCCGGACCGGGTGCGTGGCACCGGCGGCGCGGTGGCGTCTTGGCACGGCGATGCCCCCGGCCCGGTCCTGACGGACCGGGCCGGGGGCATCGGGGCGGCTGCGCCTACTCCGTGACGCCCAGGCGCTCCAGGATGAGCTGCCGGGCCCGCGCCGCGTCGGCCTGGCCCCTGGTCGCCTTCATGACGGCGCCGACGAGGGCGCCGGCCGCCGCGACCTTGCCGCCGCGCACCTTGTCGGCGATGGCCGGGTTGCCCGCGATGGCCTCGTCCACGGCCTGGCCGAGCGCGCCCTCGTCGGAGACGATCCGCAGGCCGCGCCGCTCGACGACCTCGTCGGGGCCGCCCTCGCCGGCCAGCACGCCCTCGATCGTCTGGCGGGCCAGCTTGTCGTTGAGCGCGCCCTCCGCGACCAGGGCGGCGACGCGCGCGACCTGCTCGGGGGTGATGGGCAGGGCGGCCAGCTCCGTGCCCTGCTCGTTCGCCCTGCGGGCCAGCTCGCCCAGCCACCACTTGCGGGCCGCGGCGGCGTCCGCGCCGGCCTCGGTCGTCGCGACGATGAGGTCGATGGCGCCCGCGTTCAACGCGGACTGCATCTCGTGCGCGGAGACGCCCCAGGCCGCGCGCAGCCTGGCGCGGCGGGCCAGCGGCAGTTCGGGCAGCCCGGCCCGCAGCTCCTCGACCCAGGACCGCTCGGGCGCCACCGGCACCAGGTCGGGCTCGGGGAAGTACCGGTAGTCCTCGGCCTCCTCCTTGACGCGCCCCGAGGTGGTGGTGCCGTTGTCCTCGTGGAAGTGCCGGGTCTCCTGGACGATCACGCCGCCGCCGTCGAGCACGGCGGCGTGCCGCTGGACCTCGAACCGGACGGCGCGTTCGACGCTGCGCAGCGAGTTGACGTTCTTCGTCTCGCTGCGCGTCCCGAACGCCTCACGGCCGTGCGGGCGCAGCGACAGGTTGACGTCGCAGCGCAGCTGCCCCATCTCCATGCGCGCCTCGGAGACGCCGAGTGTCCGGATCAGCTCGCGCAGCTCGGCCACGTAGGCGCGGGCCACCTCGGGCGCCCGCTCCCCCGCCCCCGTGATCGGCTTGGTGACGATCTCGATGAGGGGGATGCCCGCCCGGTTGTAGTCGAGCAGGGAGTGCGAGGCGCCGTGGATGCGGCCGGTCGCGCCGCCGATGTGGGTGGACTTGCCGGTGTCCTCCTCCATGTGGGCGCGTTCGATGCCCACCCGGAAGATCTCGCCGTCGGCCAGTTCGACGTCGAGGTACCCGTTGAACGCGATGGGCTCGTCGTACTGGGAGGTCTGGAAGTTCTTCGGCATGTCCGGATAGAAGTAGTTCTTCCGGGCGAAGCGGCACCACTCCGCGATCTCGCAGTTGAGGGCGAGACCGATGCGGACGGCGGACTCCACGCCCACCGCGTTGACGACGGGCAGCGCGCCGGGCAGCCCGAGGCAGGTCGGGCAGGTCTGCGTGTTCGGCTCCGCGCCGAGTGTGGTGGCGCAGCCGCAGAACATCTTGGTCTTGGTGCCGAGTTCGACGTGGACCTCAAGGCCCATGACGGGGTCGTAGGACGTGAGCGCGTCCTCGTACGACACCAGTTCGGTGACGGTCACAGGGGTACTACCTCTCGGATGCTCGTGCCGCTCAGTCGGGGAGGATGCCGGAGCCGTCCTCGTTCAGGCGGCGCAGCTCCCTGGCCAGCAGCGCGACGCTGGTGATGATCGAGGCGGCGGAGACGACGGCGTCCGCCAGCTGGAGCGAGTCGCCCTCCCGCCTGGCGTCCTTGAGCCGCTTGACGACGCTCACCGTGCCGAACAGGGTCGTGCCCAGCGAGATGTACATGCCGGCCTTGGACTTCGGCTTCTTGCTCATAGCGCGGGTGCCTCCTCAAGGATCGGGTGTCCCCAGCGTGCCTGGAACGCGGACTCCACCGCGGCTCCGACGCGGTACAGCCGGTCGTCGGCCAGGGCGGGCGCGATGATCTGGAGTCCGACCGGAAGACCGTCCTCGGGAGCCAGGCCGCAGGGCAGGGACAGGGCGGCGTTGCCCGCGAGGTTGACCGGAATCGTGCACAGGTCGGCGCGGTACATCGCCATCGGGTCGTCGGCCCGTTCCCCGATGGGGAACGCGGTGGTGGGGGTCGTCGGCGCCACGACCACGTCGACCTGCGCGAACGCCCGCTCGAAGTCGCGGGTGACGAGCGTGCGGGCCTTCTGGGCGCTGCCGTAGTAGGCGTCGTAGTAGCCGGAGGACAGGGCGTAGGTGCCGAGCATGATCCGGCGCTTGACCTCGGCCCCGAAGCCGGCCTCGCGGGTGAGCGAGGTGACCTCCTCGGCCGACCTGGTGCCGTCGTCGCCGATGCGCAGGCCGTAGCGCATCGCGTCGAACCTGGCGAGGTTCGACGAGCACTCGGAGGGCGCGATGAGGTAGTAGGCCGCCAGGGCCGACTCGAACGAGGGGCAGGACAGCTCGACGACCTCGGCCCCGAGCTCGCGCAGCAGGCCGACGGCCTCCTCGAACCGCTGGAGCACGCCGGCCTGGTAGCCCTCGCCGCCGAACTCGCGCACCACGCCCACCCTGAGGCCGTCGACCGAGCCGTTGCGGGCCGCCTCGACGACCGCGGGCACCGGGGCGTCGATGGACGTGGAGTCCAGCGGGTCGTGCCCCGCGATGACCTCGTGCAGCAGGGCCGCGTCGAGGATGGTGCGCGCGCACGGGCCGCCCTGGTCGAGGGAGGACGAGAAGGCCACCATGCCGTAGCGCGAGACGCCGCCGTAGGTCGGCTTGACCCCGACGGTGCCGGTGACGGCCGCGGGCTGCCGGATGGAGCCGCCGGTGTCGGTGCCGATGGCGAGCGGCGCCTGGTAGGAGGCGAGGGCCGCGGCCGAACCGCCGCCGGAGCCACCGGGGATGCGGGTCAGGTCCCAGGGGTTGCCCGTGGGCCCGAACGCGCTGTTCTCGGTGGACGACCCCATGGCGAACTCGTCCATGTTGGTCTTGCCGAGAATCACGACGCCCGCTTCCTTGAGCCGGCGGGTCACCGTCGCGTCGTACGGCGGGATCCAGCCCTCCAGGATGCGGGAGCCCACGGTGGTGGGCACGCCCTCGGTGGTGAAGATGTCCTTGAGGGCGAGCGGGACGCCGGCCAGCGGCCCGAGGCGTTCACCCCGCGCCCGCTTCTCGTCCACGGCGCGCGCCTGGGCGAGCGCCCCCTCGCGGTCGACGTGCAGGAACGCGTGCACCTTCTCGTCGACGGCCTCGATGCGCGCGAGGTGCGCCTCGGTGACCTCGACGGCGCTGACGGTGCCGTCCGCGATGCGCTCGGCGAGACCGGCCGCGGTGGAACGGGTCAGATCAGCCATGTCGTTCACTCCTCCCCCAGGATCTGCGGCACCTTGAAACGCTGCTGCTCCTGGGCGGGCGCACCGGACAGCGCCTGCCGCGCGGTCAGTCCTGGCCTGACCTCGTCGGGGCGCATGACGTTGGTGAGCGGCAGCGGGTGGGAGGTCGGTGGTACGTCCTCGGTGGCGACATCGGCGACGCGGGCGACCGCGCCGATGATGTCGTCGAGCTGTCCGGCGAAGTGGTCGAGCTCCTCGTCCGTCAGCTCCAGACGCGCCAGCCGGGCGAGGTGGGCGACCTCCTCGCGCGTGATGCCGGGCATGTGGCGATCCTCTTGTTGCTCGTCGCGGGCTGAGTTCACGGCCAATCCTATGGCGCACGGGCCCGCGCCCGCGCCCGCGTTCCCCGAGGGGCTGACCCGGCCCCACGGCGCCCGGGCGCCGGGCACCGTGGGGCCGGGTCAGCGCACGGGCTCGGCGTCCGCCGGGTCGGGCACGGGCGGAAGCGCCGGGCGGGAAGGGGCGGGCTCGGCGGTACCGGGGGGTTCGGCGGGCGCGGTGTCGCGGGCCCGCAGCCAGGCCGTGGCCTCGGCGGGCGGCATGGCGGCGGCCACCAGCCAGCCCTGGACGGCGTCGCAGCCCAGGGCCCGCAGGCGTTCCCAGGTCTCGTCGTCCTCGACGCCCTCGGCCACGACGACCAGCCCGAGGGAGTGGGCGAGTTCGACGGTGCACCGGACGATCTCCGCGTCCTCGCTGTCGACGACCAGGCGCGCGACGAACGAGCGGTCGATCTTCAGCTCGCTCACCGGCAGGCTGCGCAGGTGCACCAGCGAGGAGTAGCCGGTGCCGAAGTCGTCCAGCGACATCCGCACCCCGTGCCCGGTGAGGCCGGCGAGCGTGTCGGCCGCCTGCTGGGGGTCCTCAAGCATGGCGTGCTCGGTGATCTCCAACTGGAGCGAACCGGCCGGAACCCCGTGCCGGGCCAGGCGGGCGGCGACGGCGCCGGCGAAGCCGGGCGTGTGCACGTCGCGGGGCGAGACGTTCACCGCGACGGGAACGGTGAGGCCGGCCGCGCGCCAGCGCGCGACCTGGCCGAGCGCGGACTCCAGCACGTATTCGGTGAGCCGGGGCATCAGCCCGGAGCTCTCGGCGATCGCGATGAACTCGTCCGGCGGGACCCGGCCGCGGTCCCTGTGGTGCCAGCGCAGGAGCGCCTCAAGGCCGGCGACGACGCCGTCGAAACGGACCTTCGGCTGGTAGTGCAGCTCGATCTCGCCGGTGTCCAGGGCCCGGCGCAGGTCGCCGAGCAGCGCGAGCCGGTCCGGCGTGTTGACGTCGCGGCTCGCGTCGTAGACCTCGACGCCGCTGCGGTCGCGTTTGGCCGCGTACATGGCCACGTCGGCGCGGCGCAGCAGCCCCTCGCCCTCGGGGGCGTGGTCGGGGTAGACGGCGACACCGACGCTGGCCTCGACGACCAGGGTGAGGCCGTCCAGTTCGAGGGGGGCGCTGAGGGAGCCGATGATGGTACGGGCGACGCGCTGGGCGCTGGTCCCCGACGCGACGCGCGGGAGGAGGACGGCGAACTCGTCGCCGCCCAGGCGGGCGGCCTCTGCGTCCTCGGGCAGCCTGCGCTGTATGCGGTCGGCGATCTGGAGCAGGAGCTGGTCGCCCGTGAGGTGGCCGAGTGTGTCGTTGACGGAACGGAAGCTGTCGAGGTCGATCAGCAGCAACGCGGTGCGTTCGCCGGTGGCCGCCGCCGCGTCGAGCGCGGTCTGGGTGCGGGCGAGCAGCCACTGCCGGTTGGGCAGGCCCGTCAGGGGGTCGAGAAGCTGCTCCTCGTCGCGGACCGTGGCCATCCAGAAGGAGGAGTCGAGGGCGATCAGCGGCACCGCGAACAGCGGCAGCATCAGCGGTTGCCCGACCGCCACCACCACGATGAGCGGCGCCGTGCACAGCAGCGCGACCGCCACGAGCCCCTGCCGGGGGAGCGCGCCGGACGCGAGGGCGGCCGGGCCGTCGGTCGGGTCGGTGCCCAGCCACAGCAGACCGCGCGAGACCACCAGGTAGGCGATGGCCCCGAGCAGCAGCTGCGGCAGGGTCGACGGCTGCCAGTCGGCCGGGTGCCACGGCTCCTCGACACTGGGCCTGGCACCCCAGGCGGCGAGCACGAGACCGGCGGCACCGACGCCGAGCATGTCCATCGCGCCGTGCAGCAACGCGTCCGTCCACCGCTTCCTGCGCACCGCGCCGACCAGGGTGACGACGGCGAGGCAGACGAGCCCGGCCGGGACCCAGCCGTAGAGCAGCAGCATGGCCAGCGCGAGCGCTGCGCCGGCGCCCGAGCCGCCCCACCAGCGGTCGCGGCCCACGGCGACGAGGTAGGCCACGGTCAGTCCGGTGAGGACGGCGAAGCCCCAGCCGGGCCGGCCGCCGGGGAAGAGGGCGCGCCCCTCGGCCAGGACCTCGGCGACACCGATGGCGAACGCGACGCCGGCGCAGGAGAGGACGACGGGTTTGAGGTACGGGGAGAGCCAGGCGGGTCCCCGGTGCGAGGGCGGCGTTCCCCGGGGGGCTGACTGCATGGCGGATCCCTCTCACGGCCGGTGTCGCCCGCGCCCGAGCGGGCGCACCACCCCACCCTAGGCCGCCGGATGGTGGCGCGGGCAGGGAACCGGCGCGTATCCTGACGCGCCCTCATGTGCGCGTAGTCCAGGGACATATGCCGGACGCACGGCGTCGAATCCGGGCCGCCCGACGCCTCGTGCTCCGCCCCCCGCCGCCCGCTGCTCCCTAGTCCCCGTCCTCCGCCTTCGCCTCCGCCCCGGGTGCCTCCTCCCCTGACGGCTTTTCCCCGGCGTTCTTCTTCTCGGCCTTCTTCGCGGTCCTCTTCGCGGTCTTCTTCCCCGCCTTCTTCTCCCCGGGCGCCTCTCCCTCGGCCGCCTCGCCTCCGGACGCGGAGGCGCCGCCCGAGCTTCCGGCCGCCGCGTCGTCCGCCGCGCCCTCGCTCCCCCGGTCGTCCCCGGCCTCGTCGGAAACGGGGAGGGCCGCGGCCCGCGCCGCCTCGGGCCCCTCCGCCAGGAGCACCGCGAAGCCGGCCTCGTCCAGGACCGGCACCTTCAACTGCACCGCCTTGTCGTACTTCGAGCCCGGGCTGTCGCCGACGATCACGAAGTCGGTCTTCTTCGAGACCGCCCCCGTCACCTTCGCCCCCCGGCTCTGCAACGCTTCCTTCGCGCCGTCCCGGGTGTGGCTCGTCAGCGTGCCGGTGACGACCGCGGTGACCCCGGCCAGGGGGCGCGGCCCCGCTTCCCCCTCGCCCTCCTCGGTGAGCCTGACCCCGGCGGCGCGCCACCGTTCGACGATGTCCCGGTGCCAGTCCACGGCGAACCAGTCCTTCAACGAGGCGGCGATCGTCGGGCCGACCCCCTCGGTGGCGGCCAACTCCTCCTCGCTCGCCTCCGCGATCCGGTCGAGCGAGCGGAACTCGCGCGCCAGCGCCTGCGCCGCCACCGGGCCCACGTGCCGGATCGACAGGCCGGTGATGATCCGCGCCAGCGGCCGGTGCCTGGCCTCGCGGATGCTCTCCAGCATGGCCAGCGTGTTCTTCTTGGGCTCGCCCTGCTGGTTGGCGAAGAACGTGACGACCTTCGGCTCGCCGGTCTCAGGATCGCGCTTGGGCAGTCCTGTGTCCTGATCGAGCACGTAGGACCTGATGGGCAGCAGCTCCTCGACGGTCAACTCGAAGATGCGCCCCTCGTCGACCAGCGGCGGGCGGGCCGGCTCAAGCGGCTGGGTGAGGGCCGTCGCGGCGACGTAGCCGAAGTGGTCCACGTCCAGGCACCTGCGCCCGGCCAGGTAGTAGATGCGCTCCCGCAGCTGGGCGGGGCAGGATCTGGCGTTGGGGCAGCGGAGGTCGATGTCGCCCTCCTTCATCGGCATGAGCGCCGTTCCGCACTCGGGGCACTCCGCCGGCATGACGAACTCGCGCTCGCTGCCGTCCCTGAGGTCCGCCACGGGGCCGAGGATCTCCGGGATCACGTCCCCCGCCTTGCGCAGCGCGACGGTGTCCCCGATCAGCACGCCCTTGGCCTTGACCACCTGCTGGTTGTGCAGGGTGGCGAACTCCACCTCCGAGCCCGCCACCGTGACCGGCTCCACCACCGCGTAGGGCGTGACCCGGCCGGTGCGGCCGACGCCGACGCGGATGTCCACCAGCTTGGTGTTGACCTCCTCGGGCGGGTACTTCCAGGCCAGCGCCCAGCGCGGGGCCCGCGACGTGCTGCCGAGGCGGCCCTGGAGCGGGACCTCGTCCACCTTCACCACGACGCCGTCGATCTCGTGCTCCACCGCGTGCCGGTGCTCGCCGTAGTACGCGATGAACTCGCGGACGCCGTCGACCGAGGTCACGACCCTGGCGGCCCGCGCGGTGGGCAGGCCCCAGCCCTTCAGCAGGTCGTACGCCTGCGAGAGCCGGTCGAGGACGAGTCCCTCGCAGGCGCCGATGCCGTGCACCACCATCTGCAACGGGCGGCTCGCGGTGACCTTCGGGTCCTTCTGCCGCAGCGAGCCGGCCGCCGCGTTGCGCGGGTTGGCGAACGGCTTGTCGCCCGCCTCGACCAGCCGCGCGTTCAGCTCGACGAAGCGCTCCATCGGGAAGAACACCTCCCCGCGGATCTCCACGAGCGCCGGGACGTCGTCACCGGCCAGGCGCAGCGGCACCTCGTCGATGGTGCGGACGTTGGGCGTGATGTCCTCGCCGGTGCGCCCGTCGCCCCGGGTGGCCGCGCGGGTCAGGCGCCCGTGCTCGTAGGTGAGGTTGACCGCGAGGCCGTCCACCTTGAGCTCGCACAGGAAGTGGTAGTCGATCCCGCGCAGTTCCTCCGCGATCCGGTCGGCCCACGCGTCGAGGTCCTCGTCGGCGAACGCGTTGTCCAGGGACAGCATCCGCTCGCGGTGGGGCACGGAGGTGAACTCCGTCTCGTAGGAGCCCGCGACGCGCTGGGTGGGCGAGTCGGCGGTACGCAGCTCGGGGTGCTCCTCCTCAAGGCCGGCCAGCTCCCGCAGCAGCTCGTCGAACGCGGCGTCGCTGATCACCGGCGTCTTCACGTAGTACCGGAACCGGTGCTCCTCGACCTGCTCGGCCAGCCGGGCGTGCCGCTCCCGTGCCTCCGCGGGCACTGCCGATTGCTGTTCGACGCCGCGTTCGCCAGCCACTGTCTCGTCTCCCGTCACTCAGGGTTGTCCGCGAGGGATGTCGCCGCCCGGACGCAATGGGTGAGCGCGGCCCGGGCGTAGCCGGGGGACGCGCCCGCGAGACCGCAGGCCGGGGTGACCGTCACCACCTCCGGAAGGAGCGCGGGAGACAGGCCCAACCTGCGCCAGAGCGACCTGACCCCACCGACAGTACCGGCCGGGTCCGACAATTCCTCCGCGTGCGTGCCCCGCCCGGGAACGACCCCGGCGAACAGGGCCGTACCGCCCTCGGCGGCCTCGCCCACGGCCTCGTCGTCACGTTCGGTGAGCAAGGAGAAGTCGAACGAGACACCCGTCGCGCCGGCGCGGCGCAGCAGCCCGAACGGCACGCCCGGCGCGCAGCAGTGGACGACCACGGGCGTGTCCCCGAACGCCGCGACCACCTCGCGCAGCGCCTCCTCGGCCACGGCGGGGTCGACGGCCCGGTGCGCGCGGTACCCGCTCGCCGTCGGGACCCGGCCGGCGAGCACGGCGGGCAGCGAGGGCTCGTCGAGCTGGAGGACGACGCGGGCGCCGGGGACCCGCCGCCGCACGTCGTCGAGGTGCCCGGCAAGCCCTTCGGCCAGTGAGGCCGCCAGGTCCCCGCGGGCCCCGGTGTCCCCGAGCATGGCCTCGCCGTTGCGGCGTTCGAGCGCGGCGGCGAGCGTCCAGGGCCCGACGGCCGACACCTTCAGCGGGCCCTCGAAGCCCTGGGTGAACTCCTCGACGGCGTCGAGGTCCTCGCGCAGCCAGGCGCGGGCACGCCGCGTGTCGCGGCCCGGCCGGTCGCTGATCCGCCAGCCGCTCGGCTCGACATGCGCGTACAGCTCGGCCAGCAGGCCCGTGGTGCGGCCGATCATGTCGGCGCCCGGGCCGCGGGCCGGCAGCTCGGGGAGGAAGGGCAGCGACTCCAGCGTGCCGGTGACGATCCGGGCGGCCTCCCGCGCGTCCTCGCCCGGCAGGGAGCCGGTCCCGGTCGCGGCGGCCGGGCCCCAGGGGAACTTCGTCGTGTCAGTCACGGGGACAACGTAGGTCACCCGCTCCCGGCGGCCAGCGGCAGGCGGCCCGTCGTGACGGCCGCCGGGGGCGGCGGGGGCCGCCGTCACGACGGGCGGTCGCCGGTCAGGAGGGGCGGACGGTCAGGTCGGTGATGTCGTTGCCGCGCGGCAGGTCGAGGGCGGTGAGCACGGTGGTCGCCACCGCGTCGGGCGCGAGCCACCGTTCCGGGTCGTAGGTCTTGCCCTCCTGCCGGTGGACCTTCTCCTGCATCGGCGTGGCGGTGCGCCCGGGGTGGACGGTGGTCACGCGCACCCCTGCCTTGGCCTCCTCGCCGCGCAGCGCGTCCGCCAGCGCCCTGAGCCCGTGCTTGCTCGCCGCGTAGGCGCCCCACTGCGGGTAGGCGTGCAGCCCGGCGCCGGAGTTGATGAAGACGACGTGGCCGCGCGCGGCGCGCAGCTGGGGCAGGAGCAGCCGGGTCAGCTCCGCGGGGGCCACGAGGTTGGTCGCGAGCGTGGCCAGCCAGATCTTCGGGGTCAGCTCCCCGACGCCGCCGAGGTCGACGACGCCCGCGCTGTGCACGAGCGAGTCGATGCGGTCGGGCGGCGACTGGTGGCCCAGCGCCCAGGACAGGCGCTCGGGCTCGCCCAGGTCCCCCACCAGCGTTCGCGCGCCGGGGAACTGCTTTTCGAGCTCCCGCGCGCGTGCCGCGTCGCGCGCCCACAGCCACACCTCGTCGCCGCGCTCCGCGAGCCGGCGCGCGACCGCCGCGCCAATACCCGAGCCCGCACCTGTGATCACATGTGTTGCCATACGACCATGGTCTCCCACACCCGGGAACGAAGGAGATCTCCCCGTGCGCATCGCAGTGAGTCAACTGGCGTCCGGCGTCTCGCCGGAGGAGAACCTGGCGGCCGTCGCCGAGCAGACGGCGCGGGCGGCGGCGGAAGGCGCCGACGTGGTGGTGTTCCCCGAGGCGGCGATGGCGAGGTTCGGCATCCCGCTGGGGCCGCTGGCCGAGCCGCTCGACGGTCCCTGGGCGACGCGGGTGCGCGCCGCCGCCGAGGCCGCCGGGGTGCTGGTGGTGGCCGGGATGTTCACGCCGTCGGGCGACGGGCGGGTGCGCAACACGCTGCTGATCACCGGCCGGGGCGTGGACACGCACTACGACAAGCTGCACGTGTTCGACGCGTTCGGCTTCACCGAGTCGGCGACCGTCGCGCCGGGCGACCGCGCGGTGACGGCCGCGCTCGACGGCGTGGTGCTCGGCTTCGCGACGTGCTACGACGTGCGGTTCCCCGGCCTGTTCACGCGCCTCGCGGACGAGGGGGCACGGGTGGTGCTGCTGCCCGCGTCCTGGGGCTCGGGCCCGGGCAAGGCGGAGCAGTGGGAACTCCTCGTCAGGGCCAGGGCCCTGGACAGCACGTGCTGGGTGGTCGCGGCGGGGCAGGCGGACCCGGCGACCGTGGGCGAGGTGCCCGCGACGACCGCGCCCACGGGGATCGGGCACAGCATGGTGGTGTCCCCGTTCGGCGAGGTGCGCGGGCGCCTGGGCGCCGAACCCGGCCTGCTTCTGGTCGACGTGGACCCGGCCGAGGCCGACGAGGTGCGGCGCACGCTGCCGGTGCTCGCCAACCGCAGGCGCGACGTCGTGTGAGCCGGCGCGGGCCCACCGCGCCGGCGCGCGGGCGAGCGGCGCGCCGGGCGGCGTGACAACGCGCCGCGTGCCCGAGGAACGCGCCGCACACGCGCCGAACGCACCGGCGTGAACGGCGCCGGAGCGGGCGCGGTCAGCCCACGGGCGCGCCCGCGCGCTCCGTCGCGGCGATGGTCGCGGAGCCCACGACGCGCGTTCCGTCGTAGAGCACGATCGCCTGGCCGGGCGCGACCCCGCGCACCGGCTCGGCGAAGGCGACCCGCAGCGTGTCGCCCTCCGGCTCCGCCGTGACCGGCGTCTCGCCGCCGTGCGCGCGCAACTGCGCGGTGTAGCGTCCTGGCCCGGTCGGCGCCGCGCCGCACCAGCGCGGCCTGATGGCGGTCAGGGCCACGACGTCGAGTGCCTCGGCGGGGCCGACGGTCACGGTGTTGGCGACGGGCGAGATGTCCAGCACGTAGCGCGGCTTGCCGTCCGGGGCCGGGTGGCCGATGCGCAGGCCGCGCCGCTGCCCGATGGTGAAGCCGTGCGCACCGCTGTGGGTGCCGACCTTCCGGCCCTCCTCGTCGAGGATGTCGCCCTCGGCCGAGCCGAGGTGCCCGGCGAGGAAGCCCTGGGTGTCGCCGTCGGCGATGAAGCAGATGTCGTGGCTGTCGGGCTTGCGCGCCACGGCCAGGCCGCGCCGTTCCGCCTCGGCCCGGATCTCCTCCTTGGTGGCCCGCGTGTCGCCGAGCGGGAACATCGCGTGCGCCAGCTGCCGTTCGTCCAGGACGCCGAGCACGTAGCTCTGGTCCTTGCCCAGGTCGGCGGAGCGGTGCAGCTCCCGGTGCCCCTCCGGCGTGCGCACGACGGTCGCGTAGTGGCCGGTGCAGACGGCGTCGAAGCCCAGCGCGAGCGCCTTGTCGAGGAGCGCGGCGAACTTGATCTTCTCGTTGCAGCGCAGGCACGGGTTGGGGGTGCGGCCCTCGCGGTACTCGGCGATGAAGTCCTCGACGACGTCCTGGCGGAAGCGTTCGGCCAGGTCCCACACATAGAACGGGATGCCGATCACGTCGGCCGCGCGGCGGGCGTCGCGCGAGTCCTCGACGGTGCAGCAGCCGCGCGCTCCGGTGCGGAACGATTGGGGATTCGCCGAGAGGGCGAGGTGGACGCCGGTCACCTCGTGGCCGGCGTCGACGGCGCGGGCGGCGGCGACGGCGGAGTCCACGCCGCCCGACATCGCGGCCAGCACGCGCAGGCGGCGCCCGGGTCCGCCGGCGGGGCCGGAGGGGGAGCCGGGGAGGGAGTCAGTCATCACTCCACCAGGGTAGTCCCAGGGCGGCGCGTGGCGCGCGGGCCCCGCGCGCCTGGCGGGCTACGTGAGCCCGGCCGTCCTGGCCCGCAGGACCGCGGGGCCGATCGCCTCGGCGACGGCCGCCACGTCCGCCCGGGTCGAGGTGTGCCCGAGGGTGAAGCGGAGCGTGCCCCGGGCGAGTTCGCGGTCCGCGCCGGTGGCCAGCAGCACGTGGCTCGGCTGGGCCACGCCCGCGGTGCACGCCGAGCCGGTGGAGCACTCGATGCCCTGGGCGTCGAGCAGCAGCAGCAGGGAGTCGCCCTCGCAGCCGGGGAACGCGAAGTGGGCGTTCCCCGGCAGCCGCCCGGCCGGGTCGGGGTCGCCGCCGAGCACGGCGTCGGGCACGGCCGCGCGCACCGCGGCGATCAGCTCGTCGCGCAGCGCGGCGATGCGGGCGGCGCTGTCCGCGCGGCGCTGCGCGGCCAGCTCCGCGGCGACGGCGAAGGCGGCGACGGCCGGGACGTCGAGCGTTCCGGAACGGATCTCGCGCTCCTGGCCGCCGCCGTGCAGCACGGGCGTCGGGGTCACGTCCCGGCCGAGCAGCAGGGCGCCGATGCCGTAGGGGCCGCCGATCTTGTGGGCGGAGACGGAGAGCGCGGCCAGGCCCGAGGCGCCGAAGTCGACGTCGAGCTGCCCGACGGCCTGCACCGCGTCCGCGTGCATCGGGATGCCGAACTCCGCGCAGACGGCGGCGAGCGCGGCGACCGGGAGCACGGTGCCGATCTCGTTGTTCGCCCACATCACGGTGACCAGGGCGACGTCGTCGGGGTCGCGTTCGATCGCCTCGCGCAGCGCGTCGGGGGCGACGCGGCCGTACGCGTCGACGGGCAGCCACTCGACGCGGGCGCCCTCGTGGTCGGCGAGCCACTGCACCACGTCGAGCACGGCGTGGTGCTCCACCGGGCTGGACAGGACGCGCGTGCGGCGCGGGTCGGCGGCCCTGCGGGCCCAGAAGAGTCCCTTGACGGCCAGGTTGTCGGCCTCGGTGCCGCCCGAGGTGAACACGACCTCGCTGGGGCGCGCGCCCAGCGCGGCGGCCAGCACCTCGCGCCCCTCCTCGACCGTGCGCCTGGCCCGCCGCCCCGAGCCGTGCAGTGCGGACGCGTTCCCCGTGGCGGCGAGGTGGGTGGTCATCGCCGCGATGGCCTCGGGGAGCATGGGAGTGGTGGCGGCGTGGTCGAGATAGGGCATGGTGAGCCGATTCTACGAGCCGGTCAGGAACCGGTGATGGGCGCTCGCGCGTTCGGTCGGGGACCGGAGGAGTTGGGTGATGGGTGAGCATTCCGCAACGGGCGGCCCTCGGGGGCCGGGGCGGCGGCTGCTGCTCGCGGGTGGTGCGGCCGGTGCGCTGGGCGTGGGCGCGTACGCGACGCGGGACACGCTCGCGCGGTGGTGGTGGCGGTACTCGGGGTCCGAGACGCCGCGCGAGGAGGGTGAGGTCGATCACACAGGGGCGGAGTGGATACCGGCCTCCCCGGCGAACTACCGGCGCGCCAGCCGGCCGAGGGACTACACCATCGACCGGGTGGTGATCCACATGCCGGAGGCCACGTACCCGATCACGCTGCGGGTCTTCCAGGACGCGGGGCACGGGGCGGCGACGCACTACGTGGTGCGCTCCTCCGACGGGCACGTGGCGCAGCTGGCCAGGGAACTGGACGTGGCCTACCACGCCGGGCACCGCGGCTTCAACGAGCGCAGCATCGGCATCGAGCACGAGGGGTGGGCGGACCGGCCCGAGTTCCTGACGGACGCGATGTACGAGTCGTCGGCGCTGCTGGTCGCCGGGATCTGCGGCCGGTACGGCATCCCCGTGGACCGCGAGCACATCGTGGGGCACAACGAGGTGCCGGACGTGGTGCGGGTGTGCCCGGGGCCGCACTGGGACTGGGAGCGCTACCTGGAGCTGGTGCGGCGGGCCGCGGGCGCCGCGTGACGGCGGGGCGCGCCCCGCTCCGGCCGGGTCCGCCCGTCCGGAGCGGGGTCGCGGGAGTCCTCACGCGCCGCGCGGGGTCCAGTCGGCGGCGTGGCCGAGGCGGTCGGTGACGCGCTCGCGGATGTCGCCGATGGACATGCCGGGCCCGCGGGGGTCCACCTTGCCCGGCTGCCACTCGCAGTGGCCGATCACGGACGTCCCGCCGTTCTTGCCCCAGCCGTGCGCGCGGCACAGGGCGGCGCAGGCCCTGACCACCGCCTCGATCTGCTCCTCGGGCCAGGCGTCGTCGCCGTCGCCGAGGTTGACGCACTCGAAGCCGTAGAAGTGGGGGTTGCCGTCGGTGTCCGCGTTCCTGTCCTTCGGGAGGGAGCGTTCGGCGATGACGGCGTCGAGGACCGCGCCGTCGCCCGGTCCCGCGTGGTTGGCGCGCCCGTGGCCGACGAGGTGGACCGTGCCGCTCTTGTCGATGACGCCGTGGCACAGCGGCCCCGGCAGGTCGGAGCGCCCCTTGTAGCACAGGTCGACCGAGCTGTCCGTGCCCGAGGTCGCGGTGTGGTGGATCATCACGCCGTGCACCGGGCCCCAGGCGCCGGCTCCGTCGCGGTTGTTGTCGCGCCAGTCGCGGTGCTCGACGACGTCGAGCCCCTCGTCCTTGAGCGCCTTCAGCAGTGCGTTCGCGGAAAGTGGTGTAGCCATATACGACTTGTACGATGAGTCCGAACTGAGACACAAGTGCCTCGGGCGCGCCGTGCCCCCCGCAGCGGCCCCCGGCGCGACTTTTGCGGCCCAACGCCCCACACAACGCGCGTAGTTGACGGTTTCGCCGGGAACCTGATGAATCTTCCCGCCCGAGCGACCGCTTTCAACAATTAAGATTCCTTCATCCTGCTTTCATGAAGGCCACCACCGTCCGGCCGCAGCCTTGTCCGCATGGCTTTCTCGCACCGCATGGCAGCACTCGCCGCCGTCGTCCTGATACCCGTGGGCATCGCCGGGACGAGTTACCTGCTCAGCGACGACCCGGCACCGCCCGCGGTCCCCTCGGACGTGGAGCTTGAGGAACCGTCGCCGCCCAGCACGCCGCCTCGCGAAGAGGTGGCGCCCCGGCCCGACCCGACCGAGGGACCCATCGATGAGAACCACCCGCAGAATCCGGATTCCGCGACGGGCGGCGGGCAGCACGGCGGCGACGACGACTTCGACGACGACGGCCCGGACGACGACGGTCCTGATGACGACGACGGCGAGGGAGGGGACGACCTCGACGACTGACCGCGGCGCGACGGCCGCGGACGGCGCCCGGGCGCCGTCCCGCGTCTCCGCCCGGTTCCGCATCCTGCTGTGGCTCGTGGTCGTCATGGCCGTCGCGCTGGCCGCCGTCGTGGTCACCACCCGGTCGATCCTGCTGCGCGACGTCGAGGAACGCACCTCGCAGATACTGAGCCAGGAGAGCTCCGAGTTCCGCAACTTCGTGGCCCGTGGCCGCGACCCGGAGACCGGGGAACGCTTCTCCGACGCGCGCCGGCTGCTCAATGTCTACCTGGAGCGCCAGTATCCGGAACCCGCCGAGGAGCTGCTCGGTTACATAGTGGAGTCGCCGTCGCCCATCGTCATCAGGCAGCAGCGCGACATCCCCTCCCGGCTGCCGCTGCACCGCGACGCGGGCTCGCTGGAGCGGATCGCCGCCGCCCCCGAGCGCGCCGGCACGCTCGACCGCGCGGAAGGCGAGGTCAGGTGGGCGAAGGTCCCCATCATGCCGAACGGCGACGACCCGCAGGCCATGTTCGTCGTCGCCTTCCACGCCGACCGGGCGCAGTCCTCGGCGCACAACGTGGTCGGCATCCTGCTCGCCATCTCCGGCGTCGCGCTGCTGCTGACCTGCGCGGTCGGGTGGGCGGTCGCGGGCAGCATCCTGGCTCCGGTCCGCCTGGTGCGCGCCACCGCGGCCCAGCTGACCGAGCAGGACCTCACCCGGCGCATCCCGATCAGGGGCCGCGACGACATCTCGGCCCTCGCGGAGACGTTCAACGCGATGCTCGACCGGCTGGAGCGGGCGTTCGGGGCGCAACGGCGCTTCGTGGACGACGCGGGCCACGAGCTGCGCACCCCCATCACCATCGTCCGCGGCCACCTTGAGCTGATGAGCGAGGGCGAGGGCCCCGAGGCCGTCGCGGAACGGCGGGAGACGATACGGCTGGTCACCGACGAACTCGACCGCATGAGCCGCATCGTCGAGGACCTGCTGCTGCTCGCCAAGGCGGAGCGGCCCGACTTCGTGCAGCCGGCGCCCGTTCAGCTGGCGGAGCTGACCGCAGACGTGTTCGTCAAGGCGCGGGCGCTGGGCGACCGGCGCTGGGAGCTGCCCGAGGTGGCCGAGTGCGAGGCCGAGCTCGACGCGCAGCGCATCACCCAGGCCATGGTGCAGCTGGCGCAGAACGCCGTCGAGCACACCAGGCCGGGCCAGGCCGTGCGCATCGGCTCCCGGGTCGCCGAGGGCCGGGTGGAACTGTACGTCGCCGACTCGGGACCCGGGGTGCGCCCGGACGAGGCCGACGTGATCTTCGAACGCTTCCGCCGCGGCGACGCGCGCCGCGGCGGCAGGACCGGCGGGAGCAGCGGCGCCGGACTCGGCCTCTCCATCGTCAAGGCCATAGCCGAGGGCCACCACGGCCGCGTGGATCTGCGCCCCACCTCCGGCGGGGGCGCCACCTTCGTACTCGTACTGGAGACCCCATGAACCGCATCCTCATCGCCGAGGACGAGGAGCGCATCGCCTCCTTCGTCGAGAAGGGCCTGCGGGCCAACGGCTTCACCACCACCGTGGCCGCCGACGGCGACGCGGCGCTCGACTACGTCCACACCGGCGGCTACGACCTGGTGCTGCTCGACATCGGCCTGCCGGGCCGGGACGGCTTCACGGTGCTGCGCGAGATGCGCGAGGCGCGCGTCAGCGTGCCCGTCATCGTCCTCACCGCGCGGGACTCGGTGCGCGACACCGTCGCGGGACTCGAAGGCGGCGCGGACGACTGGATGACCAAGCCGTTCCGCTTCGAGGAACTGCTCGCCCGCGTGCGGCTGCGCCTGCGCACCGCGGCGCGCGCGCCCGAGGTCACGGTGCTGCGCAGCGGCGACCTGAGCCTCGACCTGCGCACGCGCCGGGCGCGCGCCGGCGAGGATCTGGTGGATCTGACGGCGCGCGAGTTCGTCCTGCTCGAACTGTTCCTGCGCCACCCGGGACAGGTGCTGTCCCGTGAGCAGATCCTCTCCCACGTCTGGGGGTACGACTTCGACCCCGGTTCGAACATCGTGGACGTGTACGTGCGCGCCCTGCGCAAGAAGCTGGGCGCCCGCCGCGTCGAGACCGTGCGCGGCATGGGGTACCGGCTGCCGCAGTGAGACCGGCTCCCTCCATGAAGCCTCCCTCATAATCGGTTCATCGAACGCTCACCCGACGTTCGGACACTGGCTGGGTGACACTCACCCTCCGTCAGACCGTCGCGTTGTGCGTGACGCTGAGCTTCTGCGGGCTGCTGCTCGTTCCGCGCAACTTCCCGGAACTGTCCGGCGACGCACGCGTGACCCTCATCGTCTTCGCCCTCGCGACCTGTGCGTGGATCGCCTCGCCGATCGACGACACCTACGTGGCGCTCGGCGCCGGTCTCGCGTTGACGGTGACCGGTGTCACCAGCGCGGACGCCCTGTTCGGCACCCTGGGCGACGCGACGATATGGCTGCTGATCTGCGCTTTCGTGCTGGCCGCCGCGGTCGGGGCGAGCGGCCTCGCGGGCCGGGCCGCCGTGTTCCTGGTCAGCGGCGCGCGAACGGTGCGGCAGCTGGTGCACCTGACGACGGCCGCCCTGGTCGTCTCGGCCTTCGCGGTGCCCGCCACCTCGGGCCGCGCGGCGCTCGCGCTCCCGGTGTTCCTGGCCCTGGCCAAAGCCCTGGCCGACCGCAAACGGCTGGTCGTGGCCATGGCCCTGCTCTTCCCCACCGTCATCCTGCTCTCCGCGGTCGCCACGCTCATCGGCGCCGGCGCCCACCTGATCACCGTGTCCGTGCTGTGGGAGACCACGGGGGAACGCGTCGGGTTCCACGACTGGCTGCTGCTCGGCCTGCCGCTCGCCGTGGTGTCCTCGCACCTGGCCGCCGAGGCCGTGCTGCTCACCACCACCCGCAGGGCCGACCGGCGCGGCCCAGTCCACGTCGACGCCGAGGAGATCCAGCGGCACTCCGACCGGCCCGTGACCGGCCGGCTCTCGCAGACCGAGATGCGCGTGGCCGCGCTGCTGGCGACCGTGGTCGCCCTGTGGTGCAGTGAACCGCTGCACGGCGCGTCCCCCGCCGTCGTCGCCCTGATCGGCGCCGTGGTCGTCACCGCCCCCGCGGTGGGCACGATACGGCTCAAGGACGCGCTGGCCACGGTGCCGTGGTCGCTCCTGCTGTTCATGGCCGCGACCATGGCGATGGGGGTGGCGCTCGCCGACTCGGGCGCCGCCGCCTGGCTCATCTCCGGGCTGCCGCAGGACGCCGTGCCCGCGTGGGCGTTCCTCGGCGTCGTCGTCGCCGTCAGCACCGCGGCCCACCTGGTGCTCCAGTCCCGCTCCGCGCGCTCCAGCGTACTGGTGCCGCTCGTGGTGGCCGCCGCCCTGGCCACCGGGGTCGACCCGGTCGCCGCCGCGCTGGCCTCGACTGCGGCGGCCGGCTTCTGCCACACGCTGCCCGCCTCCGCCAAACCGGTCGCCCTGTTCGCCGACGTGCCGGGCACGCCGACGTACACCCCGGGTGACCTGCTGCGCCTGTCCGCGGTGCTCGCGCCGCTGACGGCCGCTCTCGTCCTGCTGTTCGCCCTGGCCGTCTGGCCGGTCTTCGGCGTCACCCCCTGAGGAGTAGCCCGTGATCCCCCCTTACCGTTTCGCCGTGGCGCCGAGCGGCCTCAAGGAGTCGCTGTCCGCGTCGGCCGCCGCCGACGCCATCGCCGAGGGGCTGCTGCGCGCCGCGCCGGGCGCCGAGATCGACCTGCTGCCGCTCGTGGACGGCGGCGAGGGAACCGCCGAGGCCCTGGCGGCCGCGTCGGGCGGCCGGCTCGTGCCGCGCGTGGCGACCGGGCCCGTCGGCGTGCCGGTCGCCAGCCACTTCGCCCTGCTGGACGGAACGGCCGTGGTCGAGATGGCCGCGGTCGCGGGCCTCTCCCTGGTGCCCCGGGAGCAGCGGGACCCCGGCGCGACCACGACCTACGGCGTCGGTGAACTCATCGCCGCCGCGCTCGACACGGGCGTGCGGCGCATCCTCATCGGCTGCGGCGACTCCGGCACCTCCGACGGCGGCGCGGGCGCGCTCCAGGCGCTCGGCGCGCGGCTGCTCGACGCGCAGGGGCGTGAACTGCCGCGCGGCGGGAGCGCGTTGCGGCGCCTGCACCGCATCGACGCCCGGGGGCTCGACCCCCGGCTGGCCGAGGCCGAGATCCTGGTCGCGTGCAACCCGTTCAACGTGCTGTGCGGCCCGCGCGGCGTCGCCCGCGTCTTCGGGCCGCAGAAGGGCGCGGGCCCCGCCCTGGTCGAGCAGTTGTCCGAGGCCCTCGACCACTGGGCCGACGTCCTCGCGCGCGACCTGGGGCCCGTGGGCATCGACCTGCGCACGGGCGCGGGGACCGGCGCGTCCGGCGGGCTGGGCGCCGGCCTGGCCGCCGTGGGCGCCCGCCTGCTGCCGCGTTTCGACGTCCTGCTCGACCACGTCGACCTCGACGCGCGCCTGGCCCGCGCGGACCTCGTGGTCACGGCGGAGGGAGCGCTCGACCGGCAGTCCTCGCGGGGGAAGATCCCCGGTGAGGTGGCCCGCCGCGCGAAGGCCCTGGGCACACCGGTGCTCGCCCTGGCCGGAACCATCGGCGAGGGCGTCCACGAGGCGCGGCTGATCGGCGTGGACGCGTGGAGCGGCATCCTGCCCGCGCCGGTCGCGCTGCCGGAAGCCCTCGCGCGCGGCGGCGAGTTCCTGGCCGACGCGGCGGAACGGGCCCTGCGCATGGTGCTGCTCGGCAGCCGCCTGGCCCGCGCCGCGGGCCCCGCCCCCTCGCCCGCGCACCCCTGAGGCACGGGCGGGACCAGCGGGGCCGCCGGGGCCGCGACCGGGCGCACGGCGGCTCGGGACGGCGCGCGGGCGCGGGACGGTCGGGACGGCTCGGGACGGCGCGCGGGCGCGGGAGGCTCGGGGGTGGCGCGCGGGCGCTACTCCCAGATGTCGGGACCGCCCCCGCGCCACTCGAACAGCTCGGGGTCGCGCAGGTCCACGTCCTCCGGGTCGAGCCCGGCGCGGCGCAGGAATTCGAGCAGTTCGCCCAGTGACCTGGCCCGGCCGAGGATCTCGCCGTTCGCGCGCACCCGGCGGCCCCCGCCTCCGGTGAGGGGGTAGACGATGATGCGCACCCTGGTCATGCGCCCAGCGTGCACCCCCGCGCGCGCCCGCGCAGCCCCGACGACGCAGCCGAGTGGGGGCGCGAGGCGGCTCAGGGCCTCCTGGGGCCCTGTCGCCGAGCACGGTCCTGGGCGGCCCGGGGCCAGACCGGGCTCAGTTCCACGTCTGCGCCGAGCAGCGTGGCCAGGCGTTCGGCCATCGGGCCGTTCCAGTACACGACGCACGGGGACTGCGGAACGCGGAACGCCGGCAACCCCGCCGGCAGCGCCTCGGGCCGGAACGCGGCCCGGTGGATCACGCGCGGCTGCTCCCGCGACAGCAGGGACGCCGACACGTCGAGGCAGTCCGCCACCCGGTCCACGACATACAGCACGTACCCCTCGGCGTCCGTGCCGTTGATCACCACCGGCCTGAGGCTGCCGGCGGCCAGCAGGTCCTCGCCCACCGCGTCCGCCACCCGAGGCCCGAGCACCGGGGCGCCGGGGTCCCCCGAGGGGAACGCGGACGGGCGCGCCCCCGGGTCGCCCCGCCACTCGCCCTCGAAGACGGCGGGCAGCGGTCCCGCCTCGCGCCAGCCGTAGTACTGCCAGGTCATCAGGCGGTCGAGCGAGGGCCCGAGGGAGAGGTGCCGGGCGCCGGTCGGGCGCGGCAGCAGGCGGTACACCGCGGCAGGGGACACCCGTTCAGGCTACGCAGGCGCGTCCCCTGCGGCAGCCGTCCAGCCCGGACCGGCGCGCGCAGCTCGTCATCCTCTGCTGGTCCTGCCGCGGCGCGGATAGCCTGGCGCCATGGAACGAGACGCACCGGCGAGTGCCCGGCGATCCGCGCCACCGGCCGCCGACCTGCCCGTGCTCGCCCAGCTGCGCGGGCAGCTCGCGGGAACGCCCCGGCCGGGACAGCGCACCCACATGCGCTACCCGACGGCGCTCTCCCGGCTGCGCGGCTCCGAGACCGTCGACTCGGGGACCGCGTCGCCGCCCGACGGCACACCCGTGGCCACCGTCACCAGTGCGGTCATGACCCTGCGCGGCGACCGCGCCACCTGGCGGTGGCGGCCGGTACGGCGGAGGCGGGTGAGGCGTTGACCGCCTGGTGGGAGGCGCCGGCCGTCCTGGGCGCCGGCTTCTGGGCCGGGATGATCAACGTGGTGGTGGGCTCGGGCACGCTGGTGTCCTTCCCCGTCCTCCTCCTGTGCGGGTACTCGCCCCTGGTCGCCAACATCTCCAACACGATCGGTCTTGTCGGCGGCAGCCTCTCGGGCACCATCGGCTACCGGCGCGAACTGCGCGAGAGCCGCACGGCCGCCCGCGCCCTCCTGCCGGCGTCGATCGCGGGCGGCATCACCGGCGCGCTGCTGCTGCTCGCCCTGCCGTCCGAGGCGTTCGACACGATCGTGCCCGCCCTGATCGGCGCGGGACTGCTCATGGTCGTCGCCGGGCCCTTCGTGCAACGCGGGCAGGCGCGCCGCGCGGGCACCGCCGGTTGGGCCGAGGGGCTGTCCTCCCGCCGGCTGGCGGGCATCGCGGCCGGCGTGTTCCTGCTGGGCGTCTACGGCGGCTACTTCGGTGCCGCGCAGGGCATCCTGATCGTCGGCCTGCTCGGCCTCGTGACGACCGCGTCCGTGCAGTCGCTCAACGCGCTCAAGAACCTGCTGGTGATGACCGTCAACCTGATCGCCGCGATCGTCTTCATGATCGTGGCGTGGGACTCGATCGACTGGACGGCCGTGCTGCTCATCGCGGCCGGCGCCACGGCGGGCGGAGTCGTGGGCGCCCGCGTCGGCCGCCGGCTCCGGCCGGCCCTGCTGCGCGCCCTGATCGTGGTCATCGGGCTCGCGGCGATCGGCCACATGCTGTTCGTCCGCTGAGCGGCCGGGGGCGAAGGCTAGTCCACGACGCGGAGAACGCCTCCCTTACGGCCGATGTTGAAGGCGATGCGGTACACATCGGGCAGGTCGATGCGGCCGTCACGGCGTCGGCGCATCACGCCGAGACTCATCAGCTCCTCGATGAGGCTCTCCGGGTCCCCCGGGTACCGCGGTCCGGAGCGCACAACGGTCTCCTCGTCCTCGGTCCCGTACCGTTCCGCCTCCCGCCGCAGCTCGTCGGACAATTTGGCTTCCTGCCACAGTTCGAGGACCGCGCTCTGATCGATGGGCACCTGTTTGCCCACGAGTGGGCGGACGGCCAATTGGACCCAGGGCATGTCTTCACCGACCTCGCGCACCCGTGTCTCGGACGCCGTCTGCACACCTCGGCGAATGCCCTCGTGATGAATCGCGAACTCGTGGCCCGCATACTTGCCGCGCGTTTCCGCGACCGCCTTGTCCAAAGCGCTCAGGAAACTTCGCGGGCTTACTTGCTCCACGCCGTCCATCAGGTGGTTGGGCAGCCAGGTATAGGTGTTTCCCTTGCGGTAGTTGGCCCCCATGTACGGCCCGGCGATGCGCGTGAAATGTTCGCCCTGGAAACGCTCGTCGCCGCGCAGCAAGGCAGGCGGAGTGTACCGCTGCCCATCGATCTCCGTCTGCCAGTCACCGCTGATGCGACGAAACCGAGCCGCGTATTCGTTGTCCATGTTGCCGAGGTAGTGGAAAAGGAGACCGTACAGATTGGCGCGGGACCAGGTGAGGGCCGCCGCGTTGGCGGTCAGCTTCGAGGCGTCGGGGAAGTGGAGCAGCGCACCGTCGAACATGTCAGGGCGAATGAAGACCTTGCACCGGATGTTGCGTGTCCCCAGGCGCATCGCGAGGGCCAGTTCCAGGATGCCCCCGACGAGGCGATCGGCCTGGGAACGGACGCGGTGCAGGTGTTCCAGGGCGTCGAAGAGGACCAGATGGATGACGCCCTCCTCCTGTGCCTGCCGGTCGGCCCGCTGGATCGTGCGTTCCGCGGCACCGGGATTGGCGCGGACCCAGGCGGCACGGTCGTGCCATTCCCTGTCCCGGAGTTCGGGCTGACCGAGAGCCGAGAGCAGCACGGCGTGCCACAGGTCGTAGGGCCTTACCCCCTCCTCCGTCAATTGCCGGAGGACGCCGGGCCCCGGGTACAACTCGGGCTGGATCGACGCCCCGTAGCCTTGGTGGACGATGAGACGGCGCAATCGCTCGATGCCGTATTCCTCGGCTGCGACGCGGCGCAAGGTGTCGTCGAGAAGCGAGCGGTACCAAAAGGTCTTGCCGACCCCTCGCCCACCGCGCACCACGGTGCTGTCCACGTACAGCGCCGCGCGGTGGCTGTCCGGAGTGAACAGTGTGTGCAGATCGGGCAGGATGGTGTCGGCGTCCGTGGCTTGCGGCAGGGCTGCCGCGAAGAGCTCACGGTACTCCTCGGCCGTCAGTGCGGTGGTCATCGTTCTCCTCCGCCCTCGGGGATCGCAGTGATCAGACGGGTCGTCTTCGCAAGGAATTCCTGATAAGCCGCCTGCACAAAAGCGCGTTCCTGCCAGCCCGGCGCACCATCGGCATCCAGGCCGACAAGGCCGGGCTCGAAGAGAATAGGGATCGGGTAGTGCGGGGCCGAATCGTCCTCCGGCGTGGGGAAGAAGGCTCCGGGAATGAGCTCCCCCGTGTCCGGTTCGGGCGCATCATCATCGTAGAGAATGGAGAACGCTTCCCAGGAGTGTTCACGGAACGAGTCCAGATACGTTCTCAGTGGCTGTTGCGGAGAATCCGGCACCATGGAGGCCACCATGCGCAACTTCTCCCTGATCGCCCGGGCCTGTCCTGAAGCGTGCCAGGCCGCGAACAGATCCCCGTACCCACTCCATGTCTGCCGGTTGTCCGCGCCGAACAGCAGGGCGAGGTCGCACAGCCGGGAGATCGCGACGGCGGCGATGTCGTGGATTCCTGCCCTGCTGTCCAGGAGGACCACGTCCGGTCTGCGCCCGCTCTCACCGTCACGCTCGACAGCGCGCTCGCACGCGCGCACGGAGTTCTCCAGCCGATCGCCGAAATGCGCACCCGGAGTATCGGCGTAGACCCTGTTGAGCTTGTCCACATAGGAGTACGGGACGCCCTCGGCACGCTGGCGGCCCCTCGCGGGAGCCACCCAGATCTCGCCCCGGCCGGAGGCCGGGGTGTAGCCGGTCATCGCCACCAGGTCCAGACCGTCCGCGTTGTCGACGGCGGATTCGACGAGATGATCGACAAGGCCATGGAAGGGCATGTGGGCTTCCCCCGCGAGGAGCGGGCCCACACCCGGCGATTCGAGGTCGAGGTCCACGACGAGGACGATGTGCCCCTGGTCGGCGAGGTGGCGAGCGAGAACGGCGGTGGCTGTCGTGCGCCCCACACCGCCCTTGAAACCGTAGAGAGCGGTGCGGTGCGTCAGTGAGCCGTCGGCGCTGGGAGCGGGCGCGGAGACCCGCGCCCAATCCTCCCCGACCACGGTGTTGTCCAGAAGTCGGACGCTTCCCACGCCACCGCGTGGCCGTGGGACCGGGTCGGGGAAGGCCCGAGCGGAACGCAGCAAGTCCTCCGCCGAGAAGAGGCCGGAGGCGAGAACTACTGGCCGGTCGCCGACGTACTGCCGAAGTTCCTCGGCCAGGTGACGCCCCCATGCGTCCTCCCGGCCGACAGGAACCGCCCGTTCGCGATCGTCGATGAGAAGGGTGAACCGGCCCGTCACATCGCGCACGAGCAGCACGTCCAGTCCCTCCGCCGCCACCTCGCGTGCGACGGCCATGGCTCGGGGGCGGGCGTCATCGAAGCGAACGGGGTCGGAGCTGAGGGTCACGGAGACCTTCCGGTGATCAGGGCGTGTTCATGCACGGAGATGATCTCTCCGGCTACGGTACGCCGACGCGCCACATCCTGTACCACCACGTCGGAAGCGTCGAGGTAGCGATCGTGGACCGACCAGGAGTCGAACGCGGAGAGCTGTCCGAGCGCGGCGCCGAGACGGGTCGCCGACCTGCCATGGGTCAGGAGTGACACATCGGTCGCGACCCACGGAAGATGGCTGTAGGTATGCACTTTTCCTGTGACCGGGTCCTGCGCCCAGGGCATCGTCGCGGGCTTCGCGCTGGCCTGCCTGGGACGCATGCTGACGGCTGTGAACCTGATGAGCAGGCTCTTCAAGGCGCACTCGACGGCTATGCCGAAGTGGTGGTCGGCATTCGCCAGACGTCCGTCCTGGTGGAGATAGAGGGCGTCCCGGTAGTGCCGCTCGGCGGCGCGGGCAAAGTGGTGCTCCGGTGGCTTCCCCGACATGACGGGGATCTTAGAGGGGTGATCGGTTCGACCGCCCGGCCGGAAGGCGGCTCGTCCGCCCGTTCGATGAGTCTTCCGGGAGTTCCGTACCCACGGCGGCCGTACGCACGCGCGCGCGGGCCCCGGCCGCCCCCTCCGGGAGGGGCGGGCCGGGGCCTGCCGCTTTCCGGAATCCTTCCGGTCGGGCGGCGAATTCCGGCGTTCTTCCGTCGCGTTCCGGGTAAACGACGGCACGCCACGTCACGTGGCGTGACGGCTGTCTTCCCAGGCCGGACAGTGTTTCAGGGCTCTGACCTCAGCCCTCGTTCTCGGCCTGGAACATCCAGTGGTGCTTCTCCAGGTCCTTGGTGATCTGGATCAGCACGTCCTCGCTCACCGAGTCGACCGGGCCGACCTCGTCCAGGCGTTCCCGCATCCGGACGATGACCGCGCCGAGCGCGTCGACCAGGGTGCGGACGGCGTCGGTGTCCTTCTGCCAGCCCTCGGGCACCGCGCCGATGCCGGTGCCGGAGGCGACCGTGGCCGCGCGGCCGTCGGGCGAGAGGCCGAGGGCCGCCGCGCGCTCGGCCACCGTGTCGGAGTGCGAGCGCGCGATGTCCACGACCTCGTCGAGCTGGAGGTGGACCGAGCGGAACCTGGGACCGAGAACGTTCCAGTGGGTCTGCTTGGCGATCAGGGAGAGGTCGATCAAGTCCACCAGCGCGCCCTGAAGCGCCTCCCCCACCGTCTTCAGCGTGGCGTCCGGCAGCGTGCTCTTGATGGCGTACATGCAGCGTCCCCTCTCGGAGCTTCTCGGGGCTGTAGGACTTTCGGGTACCCAGGGTGCCCGGCCGAAACCCCCCGGCCTCCGGTGTCCGCCGGGCCGCCGACCCCGGCCGCGGGCCACGCGGCGTGACGTCAGTAGGGCCGCGGGTAGCCGTAGCCGTGCGGCCGGGGCCCGTCCTGGCCGGGCCCGTCACCGCGGGCCGGCGCGTCGCGGTCGTAGAACGGCCGCGCGTTGGCCCGCAGCCACATCGCGACCGGGTCGAACGCGTCCGCCATCGCCACCGTGCCGACCGGCAGCCCGTCCGGCACCGCCGCCACGGCCTGCCGCATCATGTCCCGCACCGTTTCGGCCGTGCGCTCCCCCGCGTCGTCCACGTCCAGGCCGATCACCAGGTACGCGGGCCCGACCGCCGGGCGCACCCAGGCGCGGCGCAGGCTGCGCAGCACCGGCGTGCGCCGGGCGTGCGCCGTGAGCCGCGCGTAGAACGCGTCCGCGCGGACGCTGGGCTCGCTGATCCGCAGCGGTCCCGCGGGCAGCCGGTCGAGGCCGCCTGCGACCCGGCGCAGGTCGAGCCAGGGGATGCCGAGGCCGCCGCCCGGGGCGTGCGGATTGAGCCACAGGCCCCAGTGCTCCGGGTACAGGGCGGCGGCGATGTCCCGGCCGCCGACCACCTCGTGCGCGCGCGTCCAGCCGCTCGCCGCCAGCTCGCGGCCGGACGTCACGCACGGCGCGTAGCCGTGCCCCGCCACCTCGACGCTGCCGTACTGCGCCCCGGGCTCCCCCGGCCGCCCGTGCCACAGGAGCATCAGCACCTCGCTCGCGGCGAGGGCGGCGAGCAGCCGCTCGTAGACGTCCGGGCGGTCGGGTGTGATCCGGGGCAGGAGTTCCTCGACGCCCTCTTCCGCACTCATGTGGCCCGGACCTCCTCGCGCCTCGAAGAGCACTGTGCCCGGTTGGTGCCCGCCACATGCCGGTCGCCGCCCACTTCGCGCCCCCGCCGTCCCGCCGGGACCGCGCGGGAGCACGGCGAACGAGGCGGACAAGACGAACGAGGCGCCTACGCGTCGCGGCTGTAGAACGGCTGCACGCATTCGCGCAGCCAGTCCACCACCGGGTCCTCGGCCGCGTCGAGCATGACGAGTTGCACCGGCCAGACGATCGGGCGCACCGCGAGCGCACGCCCCAGCGCGTCGCCCGCGGCCACGCGCCCCTCGTCGTCCGGCAGGTCGAGTTCGACGCCGACGAACAGACTCGGGGCGCCGCCCTCGGCGCTGGCCAGGCCGCGGCGCGCGGTCCTGACGTTCGGCAGCCGGGACAGCTCGGCAGCCGCCGCGTTCAGGAAGTCGACCGGGTCGTCCTGCCAGTCCGGCTGGAACAGGCGCATGCGCGCGCCGGAGGGCACGCCCGGCGTGCGCCGGCCCGGGTTGGCGCGGCACAGCTCGGCGACCGCCGCCGGCGGCACCGGGACCCCGACGGTGCCGCCGGGGTTGAGCGCGATCCCGACCTGCGGCGGAAGGCCGCGGGCGAACTGCCACATGGGAGCCACGCTGAACGCCATGTGCGAGGCCCCGCCGCGGTGCAGCTGCTCCGCGGAGCTGAACACCGGGACGTACACGCCGCCGTTGAGGTCGATGGTGGGCAGATCGAGCGTGCGGCTCTCCGGGCCACCGCCCTCGGGCAGCGGAATCCACACCGCGCTGCGCGCGAGCGTCTCCAGCAGGCGCGGCGCCGCGTCGTTCACGCCGAGCGCGCCGGCGAGCGTCTCCTCCAGCTCGTTGCTCGGCCAGCCACCGCCGTACCCGGGGCCCTGCCGGGAACCACTCATCTCGTTCGACCACCATCTCATCGCGTCCGGAATCGGCAGCCCAGACCCTAGTACGAGGCGCCCTGGGGGCGGCCCGCGGCGGCTGTCCGTGCGATGATGTGCGGGCACGGGAGCCGCGTCGCGGTGCCCGCGCCCGACAACCGCATACCGGCCGTTCGACCACGCGCGGGAGAGTCCCCGGTCGCCGGGGCGCCGAAGGAGCAAGTCCTCCCTTGAATCTCTCAGGCCCCGTACCGCGCGCGGGATGGCGAATCTGAAAAGCGGGCCCGCCCAGGCGCGGCCCCACCCACGGTGCAAGCCGCGCCCGAGCCCGGGTCGTGGCGAACCTCTCAGGTGCCGATGACAGATGGGGAGGGCCCGAAGGCCGCCCTGCCCACGTGCCCCTGTCGTCAATCCCTGGAGTTCCCATGACGGACCCCGCTCCCCGGACGACCGCGCTCGACGCCGTCCACCGCGCCCTCGGCGCCACCCTCACCGACTTCGCGGGCTGGTCCATGCCGCTGCGCTACGGCAGCGAGCGGGCCGAGCACACGGCGGTGCGCGAGGCGGCCGGGCTGTTCGACCTGTCGCACATGGGCGAGCTGACCGTGATGGGCGCGGAGGCGGGCGCGTTCCTCGACCACGCGCTGGTCGGCCGCCTCGGCACGCTCGCCGTCGGCCGCGCCCGGTACACGATGATCTGCGACGCGGCCGGCGGCATCCTCGACGACCTGATCGTCTACCGGCTCGCGGACGACACGTTCCTCGTCGTCGCGAACGCCGCCAACACCCCGACCGTCCTCGACGCGCTGCGCGCACGGCTCGGCGGTCCCGCGCCGGCCGGCGGCGCGTTCGACGCCGAGGTGCGCGACGACCGGGACGCCTACGCGCTGATCGCCGTGCAGGGCCCGGCCTCCCCCGCGGTCCTCGGCCGGCTCACCGACGCCGACCTGGCCGGCCTGAAGTACTACGCGGGCCTGCCCGGCACCGTCGCCGGCCGCCCGGCGCTGATCGCGCGCACCGGGTACACCGGCGAGGACGGCTTCGAGCTGTTCTGCGCCCCCGCGGACGCCGAGGCGCTGTGGCACGCGCTGACGGAGGCGGGGCGGGAGGACGGGCTCGTGCCCTGCGGCCTCGCCTGCCGCGACACGCTCCGCCTCGAAGCGGGCATGCCGCTGTACGGGAACGAACTGTCCACCTCGACCACGCCGTTCGACGCCGGCCTCGGCCGCGTGGTGAAGTTCGACAAGCCCGGCGACTTCGTCGGCCGGGACGCCCTGGCCGCCGCGGCCGAACGGGCGGAAGCCGAGGCGCCGCGCGTCCTGGTCGGCCTGACCGGGCGCGGGCGGCGCGTGCCGCGCGCCGGATACCCGGTCGTGGACGCCTCGGGGACGCCCATCGGCCTGGTCACCTCGGGCGCGCCCTCGCCCACCCTGGGCCGGCCGATCGCCATGGCGTACGTCGACCCGGCGTCCGCCGCGCCGGGTACCGAGGGCGTCGCCGTCGACATCCGCGGCGCGCACGAGCCGCACGACGTCGTCGCGCTGCCGTTCTACCGTCGTCAGAAGTGACCGCGGCCACCCGGCCCGCACCCCCATGAACGGTCGCCGCCCCGCGCGACCGGCACCCCGCACCGACGAACCCCAGGAGAGCCACCATGAGCACCCCCGAGCACCTGCGCTACACCAAGGAGCACGAGTGGCTGACCGTCGCCGAGAACGGCGTGGCCACGGTCGGCATCACCGCCTACGCGGCCACCGCGCTCGGTGACGTCGTGTACGTCCAGCTCCCCGAGACCGGCGCGGCCGTCACCGCCGGGGAACCGTGCGGCGAGCTGGAGTCGACCAAGTCCGTCAGCGACCTGTACGCGCCGGTGTCCGGCGAGGTCACGGAGGTCAACCAGGAGGTCGTGGACGACCCCGCCCTGGTGAACTCGGCGCCCTTCGCCGACGGCTGGCTGTTCCGCGTGCGCGTGGACGCCGCGGGCGAGCCGGACGACCTGATGTCGGCGGCCGAGTACACCGCGTTCACCAGCGAGTGAGCGCGCCGTGGCCCTCTCCGCCTTCGACCTGTTCTCCATCGGCATCGGCCCGTCGAGCTCGCACACCGTCGGCCCGATGCGCGCGGCCGGGATGTTCGCGCGCAGGCTGAGGAACGAGGGGCTGCTCGGCCGCACCGCGGCCGTGCGCGCCGAGCTGTTCGGCTCGCTCGGCGCCACCGGCCACGGCCACGGCACGCCGAAGGCGGTCGTGCTCGGCCTCCTCGGCCACGCGCCGGACACCGTGGACCCGGGCAGCGCCGACGAGGAGGCGGAACGCGTGCGCGGCGAGGGCTCGTTGCCGCTGCTCGGCACCCACCCGGTGCCGTTCGCCCCGGACACCGACCTGGTGCTGCACCGGCGGCGCGCCCTGCCCGGCCACGCGAACGGCATGACGCTGCGCGCGGCCGACGAGGGCGGCCGGACGCTGCTGCACAAGACGTACTACTCGGTGGGCGGCGGGTTCGTCGTCGACGAGGACGCCGTCGGCTCCGACCGCATCAGGCTCGACGACACGGAGCTGCCGCACCCGTTCCGCACCGGGGACGAACTGCTGCGCCTCACCCGCGAGACGGGCCTGTCGGTCTCCGGTCTGATGCTGGAGAACGAACGCGCCTGGCGGCCCGAGCCCGAGATCCGCGCCGGGCTGCTGCGCGTGTGGCGGGTCATGGCGGACTGCGTCGACCGGGGCCTGCGCACCGAGGGCATCCTGCCCGGCGGCCTGAAGGTGCGCCGCCGGGCCGCGGCCTCCGCGCGGCGCCTGCGCGGCGAGGGCCAGGGGGCGGGGCTCGCGATGGAGTGGGTCACGCTGTACGCGATGGCGGTCAACGAGGAGAACGCGGCCGGCGGCCGGGTCGTGACCGCCCCGACGAACGGCGCGGCCGGCATCATCCCGGCCGTGCTGCGCTACTACCTGGACTTCGTGCCGGGGGCCGACGAGGACGGCGTGGTCCGCTTCCTGCTGGCCGCGTCGGCGATCGGCATGCTGTTCAAGGAGAACGCGTCGATCTCCGGCGCCGAGGTCGGCTGCCAGGGCGAGGTCGGCTCGGCCTGCTCGATGGCGGCCGGCGGCCTCGCCGAGGTCCTGGGCGGCAGTCCTGAACAGGTCGAGAACGCCGCCGAGATCGGCATCGAGCACAACCTGGGCCTGACCTGCGACCCCGTGGGCGGCCTCGTGCAGATCCCCTGCATCGAGCGCAACGGCATGGCGGCCGTCAAGGCCATCACCGCCGCCCGCATGGCGCTGCGCGGCGACGGCAGGCACCACGTGTCGCTGGACAAGGCCATCAAGACGATGAAGGACACCGGCGCCGACATGAGCGTGAAGTACAAGGAGACGGCGCGCGGCGGCCTCGCGGTGAACATCGTCGAATGCTGAACGGGCCAGGTGCCGGTGGTGGCCGCGGCCCGGGGCGGCCACCCCTCTCCCCCGGCGGCATCGGTTCCGACGACGCGTACGCGCGCATCAGGAACGACGCGGGATTCTGGGAGCCCTGGGTCCGCCCGGCTTTGGAGCGGCTCGGCTTCTCCTCGGTCGGCGACCTGCGCGTTCCCGGCGCGAGCACCTCTCCCGTCCTGGTGAGTTCCACCGGTCTCGTCGTCAAGCTCTACGGCGCGCACTGGTACGGACCCGAGAGTTTCGCCGTCGAATCCGAGGCGTACCGGCTGCTCGAAGGAACGGGCCTGCCCGTCCCGAACGTGCTGGCCAGGGGCGAGCTGTACCCGCGGTCGGACGACTGGACGTGGCCGTTCATGGTGCTGGAGGCCGTTCCCGGGCGCACCTGGCGGGAGGCCACCGAGGACATGGCGACGCCGGGGAGGCTCGCGCTGGCGCGCCGGCTCGGCACGGTGCTGCGGCAGGTGCACGAGGTGCCGCTGTCCGCGGCTACGGGGCCGCTGCGCCCGGAGTCGACCAGGTTCGCGGACGTGCTGCGCGAACGCCGCGCGGCGACCGTGGCGGACCACCGGGAGTGGGGCCATCTGCCGCCGGCGCTGCTGGACGGCGTTCCCGGCTTCCTCCCCGAAATCGACGCCCTGCTCGGTGACCGCCCGCCCGTGTTCGTGCACGGCGATCTGCACGGCACCAACCTGTTCGTCGGTACCGGTCCCGAGCGCGTCAGCGGGCTGATCGACTTCGCGGACAGCTACGCGGGAGACCCGAGGTACAGCCTGGTCCAGCTGCATCTCAACGCCTTCGGGGCCGACCGGTCCCTGCTCCGCGCGGCGCTCGAAGGAGCCGACTGGCCCGTGCCCGGCGATTTCCCCCGCCAGATGCTCGCCTTCACCTTCCTGCACGACTTCGACGTCCTGGAGAACGTGCCGCTCGATCTCACCGGCGTCTCCTCCCTCGACGACCTGGCAGGACTCCTGTGGGACGTCGGCTCGTGAAGGCGTCGACCGCGCCCCGCCGACGCCCCCGCGCCGTGCCCGTTCCGGGTGGGCGGGTGGCCGCGGTCCGCGGCGCGGCTCGGCGGGATCGCACGCGCGGGCGGTCGCACCACCGTCCCTAGGAACGCGAGACCTACCCGCGCCGCGGGGCGCGGCGGCAGACTGGGCGCGTGGCTTCCGGCCACTCGTTCGCGCGTGCACACGCGCGGAGGAGGCAGCGGAACCGAAGGGCCGAGGGAATGACCTTGCAGCGACGCATGCGACTCGCTCTCCTGGACGGCGAAACGCTCGGGGAGAGCCTGGACCGCATCGCACGGGCCGCACCGCGCTCCCGGGCGACCTTCCCCACCGCGGGCGACAGCATCACCACCGCGGAACTCGCCGCCGCGTCCGCCGCTTCCGCGCACGCGTTCCTGCGCGCCGGCGTGCGGCCCGGCGACGTGGTCGGCGTGCTGGTGCCCACCGCCGCCCGGTTCCTCACCACCGTCTTCGGGCTCTGGCGGGCCGGGGCGGCGATCGGCGTGCTGCCGGTGCAGGCCGGCTTCACCGACGCGCGCGCCGCCGCGCGCCGCATCGCGCGCCTGGCGGGCGCCGCGGGCATGCGCCGCGTCGTGCTCGACCACGACTACGTCGACATCGGTCGGCACCTCGCCGCCGCGCGGCCAGGACTTGGGCTGCTGCCGCCGCCGGCGCCCGGCGGCACAGGCGACGCGCGCTCCCTGCCCGCCGTGGACCCCGACGCGCTCGCCATCGTCCAGTTCACCTCGGGCAGCACCCGTCCGCCCAGGGGGGTCGCGCTGCCGCACCGCACCGTCATGGCCGGCCTGCGCGCCCGCGTGGCCTCGGGCGCGTTCAGCCCCGACGACGTGCTCGTGCAGTGGGTGCCCACCCATCACGACACGGGCCTCCTCGGACTCGCCGCGCACTGGCTCAACGGCGCCGACGTGCACGTCTTCGCCCCGGCCGCCTTCCTCCGCCGGCCGAGTACCGTGCTCGAACACCTCGCGGCCCACCGCGGCACGGTGGTCGCGGGCCCCAACTTCTCCTACGACCACCTGCTCGACAGCGTCCCGCCCGCGCGCCTGGCCGCGCTCGACCTGTCCCACTGGCGGCTGGCGTTCAACGGCGCCGAGCCCGTGGGCGCCGCCACCGTCAGGCGGTTCACCGCGGCGCTGGCGGCGAGCGGCGTCGGCCCTTCGGTGATGTGCCCGGTGTACGGCATGGCCGAGGCCACCCTGTCGATCAGCCACCCCGCCCCGGGCGAGCCCGCGGCGATCCGCGCGGTGGACCGCGACGAACTCGGCAGGAACGGCGTCGCGCGCCCCGTCGAGCCGACCGCGCCCGCGGCCAAGCCCGTCGTCTCGCTCGGCCGCGTGGCGCGCGGCGTCGACGTGCGCGTCGTCGGCGCGGACGGCGCGGCGGCGGGCGACGGCGTGCTCGGGGAGATCCGGATCGCCGGCCCCGCGGTGGCCCCCGGTTACTGGCTCGACCCCGCGGCGACGGAGGCGGCGTTCACCGGTGGCCGGCTGCGCACCGGCGATCTCGGGTTCCTGCTCGACGGCGAGTTGTACGTCACCGGGCGGCGCGACGAGCTGATCGCGGTGCAGAGCCGCACCTGGTTCCCCGACGACGTCGAGCAGGTCGCGCGCACGGCGCCCGGCGTCCACCGCCGCCACTGCGTCGCGTTCCGCGACGAGTCGGCGGGGGGCGGGGAGCGGATCGGGGTCGTCGTGGAGGCGCGCGAGGACCCGGCGGCCGTGCACCGGGAGGTCAGCAGGCGGGTGGCCGCGGAACTCGACCTGTCCGCGGTGCGGGTCTACGTGGTCGCCCCGCGCTGGATTCCCCGTACCACCAGCGGGACATGGCAGCGCGTGCTGGCCGCGCGGCGCATCGCCGCCGGCCGCGACGCGCGCATCCTCATCGGCACCCGCGGCGGCAAGAGCCGGTAGCGGCGGCACGCGACGGGGGCGGGCGCCGGGCCGCCGGGTGTTCGTTGCTGAACGATTGCGTTCCTTGTGGACTGATTCACCGACGCTCGGGGTGAACGGCGCGCGTCTGAGCGCATACTGACCGGCAGTCGGTCACATGTTTGCGCAAACAACAGCCGCCGGTGCCGGACCGGCGCGCGGAACGCCGACCGGGACGCACCGTGACGAGCCGCGCCCCCGGCACCGGGCCGACCGCGCGCGTGCGCTCGTTCCGCGCGGGACGAGCGCACGCACGCCGCACGACACCGCTCGCACAACCCCACGGGGACACCCCCGCGGGGACACCCCCCACGGAGCCCGACGGACAAGGAGCCCCCATGCCCGCAACGACCGCGCCCGGGCCACGCACCGGGACCGCGCGCCGCCTCTGGCTGCTGGTGGCAGCCGTGTGCCTGAGCCTCACCGCCGCCGTGCTCGCCGCTCCCCCCGCCCAGGCCGCACCGGTCACCGTCCCCAACGGCACGCAGTTCACGACCCCCGACGGGCAGCCGGTGCACGCGCACGGCGGCTCGATGATCAAGGTCGGCGCGCACTACTACTGGTTCGGCGAGAACCGGCAGAACGACAGCAACGCCTTCCGCTACGTGTCGGTCCACCGGTCGACCGACCTGAGGACCTGGGAGTTCCGCAACCACGTGCTCACCCAGGCGTCCGACCCCGAACTCCAGTCGGCCAACATCGAACGCCCGAAGGTCATGTACAACGAGGCCACCGGCCAGTTCGTGATGTGGATGCACAAGGAGAACGCCCAGGACTACAGCGAGGCCAGGGCCGCCGTGGCCGTGTCCGACACGGTGGACGGCGACTACGAGTGGCGCGGCAGCTTCCGGCCGCTCGGCCACATGTCGCGCGACATCACGGTCTTCGTCGACGACGACGGGGCCGGGTACATGGTCTCGGCCGCGCGCGAGAACTACGACCTGCACATCTACCAGCTCACCGACGACTACACGGACGTGGAGCGCCTGGTGGCCAACCCGTGGCCGGGCGGCCACCGCGAGGCGCCCGCGCTGTTCAAGCGCGACGGGGTCTACTTCATGCTCACCTCGGGCGCCACCGGCTGGTCCCCCAACCAGCAGCGGTACGCGACCTCGACCAGCATCTCCAGCGGCTGGAGCGCCATGCGGAACGTGGGCGACTCCACCGCCTACGGCTCCCAGACCGCGTTCGTGCTGCCGCTCCAGGGCACGTCCGGCACCTCCTACCTCTACCTGGGCGACCGGTGGGGCAACTCCTTCGGCGGGCGCGTCAACGACTCGCGCTACGTGTGGCTGCCCCTGACCTTCCCCGACAGCCGCACGATGGCGATGTCCTGGGCGCCCGAACTCGTCATCGACACCGCCGCCGGCACCGTGCGCGCCTCGGGCGGCCCCTACCAGACGCTGACCGCGCGGCACTCGGGCAAGTGCCTCGACATCCCCAGCCAGTCCCAGGCCGCCGGACAGCAGCTCGCGCAGTACCCCTGCAACGGCGGCGGCAACCAGCGGTTCTGGCCCCGCGCCACCGCGGACGGCCACGTTCAGCTGGTGACACGGCACAGCTCCCTGTGCCTCGCGGTGGCGGACGGGTCGACCGCCAGGGGCGCCGCCGTCGTCCAGCAGGCGTGCGACGCGGGCAGCGCCGCGCAGCAGTGGCGGACGGCCGACACCGGGGGCGGCCACGTGACCCTGACCGCCCGGCACAGCGGCCTGTGCCTCGACGTCTCCGACGAGTCGACGGCCGACGGCGCCCGGCTGATCCAGTGGACCTGCTCGGGCGCGGCGCACCAGCAGTTCCACCGCGCCACCGTCTGATCCGGCGGCCCGGGCCGTCCCGGTGCCGAACGCGCGGGCACCGGAACGGCCCGGCGGCCGACGGTCAGCGGCCGGCGGGCGGCCCTGCGGCCCCCGGGCGCGTGCCCGCGAACATCGTGCGGCCCATCCCGCCCTCCTCGCGCGCCGTCGAGACCGCGAACCCGGCCCCGGCGAGCAGCCGTTCCCACTCCGCCACCGCGAACAGGCCCGTCACGTGCGTCTCGTGCACGGTCCGCACCGCACCGTCCGCGTCCCTGAGGGTGAACGTGTACTCGGTGCGCACCGTCGTGTCGCCGGGCCGCGGCGGCAGGCTCCACTCCAGGTACCTGACGCCGCTGCCGTCGTCCGCGTCGCTGCCGCCGCAGTCGGTGAGCGGTTCGAACGTGTCGCTGACGTGGTCGGGGAAGAACACGGCCACGCCACCGGGCCGCAGGTGCGCGAACGCGGTGCGGAAGGCGGCGGACAGGTCCTGCCGCGTCGTCATGTAGTCGATCGCGTCGTGGACCAGCACCGCGTCGAACGTGCGGCCCAGACGCACGTCGCGCATGTCGCCGCCGAGGTGCTCGACGCCCGGGTTCAGTTCACGCGAGACGGCGAGCATGTCGGGCGAGAGGTCGACGAGGGTCAGCTCGTACCGCGACCTGAGGTGGTACGCCAGGTGCCCGCCGCCGCTGCCCAGTTCGAGCACCTGCCGCACGGGCCGGCCGGCCAGGCCGAGGAGTTCGGTGGCCAGGCCGGCGTCCTCCGCGTAGACGTCGACCGGTGAGATCAGCGGCCACCAGCGGGCGAGTTCGCCGTAGAGCCGCCCGGCGGGCTCCGGAGCCGTCGTCGTCATGTCCTGGTCCTGCTCTCCCGCCGCCGGACGCGTCGCCGCCCCCGCGGGCGCCGCCGGCGACGAACCCGGCGCCCCGCCAGGATCGTAGGCGCACCGGCGGCGGGGCGGCGCACCCGCCCGGGCCGCGGGGGGGCGGCGGTCCGCGGCGTCAGCCGCGGAAGTGCTCCTTGGCGATGACCCCGTGCACGCCGACCGTGCGGTCCACGACCTGCGAGACGTGGAAGTCGGCCGCGGCCGACAGATAGGCGTAGGCGACCGCGCGGTCCATCCCCTGATCGTGTTCGAGGAAATCAAGCGCGTTGACGACGGCCCGGCGCATCGCCACGTCGAGATCGCCGCCCTGGCCGTTCCTGCCGCCGTCCGGGTCGGACAGCCCGACCGGCAGCCACGCCTCGTCGGTCTCCCCGAAGGGGTAGCGGAACGCGACGGACGGGGCGTCCCCCGAGCCCGGCTTGCACACCGTCAGCCGGAACGTCGTGCGCAGCGAGCCCTCAAGCGCCGTCAGCGCCACCTCGCCGTCCCCCATCGCGAAGTGCGGGTCGCCCGCGTAGAAGAGGGCGCCCTCGGCGAACACCGGCAGGTAGAGGGCCGAGCCGCGGCCGAGGAGCCTGATGTCGATGTTGCCGCCGCCCAGGGTGGGCGGAATCGAGTTGAGCGCCGGGTCGTTCAGGGACCGGCCCTCGGCGAACGCGACGCCCATGGTGCCCATGTGCGGCGCGAGCGGGAACGCCACCTCGCGCCGGCGCCCCAGCGGCAGCACTCCGTGCGCCTCGCGCCCGCGCCCGCGGCGCACGGGCGTGAACACCGACACGTTGCCGTACGCGCCCGGTTCGCCCGACGGGCGGCCGTCGGAGCCCACCGGCGGCATGACCTCGGACAGGTCGACGCCCGCGGGGGCTGAGCCGTCGGCCTGCCGGGCCAGGGCGCCCTTGCCGTGCCGGCTGGAGATCACGCCGTAGGGCACGCGGGGCAGCAGCGACAGCGGCTCCACTTTCAGCACGTCCCCGGGCTCCGCGCCCCGGACGGCTATCGGCCCGGTGATGACGTGCGGTCCGTCGGCGTCGAAGTCGCGTTCGGTGCGCCGGTAGTCGCGCGCGATGGCGACGGCGTCATCGAGCACGTCGCGCCGCCGGACGCCGTGCGCCCCGAACCACGCGGCCGGATCGCGCCCCTGGTCCTCAAGCAGCCCCTCGTGCGAAACGGAGTCGACGGTGACCGTGTCGCCCGATCTGACGCGCAGCACCGGCTCCGCGCCCGGCGCGGGCACGTAGCCCCAGCGGACCTGCTCGGGCAGCGAGGGCAGGTAGTGGTCGCCGTCGATGCGGCCCCGGCGCGGCTGGAGCGTCTCGCGCGGGTGGTGCTCGCCGCGGCCCCGGTGCGCGGGGGCGTGGGCGTGCGCGGTGCCGCCGCCTGCCGCGGCCAGGCCGGCGGCACCGCCCGCCACCGTCACGGCGGACGCGGCCCGGAGGAACCCGCGGCGTCCCAGCGCCTCGATGAGCAGGTCGCGTGCGTGCTCGGCCGAAGGGTGGTTCATGAGGGTTCTCCCGTGCTGGAACGTTCGCGTCGTCCGCACCGTAAGGGCCGATCCCCGGTCCGCCGACCGGCGGACCGAAGACGTTGCACGCTTCTCACCGGGGCGAAACGCCCACCCGGCAACGGGCCCGCCGGCGTCACACGGGCGAAACACGCCGCCCGGGCGGTCCGGCGCACTCCGGCGCACGCGCGGGAACGGCCGCACCCCGCCCCGCGCGCTCACGCCGGGCCCGGTCGGCGGCTCACACGGCGGCGAGCGGGTGCCGGAACGCCGGATCGGTGGCCGACCACAACTCGTGCCTGCCGTCGGGCGCGACGGTCAGGCCGTACGCCTCCTGCCCCGGGCCGCCCGCGCGCGCCCAGTGGGAGAGCACCGGCGCGAACTCGGCGAACAGGTCGCGCGGCCCCGCGTGGTCGACGTGCGCGAAACCGCCGGTGCGCGGCACGATCCGCGCCCACGACCCGGTGGCCCTGTGGGTCAGCACGTGCAGCGCGGCGGGTCCCGTGGCCGCCTCGCGGAGCGTGACCTGCGTGACGTCGGGCTGCACGAGGTGCCGCAGCAGGCGCGGCACGGCGCCGCACAGGTCGGGCAGCACCGCCACCCGGCTGCGCCCGCGCAGCGACAGCACCATGCCCACGTCGTAGCCGACGCCGCCCTCGGCCCCGGCCCGGACGAGGGCCGGCGGCGAGCCGCCGCACGCCGCCGTCGCGGGCAGCAGGGGCCCCGAGGCGCTGCCGTCCGCCGCGACCGTGAGCGCGGTCAGCGCGCAGCCGAGCGCGGCCACGACCGTGCCGCCCGCGCGCACCTGCGCGGGCCAGGCGGCGGGGATGCGGGGCACGCACGCGGTCGCGACCAGCGCGTCGTACGGCGCGCCGCCCGGATGCCCCGAGGCGGCCTCGCCGGCGATCAGGGTGGGCGCATACCCGGCGCGGGCGAGCGCCGCCCTGGCCCGCGCGGCCAGGCCGTGCCCGGGCGCGAGCGAGGTGACCGAGCCCTCGCCCGCCCGGTGGCACAGCAGCGCGGTGCCGAAGCCGTTGCCCGTGCCGATTTCGAGCACGCGGGTGCCGCGCCCCACGGGCCCGAGTGCCCCGAGCAGCGTCGCGGTCGCGCCCGCGGGCCCGGCTCCCGTCTCGGCCGCGGCCCGCAGGTCGGGCACGAAGTGTTCGTACGGGACCCGCAGGAACGCCTCCCGCCACTGCCCGTCGAGCTGACCGCCGGCCGCGAGCCGGTCGACGAGCGTCCTGCGGAGGGATTCTGCGGAGGCGGCGCTGATCGCGGAGGTCATGGGCGGCGGGTGTTTCCTTCCCGGTGGGGGCGGCGCGCTGTGGTGCGTCCTGCCTTCACCAACGAGGCAAACGGGACGACGTGGCGCGTCCCGGGACCACTGGTGCGGACCGGGGGCGCGGGTCGCGAGCCGGGCGCTGGGGGCGCTCGGCGACGCCGTCGCGCCGGTGGGCCAACCCTGCGCCGGCGTACGGCCCGACGGCACGGGAGACGCCGGCCCCGGGGCGCGGCTCGGGACCGAACTCCGGGCCCCGCGCCGGGCGTTCGCCTGCCGGCCCGGCGCGAGCGCGCGTCGGCCGAGGGCACGCGTGCCTCCCCGCCCGTGACGCGGGGAGGCACGCGGGATCGGGGGTCGGCGCGGTCAGCGCGCCCCGGCGCCGCCGGTGACGATGGCCTTGACGCTGGTGGCGCTGTCGAGCGTGTAGGCGTAGGGGATGGCGGCCACGGAGCCCGCGGTCTCGATCGCGCCGGAGCCGACGAGGTGGTTGCCGCGGGCGACGATGTCCCCTTCGTCGGACCCCGCGTAGCCGACGAGCGCCGGGTCCTCGCAGTCCTCGAAGTAGTTGTTCTCGACCAGGACGCCGGCGCCCTCCGTGGAGGCCACGCCGTACTCGTTGCCGTAGTAGTAGTTGTTGAAGACGTGGACCGGGTCGCCGAAGCGGACGCGCGGGTGCCGCGTCTCGCTGCCGTCGAACCAGTTGTGGTGGTAGGTCACCCGCAGGTGGCCGCGGTCGGCGGTGTGGTTGTCGGAGTGGCCGAGCAGCATGGCCTTGCCGCTGCCGTCGAGGTGGTTCCAGGAGACGGTGATGAAGTCCGACTCGCGCTTGATGTCGACCGCGCCGTCGCCGCCCGTGGTGAACGTGTTGTGGTCGATCCAGATGTTCGTCGACCCCTCCTGGACGTTGATGGCGTCGTCGTCCCAGTCGTCGAACGTCAGGTTCTGGATGATGACGTTGCTCTGGCCGTTGATGTCGAGGCCGCCGCCGGTGATCGTGGCGCCGTCGCGGCCGACGATCGTCTTGTCGCTGCCGACGTCGTTCATGCCGGAAAGGTTGATGGTGCCGCTGACCTCGATGGTCAGCGGGCCCGACTCGGTGAGGGCGTCGGTCAGTTCACCGGCGGAGTCGACCTGGACGGTGCCGCCGCCGGCGCCCCCGGTCGTGCCGCCGTTCTCGGTGGCCCAGCCGATGAGGCCGTCGGCCGAGGGCGCCGGGGCGGCGCCGCCGGCGGGGGCCATGCCCGTGCCGGCCGTGACGGCGGCGAGGACACCGGCCAGGACCAGGGCCTTGCGGGGGCGTGCGCCATGGGCGCGCACGCGGCCTTGTGCGGTGCGACGGAACATCGCGGTCTTCCTTTCGTCGCTGCCGGGCCGGCCGGCGAAGCCCGCCGGGCCCGCGCAGGTGGGGGGTGACCTTTCCGGGAAGGAGACGATCCGCTGCTCTGCCGGAATTGACCGGCGTCAGCGAATTCCGTGGCGTCGGCGCGCGAGGCGTTCCCCGGTTCCGCGCACGGCGTCCCACCGGCTGGGGGAACGCGCTCTGCCCCGATCCCTTCCATGGCCGGGGCAGGGCGCGTTCGCCCCTCACGAAGGGCTGGACGTGCGGTGTTTCCCGGTTCGCGCCGCGCGGACTCCGCCACAGCAAGCGCTTTCTCAATTCCGGAAATTATCCGCGCCGCAAAACCCTGTCAAGGGATTCGGCACGGACGCATTTCCGTCCGCGGCACCCACCCGTTCCCCTGTGGAAAATAGCGCCGACCCTGTGGACTATTCCGCTGGAATTCCCCGCGCCTCACTGCCCGGCCGCGGCGCGGGCGGCGGCGACGAGGCGCAGCACGCGGGTCGGCACCGGGCTGCCCTGCGGGGCGAGCGGCGGCTCGTAGGTCCACGCGTGCCCGACCCACGGGTCGGCCAGGTGGTTGTCCGGGACCGGGGCGAGGCGCAGCAGGGCGCGGAACAGCGGGTCGAGCACAGGGCCGTACCCCCGCGTGTCCTCGCGGGCCGCGATCATCATCAGGTGCACCCCGACCGAGGGCCCCTCGTCGGCGAGGTAGCGCAGCTGCGTGACCGCCCTGTCGTCGAAGCCGTGCGGGAAGTCATGCACGATCAGCAGCTGTTCCGCCAGGTCGAGGTCGGGCGGCAGGGCGTCCCCCGCCCCGCTGCGGACGGCCATCTGGACCAGGTCGACGCGCTGCGTCAGCCGGGCGAGCACCGCGCGCACGCCCTCGGCCCCCGCGGCGGGCGGGCCGGCCAGGACCCCCGAGCCGGTCAGCGGGGCGAACGGCTCCGCGGCGGCCCCCGCGGGGTCGATGACATGCACGCTCAGACCGCCGGCCGGGTGCGCGGCGAGCAGGCGCGTGGTGAGGTCGGTGGCGGTGTGGGCGGCGAGCCGCCGCAGCTCCCCCGGGTCGACGAGGGCCGACTCGACGGAACGGCCGCCGCGCCCGCTGTCGATCCACAGCCCGCGCTGGAGCGGCAGCCGCAGCAGCATGGGGATGCGCAGGTCGACGCGTTCGGGAAGGCTGAGGTCACCCAGGCGCAGCGCAGCCGAGGTCTCGGCCGGCACCCGGTAGCCGGACCACGCGGGGCTGTCCCAGCGGGCGTAGACGGCGGGCAGCGCGGGCTCGACCACCGCGGCCTCCGCGACCAGTTGCGCGACATCGCGGTCGAACGCCTCGCGCGCGCGGTCGACGAGCCGGTCGCGCTCGGCGCGGGCCCGCGTGCGGGCCTCGTCCGCGGCCGGGCCGACGCGGGTCCTGGGGTCCGCGAGCACGTCGTCCAAGGCCCGGTCCATGCGGGAGTCGGCGAAGCCGACGGCGCTGCGGTAGGCGGCGGTCGTGCGCGCCAGGTCCTCGAACATGCCCCAGACCTGGTTGTACAGCCGCTCGTCCGGTGTCGAGCCGGGCGCGTCGCCGGCCACGGGGCGCGGCGCGGCGGCGGACGCCTGTGCGGGCACCGGCGCCTGGGCCGGTGCCGGTGCCGGTGCCGGGGCGGAGGACGGCGCGGGGTGCCGGTCCGGGTGCCGGTAGTCGATGCGCGCGGGCGCGGCCTGCGCGCCCTGCCCCGCGACGGGCTCGGCCCGGCGCGCCCGCCCGGCGTCCGCCGGGCGCGGCGGCGGCGCGACGGAACGCGCCATGCCGCCCGCGACCGCCTCGTCGATGGCGGCGGCCAACCGGTCGGCCTCGGGCAGCCCTTGGTCGCGCAGCAGCGCGGCGAGCCCGCCCGCCCAGCCCTGGCCGACGGCCCGCACCTTCCAGGCGCCGTTCCTCCGGTACAGCTCGACGGCGACGACGGCCGACTCGGTGTCCAGGTCGAGCAGCGTGTAGCTGGCGACCTCCCTGCCGTCCAGCGCGGTGACGGCGACGAACGGCGCGGGGAGCGCGCCGAAGCGGGTCGCCCCGCCCACGCCGGACGGCAGGGCGAGGAGCACGTTCACGCGGTGGACCGCGGCGGGCAGCGCGTCGAGGTCGACGGCGAGCCTGTGGCGCGCCGCCGCCTGCCTCGGCACCTCGACCCCGGGCAGCCGGGGCGAGGCGGGGTGGGCGATCCACCCGGTGTCCCGCAGCCGCCCCTGCTCGTCGTTGAGCGTCACCCCGGCCACGACCGGGCCGCCCGCCGAGACGCGGACTTCGAGCCGGGTCTCGGGCAGCGGGTGGTTCTGGCCGCGGATCAGCTCGGCCGTCATGCTCGTGTCCCCCTGTCGGTCGGGCGCCCGTCCTGTCGGCGGCGGGCATGCCCCGTGTGTCGTGCGCCGGGCGGTCCCGGCGCGGTCGCGCGCCGTGCCGGTGCCGGACGGTGCGGCGGCACGCGCGCCGCCGTGCTCACAGGTGCGGGATCAGCGCGGGCATCAGGTCCTGGAAGGTGCGGCCGTTGGCGGGTTCGCCGATGGCGGTCATCTGCCAGCCCTCGCCCCGGCGGTGCACCTTGGCCATGAGCTGCGCGGTGTACTGGCCGCCGCCCGTGAGGGTGTAGCGCGCCAGCTCCTGGCCGTTCGTCTCGTCGACAAGACGGCAGAAGGCGTTCTGCACCTCCGTGAAGGTCTGTCCTGTGAAGGAGTTGACCGTGAAGAGGATCTGGTCGACGTGCACCGGGACGCGCTGGAGGTCGACGAGGATCGCCTCGTCGTCGCCGCCCTGCCCCGCGCCCCCGACGAGGTTGTCCCCGGTGTGCCGCACCGAGCCGTCGTCGGAGACCAGGTGCTGGAAGAAGACGACGTCGACCGGCTGCCGGTCGGCGAACAGCACGGCGGAGGCGTCGAGGTCGACCTCCCGCGAGCGGGAGCCGAACAGGCCGCGGCGCGGCGCCGCCTGCCAGCCGAGCCCCATGCGCACCGCGGAGAGGCTGCCACCGTCGGACTTGGCCAGGCTGATGGCCTGGCCCTTGGACAAGTTGAGACTCACGTGCTGCCCTCTCTCGGTCGCGTCGCCGGTGGTGGCGGGTTGTGCGCCACCCTACGCAGTGCCACCGACAGTCAGGCCCTGTCGCCGGCGCTTTGTGGCAGTCCTGCAATGTTCAGGCCGCGCGCCCGTGCCCGCCGCGGCCTGCCGGGCGGCGCGCCGCGGCACGGCCAACGGGCCGGCGGGGGACGGCCGTTAACCCGCCTCGTCGCGGAACTCGCCGGGCGGCGGCGTGGCGGACCCGTCGCGCGCGGCGCGTTCCGCCTCGCGCAGGTCGACGCGGCGGATCTTGCCCGAGACGGTCTTGGGCAGTGCGGCGAACGCGATGCGCCGCACGCGCTGGAACGGCGCGAGCCGCGCGCGGCTGTGCGCGAACAGCGCGCGGGCCGTGGCGGCGTCCGGCTCCCAGCCCTCGGCGAGCACGACGTACGCCTTGGGCACGGCGAGCCGCACCGGGTCGGGCGAGGGCACCACGGCCGCCTCGGCCACCGCCGGGTGCTCGATCAGGACGCTCTCCAGCTCGAACGGGGAGATGCGGTAGTCCGACGCCTTGAACACGTCGTCCGCGCGGCCCACGTAGGTCAGGTGGCCGTCGGCGTCCCTGCGCGCGATGTCGCCGGTGCGGTAGTAGCCGCCGGCCATGGCCTCGGCGGTGCGTTCCGGGTCGCCGCGGTACCCGGCCATCAGGCCGACGGGCCGCGCGGACAGGTCGAGGCACAGCTCGCCCTCGTCCGCCTCGCGGCCGGTGGCCGGGTCGATCAGCGCCACCCGGAAGCCGGGCGCCGGCCGGCCCATGGAGCCGGGCCGCACCGGCTGGCCCGGCGTGTTGGCCACCTGGACCGTGGTCTCGCTCTGCCCGAACCCGTCGCGGACGGTGACGCCCCACGCGGCGCGCACCCGCTCGATCACCTCGGGGTTCAGCGGCTCCCCCGCGGCCGCGGCGGTCCTCGGCGGGCGGCGCAGCCGCCGCAGGTCGGACTGGATCAGCATGCGCCACACGGTGGGTGGCGCGCACAGGCTGGTGACGCCGCAGCGGTCCATGTGCCGCATGAGGGCGGCGGCGTCGAACCGCGTGTAGTTGTGGACGAACACGCAGGCCTCCGCGTTCCACGGCGCGAACACGTTGCTCCAGGCGTGCTTGGCCCAGCCGGGCGAGGAGATGTTGAGGTGCACGTCCCCCGGCCGCAGGCCGAGCCAGTACATCGTGGAGAGGTGGCCGACGGGGTAGGACAGGTGGGTGTGCTCGACGAGCTTGGGGCGGGCGGTGGTGCCCGAGGTGAAGTAGAGCAGCAGCGGGTCGCCGCCCGCGGTCGGCCCGTCCGGCTCGAACGCGTCGGCCGGCGCCGGCTCCTCCTCCGCCCCTTCGGCCGGGTAGGCGAGCCAGCCGGGCACGGGCGGGCCCACGGCGACGCGCGTCCTGTCGGCCGGCACCTCGCCGAACTTCCCCGCGTGCTCCGCGCCCGCGACGATGTGCCGCGCCCCGCCGCGCAGGACGCGGTCGGCCACGTCGCCGGGGCCGAACAGCGGCGTCGCCGGGATCACGACGGCCCCCAGCTTCATCGCCGCGAGCAGGGTCTCCCACAACTCGACCTGGTTGCCCAGCATCAGCAGCAGCCGGTCGCCGCGGCGGACGCCGTGCCCGCGCAGCCACGCCGCGACGCGGTCGGAGCGGGCCGAGAGCCGCGCGAAGGACCTGACCTGCTCGGAGCCGTCCTCCTCGACGATCCACAGGGCGGGCGCGTCGTTGTCCCTGGCGATGACGTCGAACCAGTCGAGCGCCCAGTTGAACGGGTCGGGCCTGGGCCAGTCGAACGTGGCGTACGCGGTGTCGTAGTCGTCCCGGTGGGCCAGCAGGTGGTCGCGGGCCGCGCGGAAGGTCTCGGTGCCGGAAGTCGCGGTCATGACGGAACGGTGCCCGCCCCGGGCCCGCTCGCGCCACCCCCCGGGGCCCGGGTGCCGGTCCGGGCTCAGGCCCCCGGCGAGGCCGCGGGCGGCACGGTGGCCGCGACCGGCAGGGCGCGCAGCAGCAGCACGGACCGCGCGGGAACGGTGACGCGCGCGCCGCCGTGGTGCACGGTGCCGGGCGCCGCGGCCTGCTCATCGAGGGAGGTGTCGACCAGCACCGCGTACGCGTCGGCCCACGGCTGGGCCGGCAGCGGGAACTCCACCGGCTCGGGTCCCGCGTGCAGGATCACCAGGAAGCTGTCGTCGGTCACCGGCCGGCCCTTGGGGTCGCGCTGGGGGATGTCGCGCCCGGACAGGAACATGCCGAGGGTGGCGCCCGGCTCGTACCAGTCGGCCTCGGTCATCTCCTTGCCCGCGGCCGTGAACCAGCCCAGATCCCTTATGCCCTCGGGCCCCTGGCGGCGGCCCGAGAAGAAGGCGCGGCGGCGCAGCACGGGGTGCTCGCGGCGGGTGCGGATCAGGCGGCGGGTCAGGTCGAGCAGGGGGCGCCAGGCGGGGTCGGTCCGCAGCGACCAGTCGACCCAGCCGATCTCGTTGTCCTGGCAGTAGCCGTTGTTGTTGCCCGCCTGGGTGCGGCCCATCTCGTCGCCCGCCACCAGCATCGGCACGCCGGTGGACAGCAGCAGGGTGGTCAGCAGGTTGCGCAGCTGGCGGCGGCGCAGCGCGTTCACGTCCGGGTCTTCGCTCTCGCCCTCGGTGCCGCAGTTCCACGAGCGGTTGTCCGAGGTGCCGTCGCGGTTGTCCTCGCCGTTGGCCTCGTTGTGCTTGCGCTCGTAGGTGACCAGGTCGCGCAGCGTGAACCCGTCGTGGGCGGTGACGAAGTTGACGGAGGCGTAGGGCCGCCGCCCGCCCCACGCGTACAGGTCGCTCGATCCGGACAGCCGGTAGCCGAGGTCGCGCACATCGGGCAGGGCGCCGCGCCAGTAGTCGCGCACGGTGTCGCGGTAGCGGTCGTTCCACTCGGTCCACAACGGCGGGAACGCGCCGACCTGGTAGCCGCCGTCCCCCACGTCCCAGGGCTCCGCGATGAGCTTGACGCGCCGCAGCACGGGGTCCTGGGCGATGACGGCGAGGAACGGCGAGAGCATGTCCACGTCGTGGAACGAGCGGGCGAGCGCGGCGGCCAGGTCGAAGCGGAAGCCGTCGACGCCCATCTCCTGCACCCAGTAGCGCAGCGAGTCGGTGATCAGCCGCAGCACCTGCGGCTGGACGACGTGCAGCGTGTTGCCGCAGCCCGAGTAGTCGGCGTAGTGCCGCGGCTCGTCCGCGAGCCGGTAGTAGCCGCCGTTGGCGATGCCGCGCAGTGAGAGGGTGGGCCCGAACGCGTCGGCCTCCGCGGTGTGGTTGTAGACGACGTCGAGGATCACCTCGATGCCGGCCTGGTGCAGGGCGCGGACCATGGCCTTGAACTCGCCGACCTGCTGGCCTCGCGTGCCCGAGGCGCTGTAGGCGGCGTGCGGCGCGAAGTAGCCGATGGAGTTGTAGCCCCAGTAGTTGCGCAGGCCCCGCCGCAGCAGGTGGTCCTCGTGCGCGAACTGGTGCACGGGCAGCAGTTCGACGGCGGTCACGCCCAGCGAGACGAGGTGGTCGACGGCCGCGGGGTGGCCGAGACCTGCGAAGGTGCCGCGCAGCTCCCTCGGCACGCCGGGGTGGCGCATGGTGAAGCCGCGCACGTGCAGCTCGTAGATGACGGAGTCGGCCCACGGGGTCTTGGGGCGCACGTCGTCGACCCAGGTCTCGGTGTCGTGGACGACGACGCCCTTGGGCACGAACGGCGCGGAGTCCCGGTCGTCGCGCACGGTGTCGGCGATGTCCTGCCGCCTGTGGTCCCGCTGGTGCCCGTAGACCTCCGCGGGCAGCCGGCCGAAGTCGCCGTCGACGGCCCGGGCGTAGGGGTCGAGCAGCAGCTTCGCCGCGTTCCAGCGCGCCCCGGCGGCCGGGTTCCACGGCCCGTGCACGCGGTAGCCGTAGCGCTGCCCCGGGCGGACGCCGGGCACGAACCCGTGGAAGATCTCGTGCGTCAGCTCTTCGAGCGGGCAGCGGCTCTCGCGGCCCGCGTCGTCGAACAGGCACAGCTCCACGGCCTCGGCCCCGCCCGCCCACAGCGCGAAGTTGGTGCCCTCGACGCCGTCGGGGCCCGTGCCGAAGCGGGCGCCGAGCGGTGCCGGGCGGCCGGGCCAGACGTCGATCGGCGCGCGCTCGGATGCCTGGGACACGGGGCCCTCCAGTTTTTCTCGATGGCCAGTTCCTTCCCGCCGGGCGGGCCGCCCTCACGTACCGCGGCGTGTGCGCCTCGGTACGTGGGCCAGGAGACCAGTGTGCGGTGGCGGAGGCCGCGCGCGGCGCGGCTCGCCGCCCGTGTCCGCGAGGAGCCGGGCCCGGGTGCGGGCGCCTGAACTGCGACGGAACGGTGACATGCGGCTGTCCGACCCGTGAGCACGATGTGATTTCCTGGCTGCTGACGTGAGGACGTGGGGGTTTCCAACTCCCAGGGGAGAGGGGTGCATTCGTGAAAACGGGGCCGGTCGCGGCGTTGCTCGGTCTGCTGCTGCTCGTGCTGACGGCGTGCAGTGGGCGGAGCGAGGCGGATGAACGCGGCGGCGAGGAGGGGCAGCCGGCCGGGAACGCGGCGGTGGAGATAACCATCGCGCCCGGGGACGGCGCCACGGACGTGGCGACCTCGGGCGCGCTTGAGGTCACGGCGGCGCACGGCACGCTGACGGAGGTGACCGTCGCCGGGCCCGAGGGCGAGTCGGTGCCGGGTGAGCTGTCGGAGGACGGGACGGTGTGGCGGCCGGGCGAGCACCTGGCGAACGACGCCGAGTACACCGTGACGGCCGTCGGGCGGAACGGGGAGGGGCAGGAGGAGGAGCGCAGCGCCTCGTTCACGACCGTGCCGGCGGACGCGACGTTCACCTCCAACTGGAACATCGCGGACGGGGCGACGGTCGGCGTCGGCATGGTGCTGTCGATGACGTTCGACACGCCGATCGAGGACATGGCGGCCGTGCGGGACGCGGTGCACATCAGCACGGAGCCCGCGGTCGAGGTCAGGGGGCACTGGTTCGGCAACCAGCGGCTGGACTTCAGGCCGGAGGACTACTGGCCGGCGGGCACCGAGGTGACGGTCGGGTTCCGTGTCCGCGGCGTGGAGGGCGCGCCGGGGGTCTACGGGACGCTGCACCAGGACATGAGCTTCACGGTCGGCCGCAGCCAGGTCACGACCGTGGACGCCGACGCGAAGACCATGGAGGTCGTGCGGGACGGCGAGACGCTGCGGACGATCCCGGTGACGACGGGTGCGGACAGCACGCCGACGTGGAACGGCAAGATGGTCATCACCGAGAAGTACGAGGAGACCCGGATGGACGGCGCCACCGTCGGGTTCGGCGGTGAGTACGACATCCCGGACGTGCCGCACGCGATGCGGCTGAGCACGTCGGGCACGTTCATCCACGGCAACTACTGGGCGAGCGCGGGCACGTTCGGCAGCGAGAACGTGAGCCACGGCTGCGTCGGCCTCCAGGACACGCAGGGTGCGAACGACCCTTCGACGCCCGGATCCTGGTTCTTCGAGAACTCGCTCATCGGTGACGTGGTCGAGGTGGTCAACTCCAACGACGACGTGATCGCGCCCGACAACGGGATCAACGGCTGGAACATGCCCTGGGAGGAGTGGGGCGCCGGCCAGTGACGCGCGGCGGGCGATCCTGCCGAGGGCATATGTGGGACGCCTCGGCAGGATCACCCGCCTCAGACGGGTCAGTTCCCACGGAACGGCCCGCGCGCCCGGCATATGCGGTCCATGATGGGGGCATGGCAGCAGCGGCGGACAGTCCCATGCTCTGTGTCGGGGCGGACGAGGCGGCGGACATCACGTTCGGACTGGCACTCGATCCCGCGGCCGGCGAGGTCCGCCTTCCCTCCAAGGCGAGTTCGGCGCGGATCGCCAGAGCACTGACGCGGCGCCAGTTCCAGCAGCGGTGGGCGCTGCCCGCCGAGCTGACCGACGACGCGGTGCTGCTCGTCGCGGAGCTGGTGGGCAACGCGGTGCAGCACGCGGGCGCGACCGAGTTCGGTCTGCGGCTGCGCCGCAGGCGCGGCTGGGTGCGCGCCGAGGTGCGCGACCCGTCACGGGCGCTGCCGTGCCTGCTGCCGGTCCGCGAGATGGACGTGGTCAGCGGCCGGGGGCTGTTCCTCGTGGACACGCTCGCCGACCGCTGGGGCGTGGATCTGCTGGCCAACGGCAAGTGCACCTGGTTCGAGATGCGCGTCGGCCCCCGGCCGCCCGGGTGAGGGCCGCAAAGCCGTCCCGGCCGCGGGGCCGCCCGCCGCGGCGGCCCCGCCGGCCCGGTGCTCGGTCGGGGTGAGGCCGCGGCGCCGTTTGAACGCCACGCTCAGCGCGAAGGCGTTGGCGTAGCCGACGCGCCGCGCGATGGCCGCCACGGTGGCGTCGGTGTCCCGGAGCAGGTCGGCGGCCAGCGCGAGCCGGTGCCCGGCGAGGTAGCGCATCGGCGGCTCCCCGACCCGCGCCGTGAAGCGGCGCACGAACGCGGCCCTGGACAGGCCCGCGCCCGCCGCGAGTTCCGCGAGCGTCCATGGCCTGGCCGGCTCGTCGTGCAGCAGCCGCAGCGCCCGGCCGACGACCGGGTCGCCGCCGGCCCGGTACCAGGACGGGCGGGCCGCCTCGGGCCGGTCGAACCACACCCGCAGCGCCGAGGTGAGCGTCAGGTCGAGCAGCCGGTCGAGCACCGCCTGCTGGCCGGGGCCCTCGCCGGTGACCTCGGCCGCCAGCAGGTCGAGCGCGGGACGGCGGACGCCGGCCGCGGGCACCACGGCCGCGCCGGGCAGCTCGCGCAGCAGCCGGTCGCCGATCTCCTCGGGCCGTTCGAAGGCGCCGACGAGCATCAGCGCCGAGCCGTCGCCCCGCATGGCGCAGGTGCGCAGGTGCCGTTCCAGCTCGTCGCCCACCGCCGTGCCGTCGGCCCGCGCGCACGCCTCCGGGCCCGTGACGAGGTAACGCGGCGGCGTGTCCCGGTCGTCGGCGACCGTGTACGGCTCGGGCCCGCGCACGATGACGACGTCCCGCTCCCCCGCCCGCACCGGCCCGCCCCGGCCCGGGGTGACCCAGGCCGTGCCGCGCAGCATCGTGATGACGGTCAGCGGGGCGCCGGTGGCGAACCGCAGCGACCACGGCGGCGTCATGACCAGCTGCCGGACGAGGGCGCCGCGCGCCCGCACCCCGCCCAGCACGTCGGCGAACACGTCCACGCCCCCGACTGTAGCCAAGCGCTCGCCCACCGTGCCCATGACGGCGGGGTCCGGCGGCCCGCCGGGTGGACGCGCGGACATGGCCGCGAGCAGAACGGCCATGGCCACCGGCCCCGGCGGCGCGTTGACTCGGGGCATGACCAGTACTTCTTCCCCACAGCCCATCCTCGTCGTCGGCGGTACCGGAACAGTCGGCCGCCGGGTGGTGTCCCAGCTGCGCGCCAAGGGGCACGCGGTGCGCGTGGCCTCACGGTCCGCCGGGCGGCACGAGGACGGGCACCCCTTCGACTGGCAGGACCGCGAGACGTGGGACTCCGCGCTGGCCGGGGTGCGCACCGCGTTCGTGGTGCCGCTGGACGGCACCACGCTCACCAGCCCGTTCGTGGACCGCGCGGTGGAACTCGGCGTCGAACGCATCGTGCTGCTCTCGGCGCGCGGCATCGACGTGCCGGGCTACGCGGACGAGAGCGGAGGCGCCGGGTACGCGGGCACGACGCACCGGGACGGCGAGGAGGCGCTGCGCCGCAGCGGCGCCGCGTGGACGATCGTGCGCCCCGGCTGGTTCAACCAGAACTTCAGCGAGACCTTCTTCCGCGACGCGGTGCTCGCGGGCGAGCTGCGGCTGCCCTGCGGGGACGGGGCCGCCACGTTCGTCGACAGCGAGGACATCGCGGCGGTGGGCGTCGCGGCCCTCACCGAGGACGGGCACGCGGGGCAGGTGTACGAGGTGTCGGGGGCGCGCGCCCTCACGTTCACCGAGGTCGCCGCCGAGATCTCCGCGGCGGCCGGGCGCGAGGTGCGCTACGTGCCGCTCACGCACGAGGAGTTCGCGGCGGAGCTGGTCGCGGACGGCTGGGACGAGACCGACGCGCAGACCTGGGCGGAGGCGCTGTCCCCGCTCAGGCGCGGTCTCGACGAGCACGTCTCGGACGGCGTGCGGCGGGCCCTGGGCCGCGAGCCGCTGGACTTCGCCGACTTCGCGCGCCGGGCCGCCGCCCAGGGCGCGTTCACCCCCGAGCCGGCCAGGGCCGGGGGCTGAGGCGGCCCCGGGCCGCCGCGCCGGGCCGCCGCACGCGGCCCGGCGCGGCCCGTCCGCCGCTCAGGGCGGGCCGAAGCGGCCCGCGGGGCGGCGCGGCGGCGCGGCCGGCGCCCCGCGGCCCCGGGTCGCGCGCCTGCGCCTGTCGTTGCACAGCAGGCACTTGCCCCAGCCGGGCGGCAGCGGGTCGTCCTTGTCCCCGTAGAGCGGGTCGATCGCGCCGCGCGGGTGCTCCCTGCACCCCGTCTCGCCCGGCCCCTCGGCGTAGGCGCGGGCCGCGGTCAACGCGCGGCGCAGCGCGTCGACCAGCACCTCGGCCTGCTCCCCCGCCGGCGCCTCGTGGTCGAACGCGATGTCGGACGCGGTCCGCAGCGCCGCCTGTAGCTCGCGCAGCTCCATCTGCTGACTCATGGGCGCCAGCGTAGGCGCTGCCACCGACAGCCGGCCCCGCGCCTATAGTCCTGCGCCATGCCCGCACTCCAGCTGCTCAGGACAGACCACGCGCCCGCGCTCCTCGCGTTCGAGCGGGAGAACCGCGAGTGGTTCGCCGCCTCAGTACCGGACCGGGGGGAGGAGTACTTCGCCCGCTTCGACGAGCGGCACCGCGCCCTGCTCGCCGAGCAGGAGGCGGGGACCTGCTGGTTCCACGTGCTGGTCGACGCGGCGGGCGGGATCGTGGGGCGGGTCAACCTCGTGGACGCCGCGGACGGCGGCGCGGACCTCGGCTACCGGATCGCGCGGCGGGCGGCGGGCCGCGGGCTCGCCACCCGGGCCGTGCGGGACGTGTGCGGCCTCGCCGCCCGGCGGTACGGGCTGCGCACGCTGCGGGCCGCGACAACCCTGGACAACCCGGACAACACGGCTTCGCGCGCGGTGCTGGCCCGCGCGGGGTTCACCGTGACCGGGGAGACGCTGCTGGGCGGGAGCCCGGGCCTGACGTTCCGCCGCGACCTGCACGACCTCGGCGCCGCGGCGGACCGGAACGGCCCGGCCGCCGCCGGCTGAGGCCGCCGACGCCCGTCCGGCCGAAGGCCCGCGGGGACGGTGACCCGCCTCACACTCCCGGCCCTGTCGCATGATTGTGCCCCAAGACAGACATCGGGCCCCAAAAACCCATGGGAAGCTGTCAGTGGCTGCTCGTAGGCTCAGGTCTTGATGTCTGCCACTGCCGAAGCCCCCGCGTCCCCTGCCAGAAAACGCTCCGTCGTCCGCTCCCTCCTTCGGCTGTGGCCGTACGTGCGCCCGGTGCGGGTTCGGGTGTTCAGCGCCGCGGTGGTGGCGATCGTCGCCGCCTCCATGGCGCTGATCATGCCGCTGGTCCTGAAGTGGATCGTCGACGGGCCGGTCGCCGACGGCGACACGGGCGGCGTGTGGCTCGGCGGCGCCGTGCTGCTCGGCGTCGGGGTGGCCGAGGCGCTGCTGTTCGGCCTGCGGCGGTGGCTGGTCGCCCGGCCGCTGGCCGGGGTCGAGGCGTCGATGCGCTCCGCGCTGTACCGGCACGTGCAGCGGCTGCCCGTCTCCTTCCACGACCGGTGGGCCACGGGGCAGCTGCTCTCCCGGGGCACGGGCGACCTCCAGCTGCTGCGGATGTTCCTCGCGTTCGGCCTGACGTTCCTCATCGTCAACACCGCCACGATCCTCATCGGCTTCGGCATCCTCATGGCCCAGGGCTGGCAGCTCGGCCTGCTGCTCCTCATCCCCGTGCCGCCGCTCATCTGGTTGTGCATCCTGTTCGAGATGCGGTTCTCCGTCGTCGCGCGCCGGGCGCAGGACCAGATGGGCGACCTCACCACCGTGATCGAGGAGTCGATCCTCGGCATCCGCATCATCAAGGGCTTCGGCCGGCACCGCAGCCAGGCCCGCGCCTTCCACGCGCTGTCCGGCCGGCTGATGGGCACCGAGCTGGCCAAGGCGCGGCTGCTGGCCGCGATCTGGCTGGTCATCCTGTCCCTGCCGGAGATCTTCCTCGGCGCGGCCCTGGTGCTCGGCGTCACGCAGGTGGCCGACGGCGACCTGACGGCGGGCACGCTGGTGGCGTTCATGACCACCGCCATGGCGCTGCGCTGGCCGGTGGAGTCCATCGGCTTCCTGCTGGCCCTGTGCAACGAGGCGGCCACCGCGACCGACCGGTTCTTCGATGTCATGGACGCGCGGATACCCCCGGAGGCCGCGCCGCGCGACCCGGCTCCGGCCGCGCCGCGCCCCGCCGCCCCGGCGGCGCGGGCGAACGGCGCGGCGGACGGCCTCCGCTTCGAGAACGTCACCTTCCGCTTCCCCGACAGCCCGCCGGACGGCGAGCCCGTGCTGAACGGGGTGAACCTGCACGTGCGGCCGGGCGAGACCGTCGCGCTGGTCGGCGGCACGGGCAGCGGCAAGACCACCCTCATCGGCCTGGTGCCGCGCCTGCACGAGGTGACCTCCGGGCGCATCACGCTCGACGGCCAGGACATCGCCGCCATGACGCGCGCGGAGGTGCGCGGGCGGGTCGCGGTGGCGTTCGAGGAGCCGACGCTGTTCTCCGCGACCGTCAGGGAGAACGTGCTGATGGGCGCCGACGGCGCGGACGAACGCGACCTGGAGCGCGCGCTGCGCATCGGCCAGGCCGACGGATTCGTCGCCGCGCTGCCCGAGGGCGCGGGGACCGAGGTCGGCGAGCAGGGCCTGAGCCTGTCCGGGGGGCAGCGGCAGCGGCTCGCGCTGGCCCGCGCGGTCGTGGGCCGCCCCCCGTTCCTCGTGCTCGACGACCCGCTCTCCGCGCTCGACGTGCACACCGAGGCCCGCGTCGAGGCCGCGTTGCGCGAGGTGCTCGCGGAGACCACCGCGCTCGTCGTCGCCCACCGGCCCTCGACCGTGCAGCTCGCCGACCGGGTCGCGCTGCTGTCCCGGGGCCGGATCGCCGCCGTCGGCACCCACGCCGAGCTGCTGCGCACCAGTCCCGAGTACCGGCACCTGATGACCGGCGAGCACCCCGAGGTGTCCGTGCGATGACCACGACCGTTCCCCCCAAGGCCACCGGGCAGCCGGCCGGCGTCCCCGAGCCCGCGCCCGACCCGTTCGGCCAGGACACCCTGCCCGCGCCGCCCGGCGCCTCCCGCCGCCTGCTCGGCTCGCTGATCCGCCCGCACCGGGCGCGCATCGTGCTGGCCGCCTTCCTGCTGCTGGCCCAGCAGGCGGCGGTGCAGGCCGTGCCGCTGCTCGTGGCCTACGCGATCGACAACGGCGTGCCCGCCGTGCGCGAGGACGACAACGGGCCGCTCATCGCGGTCGCCGTGGCCTACCTGGTGTGCGCGCTGGGCGCCGGGCTGCTCAACTACACGTTCATCCGCGTCTCCGCCCGCGTGAACCAGGGCATCCTGCTCGACCTGCGCGGCCGGATCTACCGCCACGCGCAGGCCCTCAGCCTGGACTTCCACGACCGCTACACCTCGGGCCGGCTGATCTCGCGCTCGACGAGCGACGTGCAGTCGCTGCGCGAGCTGCTGGACGAGGGGCTCCAGGAGATGCTGGTCATCCTGGTGTCGCTGGCGTACATCGGCGGGCTGCTGCTCTACCTGGACATCGGGCTCGGCGGCGCGGCGCTGCTGTCGTTCGTCCCGCTGTACCTGCTGGTGCGCAACTACCGGCGGCGCTCGGCGGAACGATTCAGCAGGCGGTCGACGGCGATCGCCGCGGTCATCGTGAAGTTCTCCGAGACGCTGAACGGCATCAGGCCGGTGCAGGCGTTCCGCCGCGAGCGGGCCAACGACGCGGCCTTCGCCGAGCTGAACCACCGCCACGAGCGCGTCAACGGCGACACGATCCTGGAGATGGCGCGGTTCGTGACGCTGTCCCGGCTGATCGCCGCCTTCGCGATCGCCGGGGTCGTGATGTGGGGGGCGCACCGGGTGACCTCGGGCGATCTGGAGCTCGGCGTGCTCGCCGCGGGCGCGCTGTACGTGCGGCGGCTGTACGACCCGCTGGACCGCTTCGCGATGATCCTCAACAACTACCAGTCCGCGGTGGCCTCGCTGGAGAAGATCTCCGGGCTGCTGGCGCAGCGCCCCGACGTGCCCGAGCCCGAGCACCCGGTGCGGCTGCCGGAGCGGGCCGCGGGCCGGCCGGGGCGCGAGGTCGTCTTCGACGACGTGCGGTTCGCGTACCGGACGGGCGGCGAGGTGCTGCCGCGGTTCCGGCTCACGGTGCCCGCGGGGCAGACCGTGGCCCTGGTGGGCGCGACGGGCGCGGGCAAGTCGACCCTGGCCAAGCTGCTGGCGCGCTTCTACGACGCGACGGAGGGCCGGGTGCTGCTCGACGGCACGGACCTGCGCGAGCTGAGCATGCCGGAGCTGCGGCGCGGGGTGGTGATGGTGACGCAGGAGGCGTTCCTGTTCTCCGGGACCGTCGCGGAGAACATCGCGCTCGGCAAGCCGGACGCCACGCGCGAGGAGGTCGAGCAGGCGGCGCGGGCGATCGGCGCGCACGACTTCATCGCGGCCCTACCTGAGGGCTACGACACGGACGTGCGCAAGCGCGGCGGCCGGATCTCGGCGGGGCAGCGGCAGCTGGTGGCGTTCGCCCGGCTGCTGCTCGCCGACCCGTCGGTGGTGATCCTCGACGAGGCGACGTCCTCGCTCGACATCCCCGGCGAGAAGGCGGTGCAGGAGGCGATGGTGACGGTGCTGCGGGGGCGGACGGCGCTGGTCATCGCGCACCGGCTGTCCACCGTGGAGATCGCGGACCGGGTGCTGGTGATGGAGAGCGGGCGCATCGTCGAGGACGGCCCGCCCGCCGAACTGATCGCGGGCACCGGCCAGTTCTCCGACCTGCACCGCGCGTGGCGGGACAGCCTGGTCTGAGGCCGCGGGCGGCGGCGCGCGCGGGGGCGCGCGCCGCCGGTCCCGGCACGGCCGGCTCAGCGCAGGAGCGTGCCGTGCGCCTCGGCCGACTCCTCCTGCGGGAGCGCGACGAGGCCGAGTTCCGCGCGGTGGGCCAGCAGCCGGTGCGCGGGCAGGACGCGGACGGTGTAGCCGAACGGCCCGGACCGGTGCAGGGTCAGCTCGCCGGAGAACGTCCAGCGGCCCGCCAGGTCCGCGCCGCCCTCGGGCTTGAGCTGCACGTACATCGGGTCGGCGAGCCGGTCGTCGCCGTCCACGCGGCCGGTGACGGCCTGCACCTCGACCGCGGAGGGTTCGAGGTCGCCCAGGGTGACGCGCACCCGCAGCGACACGGTGCCGCCCAGCGTGGGCGCCTCGCTGCCCGGCTCGACGTGGTCCACGGCCACCCGCGGCCACGCCTGCCTGACCCGGTCGGCGTACGCGGCCAGTTCCGCCGCGGCCTCCGGGGTCATCGCGCGGTGCGCGGCGGCGGCCGGGGCGTAGAACCCGGTGACGTACTCGCGCAGCATCCGGTCCGCGAGCACCCGGGGCCCGAGCCGTTCGAGGGTGGCGCGCACCATTTCGAGCCAGCGGACGGGCAGCCCGCCGCGGCTCACGCCGCGGTCGTAGAAACACGGGGTGACCTGCTCGTCCAGCAGCCGGTAGAGCGCGGCGGCCTCGATGGCGTCGCGCCGGTCGGGGTCGGCCGCGGCCTGGCCGTCGGCGGTGGGGATCTCCCAGCCGAAGTCGGGGTCGAACCACTCGTCCCACCAGCCGTCGCGCACCGACAGGTTGAGGCAGCCGTTGAGGGCCGCCTTCATACCCGAGGTGCCGCACGCCTCCAGCGGGCGCAGCGGGTTGTTCAGCCACACGTCGCACCCGGCGTACAGGGAGCGGGCCATCGCCATGCCGTAGTCGGGCAGGAACACGATGCGGTGGCGGATCTCCGGGTCGTCGGCGAAGCGCACCAGTTCCTGGATGAGCCGCTTGCCCCCGTCGTCGGCCGGGTGGGCCTTGCCCGCCACCACGATCTGCACGGGCCGCTCGGGGTGCAGCAGCAGGGAGGTGAGGCGTTCGCGGTCCCGCAGCATCAGGGTCAGCCGCTTGTAGGAGGGGACGCGGCGGGCGAAGCCGATGGTGAGGACGTCGGGGTCGAGGACGTTGTCGATCCAGCCGAGTTCGGCCTCGCCCGCGCCGCGCTGCCGCCACGAGGCCCGCAGGCGCGCGCGGACCTCGTGCACCAGTTGTTCGCGCAGGGTGCGGCGCAGCTCCCACAGCTCGGCGTTGCCGAGCGCGGTCGCGTGGGCGCGCCGTACGGCGTCCGCGGTCCAGGTGGGGGCGTGCACGCCGTTGGTGACGGCGCCGATGGGGGCCTCGTCGGCGTCGAACCCCGGCCAGAGCCCGGCGAACATGCCGCGGCTGACGTTCCCGTGCAGCGCGGAGACGCCGTTGGCCCGCTGCGCGGTGCGCAGGCCGAGCACCGCCATGTTGAACTGCGGCGGGTCGCCGTCCGGCGTGCTCTCGCGGCCCAGGCGCAGCAGGGCCTCGGTGCCGAGCCTGGCCAGCTCGCCGCCCTCCCCGAAGTGCCGGGCGACCAGTTCCTCGGGGAAGCGGTCGATGCCCGCGGGCACCGGGGTGTGGGTGGTGAACACGGTGCCGGCGCGCACGGACCACAGGGCGGCGTCGAAGTCGACGCCTGCCTCGCCCAGCTCGCGGATGCGCTCGGGGCCGAGGAAGCCGGCGTGTCCCTCGTTCATGTGGCACACCTCGGGCTCGGGGTGGCCGGTGATGCGGCACCAGGCGCGCACGGCGCGCATGCCGCCGATGCCGAGCAGCATCTCCTGGAGCAGGCGGTGCTCGCCGCCGCCGCCGTAGAGCCGGTCGGTGACCTCGCGTTCCGCCGGGCCGTTCTCGGCGACGGAGGAGTCGAGCAGCAGCAGGGGAACGCGGCCGACCGCCACGGTCCAGACCCGGGCGGCCAGGGTGCGCCCGCCCGGCAGGTCGAGCGTCACCCGGGCGGGTGAGCCGTCGGGTTCGGTCAGCGGAACGAGGGGCAGCTCGTGGGGGTCGATGACCGGGTAGTGCTCCTGCTGCCACCCGTCGGGCGACAGGCTCTGCCGGAAGTAGCCGTGCCGGTAGAGGAGGCCGACGCCGATGAGGGGGGCGCCCAGGTCGCTCGCGGCCTTGAGGTGGTCGCCGGCCAGGATGCCGAGGCCGCCCGAGTACTGCGGCAGGGCGGCGGTGATGCCGAACTCCGGGGAGAAGTAGGCGATGGAGCGCGGCAGTTCGCCGCCCGCGCGGGCGTCGGCCCGCTGGTACCAGCGCGGCTCGGTCAGGTAGTCGCGCAGGTCGCCGATGGCGACGCCGAGGCGGCGCAGGAAGCCGCGGTCGGCGGAGAGTGCGGCCAGCCGGTCGGCGGACACCGTGCCGAGCAGCCGCACCGGGTCCTCGTGGGCCGCCTGCCAGCTGTCGGGAGCCACCGAGCGCAGCAGCTCGCGGGTCTCGGGGTGCCAGGACCAGCGCAGGTTGAACGCCAGTTCCTGAAGGGGTCGGAGGGGTTCGGGAAGGACGGGGCGAACGGAAAAGCGACGGATGGCCTTCACGTTTCCGACCGTAGCCGGGCCCCGGGGGCGGCACCGGTGGATTCCGGTCCATTCGGCTGGAATGGTGCCGGTAAACCACCCCCGGGGACCACCGGAGGCGGTCAGGCCCCCCGCGCCGCGCCCGGGTCCTGGCCGTCGGGCGCCGCGTCCCCGGCCGGGGCGGCGGCGGGCGGCTCGGTGCCCTCCGCCGTGTCGTGCAGCACCCGGGGCGCGAGCTCGGTGGTCGGCCGGATGGTCCCGGCGGCGATCTCGGCCGCGTAGTGGCAGGCCACGCGGTGCCCGCCGCCCATGTCGGTCAGCTCGGGGCGTTCGGTGTCGCAGCGCTCCGGCTGCCGCCAGGGGCAGCGGGTGTGGAAACGGCAGCCGGCCGGCGGGGCGGCCGGGGACGGCAGGTCGCCGCGCAGCAGGATGCGCTCGCGGTTGTCCTCCAGGTCGGGGTCGGGAACGGGCACGGCCGACATCAGCGCGCGGGTGTAGGGGTGCCGCGGCTCGGCGTAGAGCGCGTCGCTCGGGGCCTCCTCGACGAGGGCCCCCAGGTACATGACGCCGATGACGTCGGAGATGTGCCGCACCACGGCCAGGTCGTGGGCGATGACGACGTAGGTCAGGCCCAGGGAGTCCTGGAGCTCTTCGAGCAGGTTGAGCACCTGGGCCTGGATGGACACGTCGAGCGCGGAGACCGGCTCGTCGCAGATGATGAGGTCGGGTTCGAGGACGAGGGCGCGCGCGATGCCGATGCGCTGGCGCTGCCCGCCGGAGAACTCGTGCGGGTAGCGCGACAGGGCGCCGGCGGGCAGGCCGACGCGCTCCAGGATCTCGCTGATCCGCGCCCTGCGCTCGTCCCGGTCGGCGCCGATGCCGTGCGCGGCCATGCCCTCGGCGAGGATGGACTCGATGTTCTGCCGCGGGTTGAGGCTGCCCAGCGGGTCCTGGAAGATCATCTGGAGGCGGCGGCGCGAGCGCCGCATCTCCTCCGCCGGGAGCTGGGCCAGGTCCGTGCCGTCGAAGACGACGCGGCCCGAGGTGATGTCGTTCAGCCGCAGGATGGCGCGGCCGAGCGTCGTCTTGCCGCAGCCCGACTCGCCGACCAGGCCGTAGGTCTGGCCGGCGGTCACGGACAGCGATATCCCGTCGACGGCGTACACGTGGCCGACCGTCCGGTCGAAGAACACCCCGCGTTTGACGGGGAAGTGGACCTTGACGTCGTCCAGTTCGAGCAGGCTCATACGGATGCCTCCGTCTCGGGGTCCGTCCCGGCGCCGGGGGCGCCCCCGCCGGTGCCGGGGACGGCGTTCAGCACGGGATTGACGCACCGCACGTCGTGGCCCTCGGCGCGCGGCAGGGGCGCGAGCCGCGGCGTGCCCTCAAGGCACTCCTCGGTGTAGAAGTCGCACCGGGGCGCGAAGGCGCAGCCGTCCCGCCAGGCGATGGTGTCGTTGATCGAGCCGCGGATCGGGTTCAGCCGTTCGCCGCGCGGCGCGTCGAGGCGCGGGATGGAGCCGAGCAGCCCGTGGGCGTAGGGGTGCGCGGGCGCGGCGAACAGCGGGCGCCGCCCGGCGGCCTCCACCACCTTGCCCGCGTAGAGCACGTTGACCGAGTCGCACAGCCCGGCGACGACCCCGAGGTCGTGCGTGATCATGAGCAGCGCGGTGCCCTGGTCGTCGACCAGCTCCCGCAGGAGTTCGAGGATCTGCGCCTGGATGGTCACGTCCAGGGCGGTCGTCGGCTCGTCGGCGATCAGCAGGCGCGGCGCGCAGGCCACGGCCATGGCGATGAGCGCGCGCTGGCGCATGCCGCCCGACAGCTGGTGCGGGTACTCCTTGAGGCGGCGCGTCGGGTCGGGGATGCCGACCCGTTCCAGCAGAACGGCCGCCTCCTTGCGCGCCGCCTGGCCGCGCAGGCCGCGGTGCCGGGTCAGGATCTCGGTGACCTGGACGCCGATGGGCACGACCGGGTTCAGGGAGGACAGCGGGTCCTGGAAGATCATCGCCAGCTGGGTGCCGCGCAGGTCGCGCAGCGCCGACTGCCCGAGCGAGAGCAGGTCGGTGGTGCGGCCTTCGCCGGTGCGGAAGTCGGCCCGGCCGCCCACGCGCACCCCCTTGCGCGGCAGCAGGCCCATCAGCGCGAGCGAGGTGACGCTCTTGCCGCAGCCGGACTCGCCGACCAGGCCGACGACCTGGCCCTCGTCCACGGAGAAGGACACGCCGGACACGGCGGTCACGTCACGCGTGCCGCGTCCGCCGAAGGTGACCGTCAGTTCGTCCACGGTGAGCAGGGACATGGGGCGTCAGCTCCGCAGTTTCGGGTCGAGGGCTTCCCGCATGGCCTCGCCCAGCAGGGTGAAGCCGAGGGCGGTGATGATGATGCCGAGCGCGGGATAGACGGCCATCATGGGCGCCTGGTCGAAGAAGGCCTGGGCCTGCGCCAGCATCACGCCCCACTCGGGCTGGGCCGCGTCCGGGTTGCCGAGGCCGAGGAAGGAGAGCGCCGCGGCCTCGATGATCGCGGTGGCCAGGGCCAGGGTGGTCTGGACGATGACCGGGCCGAGGGAGTTCGGCAGCACGTGCCCGAGGACGACGCGCCGGCGGCGCACGCCCAGGGCGCGGGCGGCCAGGACGTAGTCGGCGCCCGCCTGGGCGAGCATCGAGCCGCGCAGCAGCCGCGCGAACACGGGGATCTGCACGACGCCGACGGCGATCATGACGGTGGTGAGGCTCTGCCCCATCACCGCCGCGATGCTGACCGCGAGCAGCAGCGAGGGCAGCGCGAGCATCATGTCGATGACGCGCATCAGCACGGTGTCCAGCCGCCGGCCCCACGCGCCGCCGAAGGACAGCGCGGCGCCCGCGACGCCGCCGATGAGGGCGCCGACGGCCAGGCCGAGGAGCGTGGAGACGACGCCGACGAGCAGCGTCTGCCGGGCGCCGACGAGCATGCGGGACAGCTCGTCGCGGGCGAGGTGGTCGAGGCCGAGCCAGTTCTCGGCGCGCGGGCCGACGAACTCGGCGGCGTTGACGCGGACTTCGCCGCGCCAGAGCTGCGCCGTCGGGTCGTAGGGCGCGATCCACGGGCCGATGATGGCGATGATGACGAACACCGCCATGATGCCGCCGCCGATCATGGCCATCTTGCTGCCGCGCAGGCGGCGCAGGGCCTCGGTCCACAGGCTGCCGCCGGCGGCGGTCTCGCGCTGCGCGGTGAGTTCGGCGAGCCGGTCGATCTTCGCGAACTTGGTGGCCATCTCAGTTCACCCGCACTCTCGGGTCGATGACGCTGTACGCGAGGTCGACCACCAGGTTGATGAGGACATAGGTGAGCGCGATGAAGAGGATGAAGCCCATCAGCACGGGATAGTCGCGGCCGTCGATCGCGGTCTGGATGAACGAGCCGATGCCGCCGAACGAGAACACGGACTCGGTGAGCACCGCGCCGGACAGCAGGCTGCCGGTGGCCAGGCCCACGGTGGTGACGACCGGAAGCAGCGCGTTGCGCATGACGTGCCGGCCGCGCACGACGCGCTGGCGCAGGCCCTTGGACTCGGCGGTGCGCACGTAGTCCTCGCTGAGCACTTCGAGCACGCTGGCGCGCGTGATGCGCACGATGAGGGCCAGCGGGATCGAGGCCAGGGCGATGCCGGGCAGCGCCAGGTGCTGGAGGGCGTCCCAGGAGGCGTCCCACTCGCCGGTGAGGAGGCCGTCGAGGACGAAGAACCCGGTGACCTCCGTGGCGTCGATGCCGGCGGACTGCCGGCCGACGCTCGGCAGCCAGCCCAGGTTGACGGCGAACACCGAGCGCAGCAGGAATGCCAGGAAGAAGACGGGGATGCACACGCCGATCAGCGAGCTCGACACCGCGGTGACGTCGAGCCAGCTGCCGCGCCTGCGGGCGGCGAAGTAGCCGAGCGGTATGCCGATGAGCACGGCGATGAGGATCGCGGTCAGCGCGAGTTCGACCGTGGCGGGGAACCGCGTGGTGAACTCCTCCCACACCGGCTGCCCGGTCTGCACGGAGGTGCCCAGGTCGAGCTGGAACAGCCGCTCGATCCAGCGGCTGTACTGGACCCACACCGGTTCGTCGAGGCCGAGGGCCGCCTCGATCTGCCGCCGGTCGGCCTCGGTGGCGCGTTCGCCGAGCAGCGCGGAGGCCGGCCCGCCGGGCAATCGGTGGATCCACAGGAACAGGAGGACCGTCAGGCCGAACAGCGTCGGTATCAGTTGCAGCAGCCTGCGGACGATGAGACGGAGCACCGAAGGGCTCCCCTTTCTGCGTGAGCCTGGTGGGCCCGGGTTCCACAGGTCCGCCCGGCCACGTGGTGGTGGCCGGGCGGATCGTTCCTGGGCCTGCGGCTGAGCTACTTGAAGGAGACCTCGGCGAAGTTCTCCTGCGTCAGCGGCGAGACCGTCGGCGGGTTGACGTCGGCGGAGAACGCGATGGAGGGCGGCGAGCTGGAGATCGGCACGCCGGGCAGGAACTCCATCACCATCTCGTTGATCTGCTCGTAGATGGCGACGCGGGCGGCCTCGTCGGGCTCGGCCTGGGCCTGGTCCATCAGGGCGAACAGCTCCTCGTTCTCGAAGCCCCACTCCTTGCTGTACCCGGCGAACCAGGTGCCGAGGAAGTTGTAGCCGTCGTTGAAGTCACCGGTCCAGCCCAGCAGGTAGATGTTGCAGCCGCCGTCGCGCGTGGTCTCGGTGTAGTCCGGGTTCCACTTCAGCGGCACCGGGTTGACGGTGATGCCGACGGCTTCGAGGTCCGCCTTCAGCAGCTCGTAGATGTCGGCGGGGGCCGGCATGTACGGGCGGGTGACCTCGGTCGGGTAGCAGAAGTCGACCGCCAGGTCCTCCGCACCGGCGTCCGCGAGCAACTGCTGGGCGCGCTCGGGGTCGTAGTCGTAGGTGGTGACGTCGGGCGAGAAGCCCGCGACCGTGTCCGGCATGAACTGGCTGGCCACCACGCCGCCCTCGGGCAGCTGGGTGCTGACGATGTTCTCGCGGTCCATCGCGTGCGCCAGCGCCTGCCTGACCTCGAGCTGCTGGAGCGCCTCGTTGCTGTCCTGGGTGATGCCCAGGTAGAGGATGTTGAAGACATCGCGCGTGGGCACCTGGAAGCCCTCGCCCGCGAGCGTCGCCACGTCGGCGGGCGCGACCAGGTCGTAGCCGTGGATGTCGCCGGCCTGGAGCGCCTGCCGCCTGGCGTCCTCCTCGGGGATCGTGCGGAAGATCAGCTCCTGAACGCCCGCGGCGTCGCCCCAGTACTCGTCGAACCGGGTCAGGCTGACCTCGCCGTTCCCCTTGTTCCACTCGGAGATCTGGAACGGCCCTGTGCCCGCGGCCGTGCCGGCCTCCTGGCTGTAGCCGGGGAAGGTGAGGTTCTCGCCCTCGCCGCTCGCCTCGTCCTCGGCGTACGCCTCAAGGGAGTCGGGCGAGTGGATGGAGAACGCCTGGAGGGAGAAGCCGCCCGGGTAGTTGGCGGAGGGCTCCGCGACCTCGATGACGGCCGTCAGCTCGTCGGGCGCGGTGCAGCCGACGTAGTTCGGCTCGGGCGTCTCCGGGCTCTCGTTCTCGGCGAAGCCGCCGAACACGGTCTGCCAGTAGTACGACATGGTCGTGTTCTGGTAGGTGCCCGACCAGTTGTACCAGCGGTCGAAGTTGGCGCAGACGACCTCGCCGGTGAGTTCGGCGCCGTCGTGGAAGGTGACCCCCTCGCGGAGGGTGAACGTCCACTCGGTGCCCGTCTCGTTGCCGCTCCACTCCTCGGCGAGCCCGCCGACCAGTTCGGTGCCGCCCGGCTCGTGGTCGAGCAGCGTCTCGAATGCCTGGCGCGTGACGCGGAAGGTCTCGCCGTCGCTGGCAAGCGAGGGGTCCAGGGAGGCGGGGTCGCCCGCCGCGCCGAAGACGAACGGCTGGGAGTCGTCGCCCGAGTCGCCGTCGTCGTCGCGCTCGCTGGCGCAACCGGTCGCGACCAGCCCGGCCGCGATGACGGCCGCGACGATTCGTGCGGCCCTGGGTCTTGCTATGCGCATTGATCCACCTCAGAGGTCGGCGGTGGTGAAGGTCTGTCATGAACCAGACGTTCGGTGGACGGCACATTACTGCGCGGGTACATAGCTGTGAACCGCATACCGGACGGCGATATCGACCTGAGACGTGCCCCATGAACACGGAGATAATGCCGTATAACCGGCGCACCGAGCGGCTTTCACGGGCGAAAGGGGAGTGCGGCAACATGCCGCACAACCCGCGGCAACACGCGCGTGACACACCCCCGCGCGGGCCCGTGCGGACCGCCCGGCGGCCCGGGGCCGCGCGGGGCGCGGCGGCGGGCGTTCCCGGCTGCGGCGCGCGTCGCCGGCGGCGCCTCGCGCGGTGCCGCCCCGCCCCGGGAACCACCACGCGCCACCCGCGTCACGGCCGCCTCCGCGCACCGGCCAGGCGGGCCGAGATGGCCGGTGTGGTCGGGAAACCTCAGGAAAGCCTTCAGACATGTACCCGTGACAGTGGGCGCATAGCGTTGGCGCACCCCCCACACGAGTGAACGCGCACCGGAGCGGCCATGCTCGAATCCAGCCACTCAGCAGCGAAGAAGATACAAAGGACAAAGCCCTCCTCCGGGAGGGAAACCCCTCATTTCGAGGAACCAGGTCCGTCCTCAACGCTCTCAGGTGATCCCCAGATGATCGGTCGTATCCCTGTTCTTGACGTCCAGCCGCGCGTTGACTGCGGGCGGCGCCCCGTCAAGGCGGTGCCGGGCGAGACCTTCCAGGTCAGCGCCACCGTCTTCCGGGAGGGCGCGGAGGCGGTCGGGGCCAACGTCGTCCTGCGCGACCCGAACGGGCGCGGCGGCCCCTGGACCCCCATGCGCGAACTCGCCCCCGGCACCGACCGCTGGGGAGCCGAGGTGACCCCCGACAGCGAGGGGCGCTGGACCTTCGCGGTGGAGGCGTGGGGCGACCCCGTCGCCTCCTGGCGCGATGTCGCCCGCGTCAAGATCCCCGCGGGCGTCGACACCGAACTGACCCTGTCGGAAGGCGCGCAGCTGCTCCAGCAGGCGGCCGCGGCCGTGCCCAAGAGCGAGGGCAAGGACGTCGTCCTGGCCGCCGTCGTCGCGCTGGCGGACGCCTCGCTCCCCCCTACCGTGCGGCTCGCGTCCGCCCTGACCCCCGAGGTGACGGCCGTGCTCGCCCGCCACCCGCTGCGCGAACTCCTCACCGCCTCGCGGCCGATGCCGCTGCTCGTGGAGCGCGAACGCGCGCTGTTCGGCTCGTGGTACGAGTTCTTCCCGCGCTCCGAGGGTGCCGTGGCGGGCCGGGGCCGCCGGCCTGCGCACGGCACCTTCAGGACCGCGGCCGAGCGGCTGCCCGCCATCGCGGAGATGGGCTTCGACGTCGTCTACCTGCCGCCGGTCCACCCCATCGGCACCTCGTTCCGCAAGGGCAGGAACGGCGCGCTGACCGCGGGCCGCGACGACGTCGGCTCGCCCTGGGCGATCGGCTCGCCCGACGGCGGCCACGACGCGGTCCACCCCGACCTCGGCACGATGGAGGACTTCGACGCGTTCGTCTCCGCGGCCCGCTCCCTCGGCCTCGAAGTCGCCCTCGATTTCGCACTCCAGTGCAGCCCTGACCACCCGTGGGTGAAATCGCACCCCGAATGGTTCCGCAGGCGCGGCGACGGGAGCATCGCGTTCGCCGAGAACCCGCCGAAGAAGTACCAGGACATCTACCCGATCTCGTTCGAGAACGACTTCCGCGGCCTGGTCACGGAGACGCTGCGCGTCCTGCGGCTGTGGATGGCGCACGGCGTGCGCGTCTTCCGCGTGGACAATCCGCACACCAAGCCCGTGGTCTTCTGGGAGAAGGTCATCGCGGAGATCAACCGCACCGATCCCGATGTCATCTTCCTGGCCGAGGCGTTCACGCGGCCCGCCATGATGCGGACGCTCGCGCAGATCGGCTTCCAGCAGTCGTACACCTACTTCACCTGGCGCAACACCAAGCAGGAGCTGACGGAGTACCTGACGGAGCTGACGCGCGAGACGGCGCCATACATGCGCCCCAACTTCTTCGTCAACACGCCCGACATCCTCCACGCCTACCTCCAGCACGGCGGGCGGGCCGCGTTCGAGACCCGGGCCGTGCTGGCCGCGACGCTGTCGCCGAGCTGGGGCATGTACTCCGGCTACGAGCTGTGCGAGAACACCCCGGCCGCGCCGGGCAGCGAGGAGTACCAGGACTCGGAGAAGTTCCAGCTGCGACCCCGCGACTGGGCCGGGGCGCGGGCGGCGGGCACGTCCATCGCACCGCTGATCACCGTGCTGAACACCTTGCGCCGCAGCCACCCCGCCCTGCGCCAGCTGCGCGATCTGCACTTCCACCGCACGGACAACGACCACATCCTGGCCTACTCGAAGCGCTCGCGGACACCTCACGCCGACTGCGTACTGATCGTGGTCAACCTCGATCCCCACCACACCCACGAAGCAACGGTCTCGTTGGACATGGAGCAACTCAAGGGCTACGGCCTCACACCCGCTCAGGAGACGGGTGCCGAGTCCTTCCCGGTGTGCGACGAGCTCACCGGAGAGACCTACCACTGGGGCAGGGACAACTATGTACGGCTTGAGCCGGGCCGTGCGGATGCGTACGCCTCCTCGGCCCACATCTTGGCCCTGCGACCGTCCTCACAGACCGGAGGGTCACCCACACCATGAGCGTCAATGAGCCGGTCCCCGACACATTCGAGGACACGCCCGACCGCGACCGCGACCCCGAATGGTTCAAGCGCGCGGTGTTCTACGAGGTCCTGGTCCGCTCCTTCCAGGACAGCAACGGCGACGGAATCGGCGACCTGAAGGGCCTCACGGCCCGGCTGGACTACTTGCAGTGGCTCGGCGTCGACTGCCTCTGGCTGCCGCCCTTCTTCAAGTCGCCCATGCGCGACGGCGGGTACGACGTCTCGGACTACACCGACGTGCACCCGCACTTCGGCGACCTCGCGGACTTCGTCGAGTTCGTCGACGCGGCGCACCAGCGGGGCATGCGGGTCATCATCGACTTCGTCATGAACCACACGAGCGACCAGCACCGGTGGTTCCACGAGTCGCGCACGGACCCGGACGGCCCGTACGGCGACTACTACATGTGGGCCGACGACGACAAGCAGTACGCGGACGCGCGCATCATCTTCGTCGACACCGAATCGTCCAACTGGACGTTCGACCCGGTCCGCAAGCAGTACTACTTCCACCGCTTCTTCTCCCACCAGCCGGACCTCAACTACCGCAGCGCCGCCGTGCAGGAGGAGATCCTGTCGGCGCTGCGGTTCTGGCTGGACCTGGGCATCGACGGCTTCCGGCTCGACGCGGTGCCGTACCTGTACGCCGAGGAGGGGACCAACTGCGAAAACCTTCCTGCGTCGCACGCGTTCCTCAAGCGGGTGCGCGCCGAGATCGACGCGCACTACCCCGACACGGTGCTGCTGGCCGAGGCCAACCAGTGGCCCGAGGACGTCGTGGACTACTTCGGGGACTTCGACAAGGGCGGCGACGAGTGCCACATGGCGTTCCACTTCCCGGTGATGCCGCGCATCTTCATGGCGGTGCGCCGGGAGTCCCGCTACCCCGTGTCGGAAATCCTGGCCAAGACCCCGCAGATCCCCTCGGGCTGCCAGTGGGGGATCTTCCTGCGCAACCACGACGAGCTGACCCTGGAGATGGTCACCGACGAGGAGCGCGACTACATGTACGCGGAGTACGCCAAGGACCCGCGCATGCGCGCCAACATCGGCATTCGGCGGCGGCTCGCCCCGCTGCTCGACAACGACCGCAACCAGATCGAGCTGTTCACGGCGCTGCTGCTGTCGCTGCCGGGCTCGCCGATCCTGTACTACGGCGACGAGATCGGCATGGGCGACAACATCTGGCTCGGCGACCGCGACGCGGTCCGCACCCCCATGCAGTGGACACCCGACCGCAACGCCGGCTTCTCCTCGTGCGACCCCGGCCGGCTGTACCTGCCGAACATCATGGACCCGGTGTACGGCTACCAGGTCACCAACGTGGAGGCGGCTATGAGTTCCCCCGCCTCGCTGCTGCACTGGACCCGGCGGATGGTGGAGATCCGCAAGCAGAACCGGGCGTTCGGGCTCGGCACGTACAGCGAGCTGCCCTCGTCCAACCCGGCCGTGCTCGCCTACCTGCGCGAGTACGAGGACGACCTGGTGATGTGCGTCAACAACTTCTCGCGGTTCTCCCAGCCCACGGAGCTGGACCTCCAGCCCTTCGCGGGCCGGGTCCCGGTGGAGCTGATCGGCGGGGTGCGCTTCCCGCCCGTGGGGGAGCTGCCCTACCTGCTGACCCTCGCGGGCCACGGCTTCTACTGGTTCCGGCTGCGTGAAGTCCCGGAGTCGTAGGCCGAAGACCGTACGGGACAGGCTTACCCCCAGCCCTCTGGGGGAAGCCTCCCCGTACGCCAAGCGTTGCCCATAACCCTCCATCTGCGTTACGGGCCTCACCCGCACGGTCGGGTTCCTTCACGACACGTCCCGCACCGCTGGGCAACCCACGTCTCAATCCGGGACACTTCGTCACATAATCCGTGCCCCGGGGAAAGGACGCCATGTCGGAAAGCTCCCCGCCCCGGACGGCTCCGGCCCGGACCCCGCTCGCCGACGCGCCGCAGGGCGGCGCCCTGCTCCGCTCCCTGACCGGTCTGCTCGCGCGCTGGCTCCCCGGGCAGCGCTGGTTCGCCGGCAAGGGCCGCCCGATGGGCGGGCTCACCCTGGTCGCCGCGACCGAACTGCTGCCCTGCACCGCCCAGGGCACCGCGCCCGGGCTGCTGCACCTGCTGATCCGCACCCGCGCGGAGGAGGGCGACCCGGCGCAGGCCCCGCCCTCGGGCGACTGCTACCAGGTGCTGCTCGGCGTCAGACCCGCGCTGCCGCCCGCGCTCGGCCCCGCCCTCGTGGGGCGCCCGACCGAGGGGCCGCTGCGCGGCCGGGCCGTGTACGAGGCCCTGCACGACCCCCGGCTCGCCGGCCTGCTGCTGGAACGGCTGCGCACGCCGGGCCGCATCGGCGCCCTCCGCTTCACGCCGGCCCCCGGCGCCTCGGTGCCCGCCGGGCTGCCGCCCCGCGTCCTCACCGGCGAGCAGTCCAACTCCTCGGTGGTGTACGGCGACGCGCACATCCTGAAGCTGTTCCGCCGCGTCAGCCCCGGCGTCAACCCCGACCTCGAACTGCCGCTCGCGCTGGCCGAGGCGGGCTCCGACCGGGTGCCGGCCCCCGCCGCCTGGTTCGAGGCGCACGTCCAGGAACCGCCGCCCGACGGCGACCGCTCCCCGGCGGAGCGGGCGCCCGAGCCGCTGACGCTCGGGGTGCTCACGCCGTTCCTCGGCGGCTCGGTCGACGGCTGGCAGCTGGCGCTCCAGTCCCTGGGCCACCGCACCGACTTCACCTCCGCGTCCCACTCACTCGGCCGCGCGACGGCCGAGGTGCACACCGCGCTCGCCGGCGCGCTGCCCACGGACGTCCTGCGCCGCCCGCAGCTCGAACAGACCGCGACCGGCATGGTCGAACGGCTCACCGAGGCCACCGCGGCCGTGCCCGCGCTGCGCCCCTACGGCTCGGGGCTGCGGCGCGCCTACGAGGCGCTCGGCGCCTTCGCGCGGCGCGGCGGCACCTGCCCCGTCCAACGCCTGCACGGCGACCTGCACCTCGGCCAGGTGCTCCTCACACCCGACCCCAGGGGCCGCGGCTCCCACTGGTCGGTGATCGACTTCGAGGGCGAGCCCGCCAGGCCGCTGACCGACCGGCGCCGCCCCGGGCCGCCCGTGCGGGACGTCGCGGGGATGCTGCGGTCGTTCGACTACGCGGCCTGCCAGCACCGCACCGGCGGCCCGTGGGTCGAGGAGTGGTCCCGGGCCAACCGGGCCGCCTACTGCCGCGGCTACGCCGAGGCGTCGGGCAACGACCCGCTGGCGCAGCGCGAACTGCTGCTCGCCTACGAGACGGACAAGGCCGTCTACGAGGTGCTGTACGAGGCCAGGCACCGCCCGGCGTGGCTGCACGTCCCGATGGCGGCGATCCGCCGCCTGGCCCAGGGCGCCGACTGACATCCGCGGCGGCGTCCGCGAGGACGCGGCCTCCGGCGGCAAGGAGCCGCCCGCCGGGCCCGCCCGGGTCCCGCGGGCGAGGAAAGGAACGCATTCGCTGTGCACGCGACGCTGTCCCAGGCGGACCGGACCCGGCTGCTCGCCGGCGAGCACCACGACCCGCACGCGCTGCTCGGCGCCCACCCCGCGCCCGGCGGCACCCTGGTGCGCGTGCTGCGCCCGCTGGCCCGCAGGGTCACGGTCCGGGGCGCCGAGCTGGCCCCCGAGGGCGACGGGCTCTTCTCCGCCGTCCTCCCCCCAGGACCCGCGGCCGACCCGCGCCCGCAGGTGACGTGGCCGGACGGCACCCGCAGCCGCGCCCACGACCCGTACCGCTTCCTGCCCGCCCTGGGCGAGGTCGACCTGCACCTGATCTCCGAGGGCCGGCACGAACGCCTGTGGGAGGCGCTCGGCGCCCGGCCGATGACGCACCAGGGCGTGACGGGCACCCGGTTCACCGTGTGGGCGCCGAACGCGCGCGGCGTGCGCGTCGCCGCCGACTTCAACGGCTGGGACGGCACCGGCTTCCCGATGCGCTCGCTGGGCGCGTCGGGCGTGTGGGAGCTGTTCGTGCCGGGCGTCGGCCCCGGCACCCGCTACAAGTACGACGTCTGCCGGGCCGACGGCACCCACGCGCTGCGCGCCGACCCGCTCGCCCTGGCCACCGAGTGCCCGCCCGCGACCGCGTCCGTGGTCCACCGCAGCGACTACGCGTGGGGCGACGCCGAGTGGCTGGACCGCCGCGCCGAGCGGCCCGCGCACGCCGCGCCGATGTCCGTGTACGAACTGCACCTGCCCTCCTGGCGGCCCGGGCTGGACTACCGGGGGCTCGCGGAGCAGCTGCCCGCCTACGTCCGCGACCTCGGCTTCACCCACGTCGAGCTGATGCCGCCGGCCGAGCACCCGTTCGGCGGCTCCTGGGGCTACCAGGTGACCGGCTACTACGCGCCGACGGCGCGCCTCGGCACGCCCGACGACTTCAAGTTCCTCGTCGACTCCCTGCACCGAGCCGGCATCGGCGTGCTGATGGACTGGGTCCCCGCGCACTTCCCGAAGGACGAGTGGGCGCTGGCCGCGTTCGACGGCACGCCCTGCTACGAGCACCCCGACCCGCGCCGCGCCGAGCACCCCGACTGGGGCACGCTCGAATTCGACTTCGGACGCCGCGAGGTGCGCAACTTCCTCGTCGCCAACGCCGTGTTCTGGTGCGAGGAGTACCACATCGACGGCCTGCGCGTGGACGCGGTCGCCTCGATGCTCTACCTCGACTACTCGCGCGCGGAGGGCGAGTGGCTGCCCAACGCCGAGGGCGGCCGGGAGAACTGGGACGCGGTGGCGTTCCTCCAGGAGATGAACGCCACCGTGTACCGCCGCTGCCCCGGCGTGCTGACCGTGGCCGAGGAGTCCACCGCGTGGGACGGCGTCACCCGCGCCACGGAGCACGGGGGCCTCGGCTTCGGCTTCAAGTGGAACATGGGCTGGATGCACGACTCGCTGCGGTACATGTCCAAGGACCCCGTGCACCGCGGGTGGCACCACGGCGACATGACGTTCTCCATGGTGTACGCCTACTCGGAGAACTACGTCCTGCCGATCTCGCACGACGAGGTGGTGCACGGCAAGCGGGCCCTGGTGTCGAAGATGCCGGGCGACTGGTGGCGGCAACGCGCCGACCTGCGCGCCTACCTGGCGTTCATGTGGGCGCACCCGGGCAAGCAGCTCCTCTTCATGGGGCAGGAGTTCGCCCAGGGGGCCGAGTGGTCGGAGGAGACGGGCCCGCAGTGGTGGGTGCTCGACCCCGGCTACGTGGCGGCCGGCGACCACGCCGGGGTGCAGCGCCTGGTCCGCGACCTGAACACCGGCTACCGCGCCACCCCGGCGCTGTGGGAACGCGACACCGACCCCGGCGGCTTCTCGTGGGTCGAGGCGGACGCGGCGCGGGACAACCTGTTCGCCTTCCTCCGCTTCGCCTCCGACGGCTCCCCGCTCCTGGTCGTCTGCCACTTCTCCCCCGTGGCGCGGCACGGCTACCGCGTCGGCGTGCCGCCGGTGGCCGGTGCCTGGCGGGAGGCGCTGAACACCGACGCCGCCGCGTACGGCGGCAGCGGCGTCACCACGGCCGCGCCCGTGCCGGCGTCCCCCACGCCGAGCCACGGCCACGGGGCCAGCCTCGTGCTCACGCTCCCGCCCCTGGCCACCGTCTGGCTGCGCCCGGTGTGACCCGGCGGGGCGCGCGGGCGCGTCAGGCGACCGGCTCCCGGTACCAGGGGTCGGCCACGGTCCCGGTGCGGGTGCCCTCGTCCCACGTGTAGACCTCGCGCCCCCGGATGAAGACGCGCAGCGCGCGGCTCATCACGTTCAGCGGGTCGCCCGACCAGATGACGACGTCGCCGTCCAGGCCGGTGCGCAGGCTGCCGACGCGGTCGTCGAGGCCCATGATCTCGGCCGGGTGGGTGGTGATGGTGCGCAGCGCGGTGGCGGGGTCGAGTCCCTCCTTCACGCACAGCGTGACCTGGTGCACCAGGAAGTTGATGGGCACCACGGGGTGGTCGGTGGTGATGGCGACCTTGACCCCGGCGCGCTCCAGGATGCCGGGGTTGGCCAGGGTGCGCCCGCGCGTCTCCACCTTGGTCCGCGTGGTGAACAGCGGCCCCGAGACCACCGGGATGCCGCGGCGGGCGATCTCGTCGGCGAGCAGGTGCGCCTCGGTGCCGTGGTTGAGGATGACGCGGTAGCCGAACTCGTCGGCGAGCCGCAGCGCGGTGGCGATGTCGTCGGCGCGGTGGGTGTGCTGGCTCCACGGCAGCTCGCGGTCGAGGACGCGGACCAGGGTCTCCAGGGTGGGGTCGTGGTCGAACGGCTTGCCCTCGGCCGCGGCGTGCTCGCGCCTGGCCCGGTAGTCGCGAGCGCGGCCGAACGCGTCGCGGATGACGGCCGCCACGCCCTGCCGCGTCGAGGGCAGCCGCTGCTTGTCGCCGTAGACCCGCTTGGGGTTCTCGCCCAGGGCGCTCTTGACGCTGACCGGCTCCCGGATCAGCATCTCGTCGACGCTGCGGCCCCAGCACTTGACGGCGACGGTCCTGCCGCCGATGGGGTTGCCCGAGCCCGGCTTGATGACCGCGCTCGTCACGCCGCCGGCGAGGGCGTCGGCGAACCCGGTGTCCGCGGGGTTGAGGGCGTCGAGCGCGCGCATCCTGGCCCCGTTGGGGTCGGTCATCTCGTTCGTGTCCTGCCCGGCCCAGCCCTCGGCCTCCTCGTGCACGCCGAGGTGGCCGTGCGCCTCGACGAAGCCGGGCAGCACCCAGGCCCCCGCCGCGTCGACGACGGGCGTCCCGGCCGGGACCTCCACCTCGCGGCCGGGTCCGACGGCGGCGATCCGGCCGCCGCGGATCAGCACGGTGCCGCCCTCGACCGGCGGGCCCGAGACGGGGACGACGTAACCCGAGGTGATGGCGACGTCGAGGCCGGGAACGGTGTGCGGTGTCTGGTGCGTACCGGTGCTCATGGACGCCGAACCTATCCCACGCCTCCGACAGCGGAACGCGGTCGGCCCGGGCCCGCCCGGCTACGGTGGGAGACGTGATCACTGACGAGGATGTGCGGGCGGCGGCGGAGCGGATCGCGGGGCAGGTGCGGCCGGTGGCGCTGGCGCCCGCGGGGGAACGGGTGTGGTTCGCGCTTGAGTTCCTCCAGCACACGGGCACGTTCAAGGCACGCGGCGCGCTGAACTTCACGGCGGCGCGCGCCGAGGCCGCGGACGTGCCTGCGGCCGGTGTCGCGATCGCCTCGGGCGGGAACGCGGGCCTCGCCTGCGCCTGGGCGGCGCGCCGGCTCGGCGTGGCGGCGACGGTGTTCGTGCCCCGCACGGCCCCGGCCGTGAAGGTGGCGCGGCTGCGGGACCTGGGGGCCGACGTGCGCCAGGTCGGCGCCGAGTATGCGGAGGCCGCCGACGCCTGCGCCGAGTTCGTCTCGGTCAGCGGCGCGCTGGCCTCGCACGCCTACGACCACCCGTTGATCGCCGCGGGCGCGGGCACGCTGCTGCACGAGATCCTGGCCGCGAGGCCGGGCGTGTCCACGGTGGTCGTGGCGGTGGGGGGCGGCGGCCTGTTCGCGGGCATGGCCGCGGCGGCGGAACGGCGCGGGGTGCGGGTGGTGGCCGTGGAGCCGGAGGGCAGCCGCGCGTTGCACGCGGCGCTCGCGGCGGGCGCGCCGGTGGACGTGGTGGTGGACTCGCTCGCGGCCGACTCGCTCGGGGCCCGCCGGGTCTCGGCCGACGCGCTGCACTGGGCGCTCAGGCCGCACGCGCGTTCTGTCCTGGTGGCGGACCCCGACATCGCCGCCGCCCGGCGGCGGTTGTGGGGCGAGCACAGGATCGCGGTGGAGGCGGGGGCGGCCGCGGCACCGGCCGCGCTGTGGTCGGGGGCGTACGCGCCGGGCGCGGACGAGGAGGTGTGCGTGGTGCTGTGCGGCGCGAACACCGACCCGTCCGACCTCGCCTCGCTCCCCGAGGCCGGATAAGGCCGGTCGGCGGGCGGATCTCCGGGGCAGGGGCCGCGCCGGCCCGAAGGCAGCAGGTACCCCGCCCAGCGGCGTACGGCATCCCGCGACGCGCCATCGGCAGTGTTGCGGAGCCGGTCGTACCGTTGGGGCTCCGGGGGCGGGGCCGTGCCCGCCGCTCGCCGCGATGCGTGCCGCGGCGCCCGTACCCGCCGGGGCCCCTGCCGAACGCCGCGTGGCGCGCGGTCCGTTCGCCCGCGCGCCACCCGTACGGCGGTGGGCTCGAACCCACCGCCACCCCCGCTACGGCACGAGTGCCGGCTGGTCCGCGACCCACAGCCACGATCCGTCCGGCTGCCGACGGGCGATCTCGACGGTCACGTCACCGTTGGTCTGCGTCACGGCCGTCAGCGCCAGGTCGCCGACCACCAGTGCGGGGTGCTCCTTGCCGGGCTCGAGGACCGGCGCCGCCGCGACGAACTGCTCGTAGACCGCGCGGATCTCCGCGTGCCCGGTCGCGACGCTGCCCGGCGGGAAGGCCAGCACGGCGTCCGGCTCGTACAAAGCCACCAGCCCCTCGACATCGCCCGCGTTCGCGCGCTCGATGAAGTACTTGCCCAGGTCGTTCGGCTGAGTGGCCGCTTTCTTGTGTGTCATGGCGGTAAGCCTCCCAACCAATACACGACACCCTGTGTCACGTATTCCTGTTAGGTTTTCCGGGTGCGCGCCGACCGGTTGGTGTCGTTGGTTCTGCTGCTGCGGCAGCACGGTCGGCTGTCCGCGACCGCGCTGGCCCGCGAGCTCGAGGTGTCGACCCGCACCGTGCTGCGCGACATCGAGGCGCTGTCCGCCGCCGGCGTCCCTGTCTACGCCGAACGCGGTCGGAACGGCGGTTTCGCGTTGCTGCCCGGCTTCCGGACCGAGCTGACCGGCCTGAACCACGACGAGGCTCTCGCCCTCCTGATCGCCGGATCGCGGCGCGGCGCGCAAACGTTCGGTCTCGGTCCAGCCCTCGCCTCGGCGATGCGCAAGGTGATCGACGCGCTGCCGGAAAGCTATCGGGCCACCGCTGCCGGAGCGGCTCAGCGCTTGCTCATCGACCCGGAGACGGACCTCCTCTCGCGGCGGCTGACCGCCGAGGACGTGCCCGACAGCATCGTGGGGGAGGTCCGGCGCGCGGTGTTCGCCGGACACAAGCTGCGCATCCACTACGCGGCTGTGGACCGGCCTCCCGCGTGGCGCACGGTGGACCCGATCGGTCTGGTGACCGTGCGCGACCAGGGCTACCTGCTGGCCACGAGGTCGGGCGAGGAGCGCACCTACCGGCTGTCCCGGCTCATGGCCGCCGAGGAACTCGCCGAACCCGCGCGGCGACCGGAGCGGGTCGATCTGAACCGGGCCTGGCAGGAGCGCAGCACGCGGTTCCGGACCGGCGGCGACCAGGTCACCGTGGTGCTGCGGATGGACCCGGCGCGGCGGGAGGACCTGGTGGGCACCGCGCTGGCCGTGCTCACCGAGAGGAACGACGCCGACGGCTGGCTGCGGCTGAAGGTGACGTTCCAGGACACGAGGCACGCGGAATGGGCGCTGTGGCAGCTCGGCGCGAGCGGGGAGGTCCTGGCTCCGCGGCAGTTGCGCGACACCCTGCGCGAGCGGGCCGCCGCGATGGCCGCCCGCTACGAGCGGCCGTCCTGAGCGGGGCCGCCGCGCGCGGGACACCGCGCCCCGCCGCGTGCCGGGCCGCCGTTCGCGCCGGGCCGCCGGCGGGCCCGTACCGGGCCCGCCGGACGCCGCTCCCCCCACCCCCCGGTGGGCGTGCGCCGCCTCCGCTCGGGGACGATCATGGCCAAGGACTCGCGGCGGTGTCCCGTTTCCCGTGCAAACCCGGTCACCCCGGGTAGGGACAGTTCCGGCCGCGCGTGGCGGCGGTGTGGAGGGACACGTACATGAGGGATGCCGAGGGCGTACGCGGCCCGGCGGGACCGCCGGACCCGGGCAGCGCCCGGAGCATGGACGAACTGGTCGCGTGCCTGCGCGCGTTGCGCGGCTGGGCCGGCGCGTCGGAACGCGAGGTGCACCGGCGCGTGACGCGTGCGCGCAGGGCGCGCGGCGTCCCTGAGGTGCCCAGCTACGACACAGTGCACCGGTGCTTCCAGCCGGGCAGGGCACGGCTGAACGTCGACCTGGTCGAGGACATCGTCCGCGCGCTCGTGGGCGGCGACGCGGCCGGGCGGTGGCGCGGCGCGCACGCCCGGATCGTCGGCGCGGTCACCGGCGCCGGAGTGGTGACGGTGGCCGACGTGCCGCCCACCGACCTGCCGTCGTTCAGCGGGCGGCGCACCGAACTGGACCTGCTGCTCGGCGACGGTCCCCCCGCGGGCGGCGCCGGAGCCCGGCTGCGCGTCGTGGAGGGCATGGCCGGCGTCGGAAAGACGGCGCTGGTGGCGCGCGCGGCACACGTGCTGCGGCGGAGCGGCCGGTTCGACCTGACGCTGTGGGCCGACCTCAACGGCTACGCGCCCGACCTGCCGCCCGCCGACCCGTTCGCCGTGCTCGACGCCGCCCTGCGCCGCCTCGGCATGTCGGCCGACCGGGTCCGGCTACTCAACGGGCCCGAGCGGTCACGGGAGTTCCGCAGGCGACTGGCGGGCCGCCGGGCCCTGGTGGTCCTGGACAACGCGGGCGACGAGGAGCAGGTGCGCCCGCTGCTCCCTGAGGGGCCCGGCTGCCTCACGCTGGTGACGAGCCGGCACAGCCTGGCGGGTCTTCCGGGGGCGCGGCGGCTGCGCCTCGACGTGTTCTCGCCCTCGGACGCGATGGAGTTGCTGCGCCGCACCGCGGGACCGGAACGCGTGTCCGCCGACCCCGGCACGGCGGCCCGGATCGCGGAGGCGGTGGGCCATCTGCCGCTCGCGCTCGGCGTGGTGGCCGGGCGGATCGCGGGGCGCTCCGGCTGGACGCTCGCCGACCACCTGGAGCAGTTGCACGACCGCAGGGACCGGCTGCGCTGCGAGGACGGCGTCGAACTGGCGCTGCGCCTGTCGTACGACAGCCTGGGCCCCGCGTGCCGGCGCGCGTTCCGGCTGCTGGCCCTCGGGCCGAGGCCCGACCTGGACGCGTTCGCCGCCGCCGCACTCATCGGTGAACCACCTTCCGAGGTAGGGCCGTTGCTGCGGACGCTGCTGGCGGCGAACCTGCTGCGGGAGCCGGCCCCCGGCCGGTTCGCGTTCCACGACCTGGTACGGGTCTACGCGGCGGCGCAGGCGCACGAGCACGATCCGGCGCACGCGCGGCGCGCGGCGCTCGCGCGGTTGTACGACTACGACCGGCACGCCGCGTCGTTGGCCATGGACCGCTTCGCGCCCTACGAACGCCACCACCGGCCGCCACCGGGCCCACCGGCGGCAGCCGTTCCCGCGGTGCCCGACCGCGGCGCGGCGACGCGGTGGCTGGACACGGAACGGGCCGGGCTGGTCGCGACGGCGCTGTTCGCGGCCGATCACGGCCGCCCCGACCACACGGGCAAGATGTCGGCGCTCCTGTTCCGCTACCTGGACGTCGGCGGCCACTACCAGGACGCGGAGGCGCTGCACACGCGCGCCGAGGAGACCCCCGACCCGCACGACCGCGCGCAGGCGCTGGCCCGGCTTGGCGCGGTGCGCTGGCGGCTGGGCCGCGACCTGGAGGCGATCGAGGACTTCGGGCGGGCGCTCGCCGCCTTCCGGGAGATCGGTGACCGGGTCGGCGCGGGCTGGGTGCTGGGGAACACCGGCGAGATCCACCAGTACCTGGGCAACACCGCCGAGGCGCGCGAGCACTTCGGACAGGCCCTCGCCATCGCGCTCGAACTGCGCGAGCGGCACGAGGAGGACGACAAGCTCGGCGACCGGGGCGTGATGTACGAGCCGCTGGGCCGGTACCCGAAGCGGTACGCGCACCCGCGCGAGGCACTGGAGATGGGGCGGGAACTCCTGGGCGTCGCGCGGCGGATCGGGGACCGCGTCAGCGAGGGCCAGGTGCTGGGCAGCATGGGCTCGATCCTGCGGCAGGACGGCCGCCCGGCCGAAGCGCTCGATCACCTGCGGCAGGCGCTGACCATCGCGCGCGGCATCGGCCACCACGTCGCGGAGGTCGCGTTGCTGAACGAACTGGGCGCCACCTGGCGGGCGTTGGACGGCGACGAAACGGCCGGCCGCGCGCTGGACAGCTACCGGGACGCGGCGGCGCGCGCGCACGAACTCGGTGACCGCTACGAGCGGGCCCGCGCCCACGACGGGCTCGGGCACTGCCTGCTGGCGGCGGGCGACGAACGGGCGGCGCGCGGGGAGTGGGCGCGGGCGCACGCGCTGTTCACGGAACTCGGCACCCCCGAGGCCGACGCGGTGGCACAGCGGCTCGGACCGCTCGGCGGCACGCAGGCGTGAGACGGCACGCACCGTGGGGCGGCGGGCGCGCGTGGGACGGCACGCACCGTGGCGCGTGGGACGGCACGCACCGTGGGACGGCGGGCGCGCGTCGGACGCCGGGCGCGTTCACCAGCTCGGTCTGCGCACCTCCCCGTACCCCCCGCCGTGCGGCCGGTCCTCCAGGTGCAGGTGCGGCCCGGTGGTGCTGCCGCTCTCCCCCACCTCCCCGATCCGCTGGCCCGCGCTGACGCGGGCCCCTGCGGCGACGGAACGCGCCGAGAGGTGGCAGTACACGTAGTCGCGGCCGTTGTCGGCGCGCAGCCCGATCCACTGCCCGTAGGCGCCGCCCTCGTCGTCGGACCACGCGATCGTCCCCCCGCGCACCGCCACCACCGGGGTCCCGGCGGGAGCGGCGTAGTCGTCCCCGGTGTGGAACCCGGCCGCGTACCGGCCGTTGCGCACCCCGAACGGGTGGCTCACCTCGCGGCCCGGCACGGGCGAGGCCACCCGCCCCGCCGCGCGGCCGGGCCGGGCGCTGCCCGAGAACCCGAGCCGGGCGAACGTCTTCGCGCCCGGCGCGCCGTCGGCCCCGGCACCGCGCCAGCCCTGCGCACGCTGGAACGCGGCGCACGCGTCCCTCGTGTGCTCGCCGAAGTACCCGGTGGCACCGCCGGAAATCTCGAACCCCCGCTCTATCAACGCGCGTTGGAACGCCGCGACACAGTCGTCCCGCCGCCCGAACCTGACGTGCGCGAACGTGATGACCGCCATGGCCGGCCCCGCCTCCCCACCTGCCGGGTGCTCACCCGGGCGTGCCGGGATTCTGGCAGTCGTGACCTCCCCGGCTGAATAGCCCGGCAACCGGCAGTTGCCTGCGTCAGTTGACGCACGTCCGGTCCACCGGAAGCACGATCCGGAGCACACGACGCCCGGCCCGAACGGGCGCGCGTCCCACCCCGCGCGCCTCCCAACGCGCGCCGGTGGCGCGGTCATCCGCGGTCGAGCAGGCCCTCGGTGTACACGGCCAGCCGCCTGGCTGCCGCCGGGTCGAGGGTCGGCAGGTCCGGCGGAACGGGGCGCCCGCGGTCGTTCGCCGTCAGGGCCGCCGTCGGCGGCTCGTCGATCCACGCGAGCACCGGCCGCACCGCCTCCTCGACCGGCCGGGCGAAGAAGCGGCCGAGCACGCGGATCGCCCCGCGCACCGCCGGATTGGACACGCTGTCCAGACCGCTGCGGGTGAACCCCGGGTGGTACAGCACGTACCGCGCGCGCCCCGCGGCGCTCTCGGCGAACGCCACGCCCAGCAGGTCGTTCGCCCGGCCCGCCTGGAGCTGGGCGCGCACCTGCCCGTACCGGCGCGTGAGCTGCGGGTCGTCCCAGTGGACGCGGCCCGCGGTGTTGCCGACCCCTGCCACGTTGACGATCACCGGGCGCGGCGCGGCGTCGAGCAGGGGCCGCAGCCGTCGGCCCAGCAGGTAGCGGCTCAGGTAGTAGAGAGAAAAGGTGTATTCGAGCCCTTCGGGCGTCTCGCGGCGGCGCGGGCTGTGCCGGTTGGCGAACAGCGCCAGCGCGTCGACGGAACGATGGTGCTCCGCGATGCGCGCGGCGACCCGTTCCACCTCGGCGGTGGAGGACAGGTCGGCGCGCAGGAACCGCAGGCCGGGGGCGTGCCCCGCGTCGGCCAGCAACGCCTCGCCCTTCGCCGCGCTGCTCCCCACGACGGTCACCGCGTCGCCGCGCGCCAGGCGGGCCAGGGCCACGGCCCGGCCCATGCCGTCGGTCCCGCCGGCGATCACCACCGTCTTCCGCACGGGGCCCGCTGGCCGCTTCCCCCGCTCGTCGCGTGGCTGCTCGGGCGATTGGTCGGGCGATTGGTCGGGTGACTGCTCGGACATGGCGAACCCCGGTGCGTTCTAGGCTTTCCCTGGCGAGCCCCATCCTGGGTCGGCCGGCGCGGCGGCGAAAGAAGGCACTTTCATGTCCGATACGCACACCGATGTTCGCTCCCCGGACGCGGGCCGGACGGCCCCTGCCGAGCCGTCCGTGCTCGCGCACCGGCTGCCACGACCGGTCCCCGCCGCCGAGTTGGCCGCATGCCCCGTCGGGGACGTCTTCCGCCGGGTCGGGGACAAGTGGAGCCTGCTCCTGGTGGTTCTGCTCGGCAGCCGCCCGCACCGGTACAACGAACTGCACCGGTCGATCGAGGGCATCAGCCAGCGCATGCTGACGCGCACCCTGCGCGCCCTGGAGACGGACGGCCTCGTCCACCGCGAGGTGCACCCGACGGTGCCGCCGACCGTCGAGTACCGGCTGACGCCGCTGGGGCGCAGCCTGCTCGAACCGCTGTCGGCCCTCGCCGACTGGGCGGTTCTGCACGCGGAGGACATGGCCGCCGCGCGGGCCGCCGCGTCCTGAGCCCGTTGCGGTCACGGGTCAGGGCAACTCCATGAGGACGCAGGCGACGGTCTTCGGCCGCACCGGGTGGAGCCGCCCGTCGGCCGGGACGTGCTCGTGCGAGCCCGTGCAGTGCTTCTGCTTCTTGTCCCACCCGGTGTAGAGGTGGACGACGTAGCCGGTGTTGTTGCGTGCCGACTCGGTGTGGAACGGCGGGCTCAGCAGCGTGTAGCCGAGCACCCCGTCGACGGGGTGGTGACTGCCGTGGCCTTTCGCACGGGAATGGAGGTGCAATTGCCGGTCGCCCGCGGGTTCGGTCGCGGGTCCCGGCGTGGTGGCCGGAACGTGCGTTCCCGCGGCGCCCGCCGCGGGAACGGTCAGCAGTCCGGCGAGAAGAATGGCAGGGGCGAGGAACGCGGACAAATGCTTGGGCATGGGTGACTCCCGACATCCGGTGGGCGGTGCTTCACGTGGCGCCGCGTCGTCGCCCTCGATATCGGCTCCGCACGCCCCGGATAAACCCGGCTGTTTCCCGATTTCCCCAAGTGTGCCGACCGGGTCACGTGCTGACCGGAACGCGCTCCCGTAGTTCCGGACCGTACCCGTTACCCATGTCCCGATGATATGAACTTCCCGGGCGCACCCCACACCCCCACATGACCCCGCGCGACGGTTTCCTCAATGGCCCGCTCCACAATGCGCGTCGCCTCGGCCGGGGAACTGCTTTTGACGAGGGCGCTCAACCGCTGGGCCTCTTCCGTGCTCGGCAGAAAACCGATCAGCACGAGCGGCAGCATCAGCCGCCGGGCGAGGGCTTCCCGGTCCGACGTGGCATGCGGTCGGCGGACGACCGAGACGTTGACCCGGACCGCGTGCTCGTTGCCCGGGGGAACGCCGGGCCGGTCCGTCTCGATCGCCGCGTAGCGGAAGCCGTGCGCCAGGTCGCACGCGGAGCAGCCGACGGGACCACGGCCGAGCCGTTCACCGCACGACGAGCAGCCCAGCCGGTCCAGCGCGGCGTCCACCACGCGCCAGTCGTGGCGGTCGGGTTCGCTCACCACCATGGCGGCGAGAGCGGCCTCCTGGTCGCGGTCGGCGTCCCACTCGCGCAGGAACGCCGACCACTCCGACTCCACGATGCCGTCGACCAGCTCCCGGCAGACGGAACAGGCGGCCCCGCCGCTGTACTCGTACCCACCGCACTCCGCACAGCGGCGCAGCGCCGCCCCGACCGCCGGTCTCGTCATGGCGTCAACGAGGCGGGAGGCCGGCCTGCTTGACCGTCGAGACGAACGACTTCCAGCCCGCGAACGGCATCACCAACGCCGGACCGCCCGGAACCTTGCTGTCCCGCACCGGCACACCGGCGGCGAAGCCGTCAACGACCTCGACACAGGCACCTGCGCCGTTCTCGCTATGGCTGGAGCTCCGCCAGCCACCGAGCCGGGAGGCATCAGCAATCGCCTTCATCGTCATACTCTTTCAGGTAGCCACGGATCACTTCTCGGGATTCTTTCTCCGGCAGGGCCATCGCCCGCACTACGTCGAAACGCTGAACATAGGTGGCGAGCCTCCGCGGGGATTGTACTGTCTCGCCTGAATCGAAGCTCTCGACGTTGGCGACCGAGCTGCCGTCGCGAAGCGACATGAGCGTCAGACTGCCGCCCATCATCGGGTACATGGCCTGCTCGAAGGGCAGCACCTGGATGACAGTGTGCTCCGACTTCCCAACGGTCAGTATGTGGCTGATCTGCTCCCGCATGGTTCGGCGGCTGGCCGCAGGACGCCTCAGGGCCGCCTCATCCATGATCGCCCAGTAGAACGGTGGCTGCTGCTTCGCGAGCAACTGCTGCCTCTTCAGCCGGAACTCGACTCGCGCCTCCGCCTCATCGGCGGTCTCCCAGGGCAGTGACGTCCGGAACAGCTCCCGCGCGTAGTCCCGGGTCTGGAGCAGCCCGGGGACCAGGCTGCTGGTGAACACCTCGATGCGCAGCGCCTCCCGCTCACTGCGCAGGAAGTCACGGCCGTAGGCGGGGATGGCCAGTTCCTGCGCCATCAACAACAGCTCGGCGAATAGATTGTCCGTTCGGAAGAACTCGTCCAGCGCCTTCACCAACGCCTCGGTGGCGCGCTGTTCGCCGCGTTCCACGCGGCCGATGAAGCCGTAGGGGAAACGGATCTGTTGGGACAGTCCCCGTAGGGACAGGCCCGCGCCCTCGCGGGCACGCCGCATTCTGCGGCTGAGCATCACGCTCGGAGTGGTCCTGTCATCGTCGAACAACTCCATCGAACACCTGCTTTCGAAACGCCGAGTCCCGGGCACCACTGGGCCCGGTCCGGGTGTGTACGGAATGCCGTGGGACGGCAATAGTGGTACTCACGCGGTCGGTTCACGGCTCACACGGCGAATCGGCTTCGTGCGCCCCGCGGGTGGTGGCCCCCACCCCGGGGCATGGCCATCAACAACGAGGAAGTCGACGACATGACCCAACTTACCCCGCCCGCCCTCTCCTGCGGGAGGGTACGAGCGAAATGACCGAGGAAGAGGCCCAGGAGAAGCCGACGACGGAGGTGCGGAGGAACCCCGTTCTTGAGGAACTGGCGCGCGAACTCGCCCAACTCAACCGCGAGATCGACGAGCACCTCAACCGGGAGTCCGAATGACCGCAGCGGACACCACGGAGTGGGTGCTCCGTGAGGGGCGCGCGGAAGGCATAGGCGGCGTCGTCTGCCTCGGTTGCGCCGAGACCTCCGGCTGGGCCGACTACGACCCCAGGCCCGCCGGCGCCTGGGCGATCGAGCACACCAGGCGGAACGGCCCTGCGCACGGAAGGTTCGTGGTCACCGCGCACAAGGCGTGGCGGGTCGATCGTGCCGCTTCGGCCGGCCGACCGGTCGCCGTGGCGGAGGTGGCGGCCCAGGTCCTCGTCGGCTGCGCCCTGGTGCTCGCGGTCGCGGTAGCGGTGGTGGCCCGGTGACCGGGGTTCTCGTCGCGGTGGAGATCAGCGCCGCGAACGTCCGCCGTGGCGATCAAGTCATGGTCGGGGGGCAGGCGTTCACCGTCCGGGACATGATCGCGGTCACCGGCGGCGGCAAGCGGCTCGAATTCACCAGCGGCGAGTTCCTGACCCTGCGGTCGACCACCGTGTTGTGGGCCGCCCGCCGCGTCTCCCCGCGCCTCGCCCGCCCGCCCCGGCCGACCTTCCGGTGATACGGCCCGCGCCACAGGGCCACGCACGGAACGCCCCGCGCCCCCGGTCACGGACGGAGACCCGTTCCGGTCCGGGGGCGCTCGGGCAGCCGCCGATCACGCGGGGGCGGACATCGGCGCCGTGCGCGTCAGCCAGGCCCGCATGTCGTCCGGCAGGCCGCTGACCGCCGCCTCGAACAGCGCCCGGGCCTCCGGGTCTTCGCAGACGTCGTGCCACTGGCCGTTCCTGCCCCGGTGGAAGAACTCGAAGCGCGCCGCCATGTCCGCCGTGAGCCCGCCGGCCAGGATGCGTTTCCACTCGGCCTTCATCGCGGGGAACCGGCAGGCGGCCACCAGCTCCGGCCAGCGCGACTCGTCGACCGGGATACCGAGGAACGCGCTGACCCGCCGCATCTGCCCGTCGAGGTCGTCGAGCAGGTCCTGGTAGTGCAGGACCAGAACGTTCGGCCGGTCGCGCAGGTGCCACCACGAAGCGAGGTGGCGGGTGGGCGAGTTGAACGGCCAGCCGTTCGGCTCCCACGGGAACGCGCTGCGGGTGAAGTACGCGCGCCAGAACGACGCGAGGTCGCGGGGGATCTCCGGCAGGCGGGGCGTGTGCACGTCGTCGCCCGCCGGGGGCGGCGGCAGTTCGTCTGCGCTCCGATGCATCCCGTAGGCGTGGTTGTGCGCGGACACCGCCGTGTCGCGCGGATCGCGCGCGACGACGAGGTAGGAGGTCTCGGGGTCGAGCGGCAGGCCGTCGGCCGGTAGGTGGCTCTTGATGAACCGCCGGTGCCGTTGGGCTTCGAGCGTGCGCACCATGGTGTCGCGCGGGACGAACGCACCGTCGAGCCATGGGCTGATGTCCATCAACGGCCCGGGGAGTCGCGGGCTCTGGAACACGAGCACGGACACGATGCGCTGCGTCCACGTGGTCCCCACCTTGGGCGGGGTCGAGATGACGATGTCGCCCGGGCGCCGCGTGAACCCGTCCCAGTTGGTGCTGTCCATGGCGAAACTGCGGTACGTGCGCGCGGCAGGAGCATCCATGTGCCGATGTTGTACCGCCCGCCCGGTATTCATGCGGCTCGTCCCGCCAGATCCCCCGTCGCACAGGTGCGCAGGGGTGCCGGACCACTCTCTCACCCGACAACAATGCCCCGCCGAACGGCACGAAGATCGAGGAAAAACCATCGGATTAATCTTCAACTACCTGTTGTCGGAGTGCTGTTGCGCGCGGGACACTCGTGGACGACCTCCCCACCGGAGGAGCTGCTCCACAGCAGCCTCTGGCGCAGTGCATCCCCCTGCATCCCCCCATCAGGAGGTTGTGATGAAGGCAACCCGCCGTGTGGCGGGATTGGTCTCCGGACTGATCGCCGCCTGCATGCTGACCCTGGTCGGCGCGACGCCCGCCTCGGCGGCCACGTGGAAACTGACCTGGTACCCGGGTCACGAGCAACGACTATGCCTGCCCCCGGGTGGTTCGTGGCCCAACGCCTACTTCCTCGCGTCGGTGGAAGGAGTCTGGACCACCGACATCAACCTCGGAATCCGGGACCTGCCTCCCGGCTCCTACAGCGACGGCGGCAAGATTTTCGCCTCGGACTGGCGTGAAGACCGCAACGCCTTCGTCGGATTCGTCCATGTGTCAATCGCGCCGGCACCGGCCGGCGAATACGTCGCAGAACTCTGGGCCGACGACGGATCGGAAGTCCAGACCGAGCCTGTGATCGTTTCTTTCTCCCACGACTGCTGAACAACCCGCGGACGACTGAACGAAACGGTCGCTGACCGACCCGGCCGGGCACCACCCGACCAGCGGAGGGCGCGGCGCCACCCCCCATGCGTCACCCCACAGGAGGTAGTGATGAAGACAACCCGCCGTGCGGCCGGATTACTCTCCGGACTGATCGCCGCCGGCACGCTCACCCTGGCCGGCGCGACGCCCGCCTCGGCAGCCACCTGGACACTGATGCACCACCCGGGTCACGAGCAGCGCGTATGCCTGTGGCCGAACACTTCATGGCACGGCACTTATCTGCATGCGCCGTTCCAGGGAGTCTGGACGACCGACATCGACCTTTCCATGCGGAACCTGCCTCCCGGCTCCTACAGCAACGGCGGCCTCATGCAAGGCCCGGGCTCAAGCGTGGACGGCACCTCCGCCGTCGGGTTCGTCCACGTGGAGATCGTGGGCGCGCCGGCGGGCGAATACATCGCAGAGATCGTGGCCGACGACGGGACAGAGACCCAGTCCATCCCCGTGATCATCACCTTCTCGGAAAACTGCTGAGGAACGAACGTCTGCACACGAAGGTGCCCGCCCACCCCGACCGGGCGCCTTCCGGCGCCCCCCTCTCCGGACAGCCCCCAGGCTCCCCACAGGAGGTTCTGATGAAGACGACGCGCCGTGCGGCCGGATTGCTCTCCGGCCTGATCGCCGCCTGCACGCTCGCTCTGGCCGGTGCGACACCGGCCTCGGCAGCCACGTGGACACTGGTGCACCACCCGGGTCACGAACAGCGGATCTGCCTCCCCCCGGAGAGGTCGATGCCCAACACCTACTTCCTCGCCGCGGTGAAGGGGACCTGGGACACCAAGATCACGACCGGGGTCAGGAACCTGCCCCCCGGCTCGTACAGCAATGGTGGCGCGATACACCCCTCGGAGTGAAACGAGCGCTACAACGGCTTCACCGGATACGTGCACGTGTCGATCGCGGCGGCTCCCGCCGGGGATTACATCGCGGAACTCTGGGCCGACGACGGAACGGACGTCCAGACCGCTCCGGTAGTGATCTCCTTCTCGGACAACTGCTACGGCGACTGAGCATCATCGGGGACGCCGGACCCATTCGCGCCCGGCGTCCCCCGACGCTCCATCTCCCGCGGATCAGCATCGGTCAACCCCGACTCCTCCAGACACCCCAGCCCCTCGGCAACAGAGCGGGACAGGGAGTTGAGCAACGCCATCCGATCATCCGGCTCAGCCCCGGGCTTCATGTGCAGCCGCGCAGTCAGCAGGTGCCCTTCCCTGCCTGCCACGTCGCAGGAAAAATAAAGAAAAGCATCATTCTCGCCCAACGTGAGCGCTTTTTCCCCGCGCTCGTAGAAGACGTTCGCCGGATCATCCCGGAGTTCACTGTCGTCTTCAGCGACGACGAGACCCGATGGCTCCCAGCGGAAATAAAACCGCAGGTTGGGCACGCCCAGGTCCACGGACGCCGCGTGGATGCGACAGAAGCCTTCCTCGTATCCGTCAAGATTCCGGATCGCCTCCAGCAAAGAGGGCAGCTCGTTTACATACCCCGGCGCCTGGGTCGTGAAGAACTCCACCGCCCCGGTCGCCCTCTCCAGCTGTTCCGCAGCAGCTCCGGAAAACGCCCCTTCGCACACGTCCCCCGCCCCAACCCACTGTTCCTCCGCACTTCCGGCGGCGCCTCCCTCTTCGCCCCCTTCCACGCACCCCACGGCAACCAGGAGCGATGCGGCAACGGCAAGGCATCCGAGAGCCTTCCGCACCACGCGATGCCTCGGTTCTGATATGCACATGCCCGGTGCCCGCCGACTCATCCCAGCGAACGCGGCAGCGGCTGCGGCACAGCCTCGGTCAACCCCGACTCCTCCACACAGCCCAACCCTTCGGCAACGGTGCGTGCAACAGCGTTGAGCAAACCGATCCGATCATCGGGGTGGGCTTCAGGGTGGACGTGAAGACGCGAGCTGAGCATATGCCCCTCACGCCCCTCGACCGAGCACTTGAATACGAGAAATGCTCCACTCGGCCCAAGCGTCACCGCCAGTTCTCCAATATCGTAGACAACCGCTTCCGGGTCCTCCCAAAACCTACTGTCCTCTGGGCGCTCTTCGGGTTCAGTGCCCGCCCACCGGAAATAGAACTGCACTGCCGGCATGCCGTCACCCGATGCAGGATTACGAATGCGACAGAACTGCTCCTCGTACTCCTGCGTCTCGCGGAGCACCCCGAGTAGGGACTCAAGGTCAGTGGGATCTCCAGGAAGGAACGAGGTACTGAACTCGGTTGCTCTCGACGCTCGCTCAAGATGCTGGACGGCCGTTGCAGAGAGCACACCGCCACACACCTCTTCGGCCGATATGAATCGCTCTTCGGGCGACGGCGCACTTTCCTCGCCGCCTCCCAAGGAACAGGAAACAAGGGAAGCCGCAACCAATGCAATACTCATGGATAACAAGCCAGATTTCCTGGGCCCGGAGCGCGTAAACGCCATTCCCCCCCCTCTCCGCTGCCAAGCGCAGCAGCTCAAACACTCAGTCGCATCCGCGCCTGGAAGGCCCGCCATGCGCTCAATCTTCTCCCCCGCCAACTAAGAGAGACGGAGTCACCAGGCCGCCCGCGGCTAGCGCTCCAGTCTTTGCGGCACTCCGTCGGTCAACGCCGACTCCTCCAGACACCCCAGCCTTTCGGCCACAGACCGGGCCAACGAATTGAGCAGCGTTATCCGGTCATCCGGCTCACCTGCGTCTTGGATGCCAACCCCCAAACGGACACTCACTGACTCCTCTGCCCTGCCCTCAACCGAGCATGGAAAGTAGATCGCCGCACCGCGTCCAAGCGTGACCGCTTCCTCACCCGTGTCATAGAAAAGGTTCACCGGGTCGTCCCGCAAGGCGGAATCATTCGAATCAACCGACTGGCGTTCCACCCAACCGAAGAAAAATTCCAGAAAGCGGTGAGGCTGGGATGCTGGAGTGAGAAGCCGGCAGAACCCCAATTCGCGACTATCCGTAACCTGTAACGCATCTACGAGTGCTGGCACATCGGACGGTTCGCCCGCCAGCAAGAGATGCTCAAAATCTTCCGAACGGGTGATACTAATCAGCTCTTCCGTCGCGCCGGACAAAGCACCCCCACAGACCTCGCCGGCTGCGACGTATACCTCCGACCTTGATCGCTCGCCCGTCACGTCGCCACTACCTTCTGCACAGGCCACACCAACGAGCGAAAATGGCATGACAGAGGCAGCAAGCCCTCTCATGAAGGAGCGACGGCCGGACCGATGCACTTCATACTCCCTTGTTTCGCGCTGGAGCTGTTTTGGATGGCGGGAATCAACGCGGCAGCGGCTGCGGCGCAGCCTCGGTCAATCCCGACTCCTCCACACAGCCCAGCCCCCCGGCAACGGTGCGTGAAACAGCCTGGAGCAAACCGATCCGATCATCGGGGTGGGCCTCGGGGTGGACGTGCAGACGCGAGCTGAGCATATGCACCTCACGCCCCTCAACTGAGCACTCGAAAACGAGCAGCGCACCGCTCGGCCCGAGCGTCGTAGCCAGTTCTCCGACATCATAAGGAACCGCTCGCGGGTTGTCCCACAAGCTGCTTTCCTCTACGGGTTCGACAAGTTCGGCGGGTTCCCATCCAAAGTAGAAATTGACCGTCGGAATGGCAGGGTCTGACGCTGGCGTATAGATGCGACAGAACTGCTCCTCGTACTTTTCCGTCTCATGTAGCACCCTGAGCAGAGACTCAAGATCATTGGGGTCGCCGGGGTGAAACAAGGCAAGAAACTCATCGCTTCTTGCTGCTTCTTCCAAATGTCGTGCCGCCACGTCAGAAAGCACGCCGCCACACACCTCACGGGCATGCGTGAACTGCTCATCGGGCGAAGTCACAGTTTCCTCATCGCGCCCCACGGAACAGGAAACTAGGATAGCTGCGACCAAGGTAACGACTATAGATAACAGACCAACTTTGCTGGGGCCGGAGCACATTAGCATCACAGAGGCAGCACTCTTCCTCGTCAAAGCGGACGGTCATATCGGCGCATTCACTACCCCCTCATGCCGTGATCGAAAGCCGCGTGCTGCGGCGCCCCTCAACGCGATAGCGGCGGTGGCGCATCCTCGGGCAACTGCGATTCCTCCAAACACCCGAACCCCTCGGCAACCGTTCGCGAGACCGCGTTGAGCAAGCCGATCCTGTCGTTGGGCTCGGCGCCTGGGTAGACATGCAGACGGGAGCTGAGTAGATGCCCCTCACGCCCTTCCAGTGGGCAGTCGAAAACGAGCCACGCGCCCCCTTCTCGCAGTGCGACTGCCTCTACACCGAGGGGATAAATGGCCGCTTCGGGATCTTGCCGAAAGGTACTATTTTCCGTGCCATCAACGAGTTCAGCAGGCTCCCAACGAAAGTAAAATTGCACTGCCGGCATAGCAGGATTCGATTCCGGAGTGCGAATCCGACAGAACTGCTCTTCATATTCTTGCGTCTCACGCAGTACACTGAGCAGACTTTCCAGATCGGTAGGTTCACCTGGCAGGAAAGAGGTGTAGAACTCAGTCCCTCCGGTCGCCGTTTCCAGATATCGAACTGCCGTAGGCGACAGCACGCCACCGCATACCTCTTCGGCCGACACAAATAACTCGTCACGCCCTTCAGTTTCCCCGCCTTCGCCCCCTCCTGACGAGCAGGATGCGGTAGTGAACAGCACCGCACAGAGGGCAGCGCCCAGCAGTACATGCATCCGGCGGGTCAATCGAACTTGTCTCATTTCCTTCCTTCTGTCATTGTCAAAAACGCTCAAGAATCAAGGCAATTGGGTTGGCTTCAGTTGCCGTGCGCCTCTCCGAGGCCCACACCGTGAAGATAGACGTGCTCCATTGACTCCAATGCATCGTAGCGGTCACGTGCCCTCATATCAGATTCATCCACCGAAGCGAGATATTCCGCTTTGAGCGCCGCGACTTCGCGTGCTCCGAAGTCGTGGTAATTCGCCGTGGTTACGGCAACTTCTTGGCGTGACGCTCCCTCTGCCTGGAATGCCTGGTCGTAGCCTTGGTTGAAGAACTCTGTGAGAAATCCGCCGCCGACCCCGGCGACCACGGGCACAATGACTACGGCGGGTCCTGAGAGTGATGCGGCCGCTAGGCCCGCCCCTGCTCCAATACTTCCCGTGATGAGCGAGCCCGTTCCGGACTTCGCCCAGCCGGCCATCTGCGACACGTGCTGCTGGGCCGCGGCCGATTCCTCGCCGTACTCAGTGACGATTGCGTCCACCCGCCCGAAGTCCAGGATGCCGCGTACGGTGGCGGCCGTTCTGAGGCTGTCGATGCCCTTGGTGGTGCTGTCCTCGTCCACCGGCGGGAAACGGTCCAGGTTATCCAAGGTGTACAACTGCTGAGCCTTTGTCATGGCCTCATGTGCTTCGGCGTTCTGCCCGAGAGTGGTCAGGAAGCGGATCGTGCTTTCGCGGCCGTTGCCGAGCCATTCGCCACGGGGCGTCTCGTACGTGTCGGGATAGGTGTCCCTTTGCAGCTGGTTGTCCGCCGCCGCCCAGTAGTTGATGTCGGGCATGTACATCCCGGCCATGATGCCCAGGTTCGCGCCCAGCTCGGGGCTTTGTTGGAGCAGTGTCGGGTCGAGGGTGCCGTAGAGGTGCATGACCTGTTCCATGACGGCGGCGCTCTCGGCCGACGTGCTCGTCTGTGCCATGGCGTGCTGCGGGTCGGCGCCGGCCTGGTAGCCGGTGCCCGCCGCGAGCAGGGCCTCGCTGAGCGAGGCGTCGACCGGGGCGTCCGAGGGGGCACCCGGCTCGCGGCTCCACCACTCGCGTTCGGAGGCGAGGTAGAACAGGTTGTCGTTGAGCATCTCCCGGTGCTCCCGCAGCGACTCCTCCTCGCCTTCGCCCCGGACGATCGCGGCCGTCGGGTCGAAGTCGTCCGGTGCGGCGAAGAACACGGTGGCCGCGTCCGGGGACTGGCCGAGGGCCTGGAGGAACCCGACCACGGGGTCGAGCCCCGCGTCGTCCTTGCTCGGGAAGTTGAGCATGGTGCCGTCCACCATGTGCCACACGTCGGAGGGGTCGCGGCCGGTCCCCTGCTCGAACGCCAGCAGGTTCTCGCCGTAGTCGAGGAGCAGATCGCTGTCCCACTCCCCCGACCGCATCAGCGCGCTGGTGACCTGGAACCCGTACGGCCCGGTCACCTCGCCGATCCGCTGGTCGCCGAGGGCGACGAGGTCGCGTTCCCAGCGTTCCATGGCGGCCGTCTCCGACAGCGTCGCCGTGCCCAGGGTCGCGCCCAGGCCGGTCTGGAGCGCGGCGGCGGCCGTCTCCCACTCCTCGCGCTCCGCCCCGAGGGGCCGGTTCGCGGCCGTGGCCGCCCAGAACTCGGCCACGCCCTCGGGCCCGAGTTCCAGAGCGAGGCGTTCGGCGAACACCGGGTCGTCCTTGTACTGGTCGAGCAGGTAGGCCGCGTACGTCATGTCGCCGGCGTCCAGATCCGTGCGGCGCAGCAGGTCCGCGACCGTCGCGACGTCCTGGCGGGCCAGCTCCGCCTCGTTGACCGTCTCGTAGCGGACCGGGCTGAAGCGGTCCGGATCGGTGCCCATCGCGGAACGCAGCGCACGCGCGATCTCGGCGTCGGCGTCGGCCGCCCGGTTCAGGACGCGCCGGATGCGCTCCGAGACGGCCATGACCGCGTCCTGCCGCTCGCGGCGCGTGTCACCGTCGAGGCCGTCGAGGTCGGCGGTCACCTCGCCGGAGGCCCGCACGTGCACGCCCAGTTCGCGGGCGGTGACCTCGACGAGTTCGATGAGTTCGTCCTTGTGGTGCTTCAGGATGCGGTGCCCGTCCCGGCACAGGTCGCGGAATGTGCGGGCCTGCGTCTGGGCCGCGTCGAACTGCTCCGCCTGGTCCCTGACGAACGGCACGGTCACGTTCGCGTTCTCGCCCGCCCAGTTGGCGCGCTGCGTGTGCTGGCGCATGCCGTCGGCCGCGGTCTTCATGTCGCCGAGCCGCCGCACCTGCGTGTCCCACTCGGCGGCGGCCTCGTCCAGCGGGCCGAGCGGCAGGTGGAGCAGTTCCTCGAAGGTCAGGGCGCCGCGTTCCATCAGGCACCGCCGCCCAACGCGTCCAGGCGCGGGTTCGACGCCGGAACGGCCCCGGCGCGCTGGAGCGCGGCGACCGTCTCCAGTTCGTGCGCCGCGTGGCTGTGGACCGTCTCACCGATGTGCCCGGCGATCCGCAGGCACGCGTCGCGCAGCGCGTCGGCCTGGGACTGCCAGCGCCCGGCGACGTCGGCCAGCGCGGAACCGGTGTCGAGGCCGGGGGCGCGCAACGCCGCGCCGGCGGCCTCCGTGGGGGCCTGGGCCACATGCCCGTCGCGGTCGAGATCGTCGGCCAGCGACCCGGCGGCCTCCTGAACGGGCGTCAGCTCCTGCCCGTGGACTTCGAGGTCGCCGCCGCCCCCCGCCCCGGAGTTGAGCCGGGTGCGGGTCAACTCGTCGCGGGCCGAAGCCTGTAACCCGCGCCACTCCTCGTCGAACGACATCGTCTGCCCCCCTCGCCCCGCGCCGGGGCGTGCGCCTGATGCTGAGGTGCACATGATTGCCCACGCTCAGCGACGGCGCAACTACCGTTCGGTGCAAGTTCGGTGGAAGGGGGGAACAGCGGAGAACGGGGGCGAACGGCTCAGAAGACGGCTTCGGTCTCGTCCATGCGGTTCTGCGGGACGCGCTTCAGCTCGGCCGTCGCGTTGGCCAGCGGGGCCATCACGATGTCGGTGCCGCGCAGCGCCGTCATCATGCCGAACTCGCCGCGGTGCGCGGCCTCCACGGCGTGCCAGCCGAAGCGCGTGGCCAGCACCCGGTCGTAGGCCGTGGGCGTGCCGCCGCGCTGGATGTGGCCGAGGATCATGGCGCGGGCCTCCTTGCCGAGCCGGTGTTCCAGCTCGTTCGCGAGGCGCTGGCCGATGCCCGTGAACCGCTCGTGCCCGTACGGGTCGATCTCGCCGCGTTCGTACGGCATGGAGCCCTCGGCGGGGCGGGCGCCCTCGGCGACGCAGATCACGGCGAACTTCTTGCCGCGCGCGAAGCGCTCCTCGACCATCTTGCACAGGTCGTCGATCTGGAACGGCCGCTCGGGGATGCAGATGCCGTGCGCGCCGCCGGCCATGCCGGCCTCAAGGGCGATCCAGCCCGCGTGCCGGCCCATGACCTCGACGACCATGACGCGCTGGTGCGACTCGGCGGTGGTCTTCAGCCGGTCGATGGCCTCCGTCGCGACGCCGACGGCCGTGTCGAAGCCGAAGGTGCGGTCGGTGGCCGAGATGTCGTTGTCGATGGTCTTGGGCACGCCGACCACGGGGATGCCGGCCGCGGAGAGCATGCTGGCCGCCGTGAGGGTGCCCTCGCCGCCGATGGGGATCAGCGCGTCGAGGCTGAGCTTGCGCCGGAACGCCTCCGCGTTGTCGCACGCCTCGGCCAGCCGGTGCCGCTCCAGGCGGCTCGACCCGAGGATGGTCCCGCCGCGCGCGAGGATGCCGCTGACCTCGTTGATGTCGAGCGGCCTGTAGCGCCCTTCGAGCAGCCCTTTGAAGCCGTCCTCGAACCCGATCACCTGGTCTCCGCGGTCCACGACGGCACGATGCACGACCGAGCGGATCACAGCGTTGAGGCCGGGGCAGTCACCGCCGGCGGTGAGGACTCCGATGCGCATGGGGAACGTTCTCCTGCTCGCTTGGGAGGGGTCGGAAGACGGGTGAGCGGCTGTGGTAATGGCGACCGCTCCCTTGCGGCCGTCGGAATTGTGTCACGACACCATGGCTCCTTCGAACGGCCTGCGTCGACCCGGCGCGCGCCCGTGACCCCCTCGCGGGTACGGTCGGAAGAGGGATATCGGAGAGATGCTGCCCAGATCCCCTCAAGGCAGGCTTGCGACGGGACGACCGGGACGGGACGGGAAAGTGACGCGCAGCGTGTACGTGGCGGGCATCGGCCGCGGGGACGGCCGGCAGGCGATCGAGCTGGGGGTCATGGAGCTGCTGACCCGGCAGGCGGGCCCGGTGGGGGTGTTCAGACCGCTGGCCCACGCGGGGCCCGATCCGGTGTTCGACCTGTTGCGTGCGCGCTACCGGCTGGCGCAGTCGCCGGAGTCCGCGCGGGGCATGGAGTACGCGCAGGCGGCGGAGCTGCTGGCGGAACGCGGCACGGACGAGTTGGTGGGCCGGCTGCTGGAGCGTTTCCGCGCGGTCGCGCGCGCCTACGACGTGGTGCTGGTGCTCGGCACCGACTACGCCGACACGCAGTTGCCCGCGGAGTTGACGCTCAACGGGCGGCTGGCGAACGAGTTCGGCGCGGCGGTGCTGCCCGTCGTCTCGGGTCTCGGGCAGGGCGCGGACTCGATCGTGGCGGAGGTGCGCAACGCGCACCACGCGTTCGCCTCGCTCGGCTGCGAGGTCCTGGCGATGATCGCCAACCGGGTGCGGGACAGCGACGCGGTGCGCGCCGCGCGCGAGCTGGCCGGGCACCTGCCCGTTCCGGTGTGGGTGCTGCCCGAGGAGCCCGCGCTCGCGGCGCCGACGGTGGCGCAGGTGGTGGAGGCGCTGGGCGCCGAGGTGCTGCTCGGGGACGCGACGGGGCTCGCGCGCGACGTGCGGGACTTCGTGTTCGGCGGCGCGACGCTGCCCGTCTTCCTGCCGGCGCTGACGGAGAGCTGCCTGGTGCTGACGCCGGGCGACCGCGCGGACCTGGTGGTGGGGGCGCTCGCGGCGCACTCGGCCGGGTCCCCGCCCATCGCGGGCCTGCTGCTGACGCTGGGCGCGCGCCCGGGTCCCGAGACGATGGCGCTGGCCGAGCGGCTCGCGCCGGGCACGCCGGTGCTTTCGGTGCCGGGCGGCTCGTTCGGGACGGCCACGGCCCTGTCGGGGCTTGAGGGCAAGTTGACGGCGGCCACGCCGAGGAAGGCGGAGATCGCGCTCGGCCTGTTCGAGACGCACGTGGCGACCGGGGTGCTCACGGAACGGATATCGCTGTCGGGCGGCGACCGGGTCACGCCGATGATGTTCGAGCACCGGCTGATCGAGCGGGCGCGGGCGGACCTCAAGCACGTGGTGCTGCCCGAGGGCACGGACGAGCGGGTGCTGCGGGCGGCCGAGGTGCTGCTGCGCCGGAACGTGTGCGAGCTGACGCTGCTGGGCGACGAGGCGGCGGTGCGCAAGCGGGCCGCCGACCTGGGGGTGGACCTCGGCGGCGGTGAGTCGCCCGTCCAGATCGTCGACCCGGTGACGTCGCCGCTGCGGGAGCGGTTCGCCGAGGTGTACGCGGGGCTGCGGGCGCACCGGGGCGTGACGTACGAGCTGGCGTACGACGTGGTCGCGGACGTGTCGTACTTCGGAACGCTGATGGTGCGCGAGGGCCTGGCCGACGGCATGGTGTCGGGCGCGGCGCACTCGACGGCGGCGACGATCAGGCCGGCGTTCGAGGTGATCAGGACGAAGCCCGAGGCGTCGATCGTGTCGTCGGTGTTCTTCATGTGCCTGGCGGACAAGGTGCTGGCCTACGGGGACTGCGCGGTCAACCCCGATCCGGACGCGGCGCAGCTGGCGGACATCGCGATCCAGTCGGCGGCGACGGCGGCGCAGTTCGGGGTCGAGCCGCGGATCGCGATGCTGTCGTACTCCACGGGCACGTCGGGTTCCGGCGCGGACGTGGACAAGGTGCGCGAGGCGACGGAGCTGGTGCGGCGGCAGCGGCCGGACCTGAAGGTGGAGGGCCCGATCCAGTACGACGCGGCGGTCGAGCCCTCGGTGGCGGCGACGAAGCTGCCGGGCTCCGAGGTGGCGGGGCAGGCGACGGTGCTGGTCTTCCCGGACCTGAACACCGGCAACAACACGTACAAGGCCGTGCAGCGGTCCGCGGGCGCGGTGGCCGTCGGCCCCGTGCTCCAGGGGCTGCGCAAGCCGGTGAACGACCTGTCGCGCGGCGCGTTGGTGCAGGACATCGTGAACACGGTCGCGATCACCGCGATCCAGGCGCAGCAGGGCACGCGGGAGCGGGATGAGCGCCCGGCGCGGCCGGGGCGCGAGGGACGAACGGAAGCGGAAATGAAGGGGAACGCGTAGTGGCGCACGGGCGGCGGAGTGGGGGCGGCCGGGTGCTGGTGCTCAACTCCGGTTCCTCATCGGTGAAGTACCAGTTGCTCGACATGGCGGACCACTCCCGTCTGGCGTCCGGCCTCGTGGAGCGCATCGGGGAGGGCGCGGGGCGCCTGGTGCACACCCCCGCGGGCGGCGAACGGCGCGAGCGCGAGGCGGACCTGCCCGACCACCGGGCGGCGCTGCGGGCGGCGGCCGGTGAGCTGGCGGCGGACGGCCTCGGCCTTGACGCGCCGGAGCTGGTGGCGGTGGGGCACCGGGTGGTGCACGGCGGGCGGGCGTTCACCGAGCCGACGGTGGTCGACGAGCGGGTGCTCGCCGAGATCGAACGTCTGGTGCCGCTGGCGCCGCTGCACAACCCGGCCAACCTGGCGGGGATCAGGACGGCGATGGACCTGAACCCGGACGTTCCGCAGGTGGCGGTGTTCGACACGGCGTTCCACACGACGCTGCCCGAGCACGCGGCGCGCTACGCGATCGACACGGCGACGGCCGACGAGCACCTGATCCGCAAGTACGGCTTCCACGGCACGTCGCACGCGTACGTGTCGCGGCGCACGGCCGCGCTGCTCGGCCGCGACCCGGCCGAGGTGAACGTGATCGTGCTGCACCTGGGGAACGGCGCGTCGGCCTCGGCGGTGGCGGGCGGGCGGTGCGTGGACACCTCGATGGGCCTGACCCCGTTGGAAGGGCTCGTGATGGGTACCCGCTCCGGGGACACCGACCCGGCGGTGGTCTTCCACCTGGCCCGGGTCGCGGGCATGGACGTGGCGGACATCGACGCGCTGCTGAACCAGCGCTCCGGGCTCGTGGGTCTGTGCGGTGACAACGACATGCGGGAGGTGCTGCGGCGCCGGGCGGAGGGCGACGCGGAGGCGGGACTGGCCTTCGACGTCTACATCCACCGGCTGCGCAAGTACATCGGCGCGTACTGCGCCGTGCTCGGCCGGGTCGACGCGGTGGCGTTCACCGCGGGGGTCGGGGAGAACGCGGCGCCGGTGCGGGCCGCGGCGGTGGCGGGCCTCGAAGGGCTCGGCATCGAGGTCGACGGGGCGGCCAACACCGCGCCCGGCGGCGGGCCGCGGCTGATTTCGCCGGAGCACGCCAGGGTCGCGGTCGCCGTGGTGCCCACGGACGAGGAGCTGGAGATCGCGACCCAGGCGTTCGCGCTGGTCGGTTCGTGAGGCGCGCCGGTGCGCTCGGATAGCCTGATCCCGCCGAAAATTCAGCTACGGAACAAAACGATAGGATCGCCATCATGCGCCGTTCCAAAATCGTCTGCACCCTGGGCCCTGCCGTCGATTCCTTCGAGCAGCTCAAGGCCCTGATCGACGCGGGGATGAACGTGGCCCGCTTCAACTTCAGCCACGGTTCGCACCAGGAGCACGAGGAGCGGTACCACCGCCTGCGCAAGGCCAGTGAGGACACGGGCCGGCCGATCGGCGTGCTCGCCGACCTCCAGGGCCCCAAGATCCGCCTTGAGACGTTCGCGAACGGCCCGGTGGAGCTCCAGCGCGGCGACGAGTTCACGATCACGACCGAGGACGTGCCGGGCGACCGGTCGATCTGCGGCACCACCTACAAGGGGCTGCCGGGCGACGTCGCCAAGGGCGAGACGATCCTCATCAACGACGGCAACGTGTCCCTCCAGGTGACGGAGGTCGACGGTCCGCGGGTGCGGACGATCGTGATCGAGGGCGGGGTGATCTCCGACCACAAGGGGATCAACCTGCCGGGCGTCGCGGTGAACGTCCCGGCGCTGTCCGACAAGGACGTGGAGGACCTGGAGTTCGCGCTGCGGCTCGGCGCGGACATGGTGGCGCTGTCGTTCGTGCGCAACGCGGACGACGTGCGGGACGTGCACCGCGTGATGGACCGGGTGGGGCGCCGGGTCCCGGTCATCGCGAAGGTGGAGAAGCCGCAGGCGGTGGACAACATGGAGGAGGTCGTCCTCGCCTTCGACGGTGTGATGGTGGCGCGCGGCGACCTGGCCGTGGAGTACCCGCTCGAACGGGTGCCGATGGTGCAAAAGCGGCTGGTCGACCTGTGCCGCAGGAACGCCAAGCCGGTGATCGTGGCGACCCAGATGATGGAGTCCATGATCACCAACTCCCGCCCGACGCGCGCCGAGGCGTCCGACGTGGCGAACGCGATCCTGGACGGCGCGGACGCGGTGATGCTGTCGGCCGAGTCCTCGGTGGGCCGCTATCCGATCGAGACCGTCAAGACGATGTCGAAGATCGTGGTCGCGGCGGAGACCGAGCTGCTCTCGCGCGGCCTGCTGCCGCTCGTGCCGGGCAAGAAGCCGCGCACGCAGGGCGGTTCCGTGGCGCGCGCCGCCGCCGAGATGGCCGACTTCCTCGACGCGAAGGCGCTGGTGGCGTTCACCCAGTCGGGGGACACCGCGCGGCGGCTGTCGCGGTACCGGGCGGTGCAGCCGATCCTGGCGTTCACGTCCGAGGTGGAGACCCGCAACCAGCTGACGCTGAGCTGGGGCGTGGAGACGTTCGTCGTGCGGCACGCGAACCACACCGACGAGATGGTCGAGTTGTGCGACGCGGAGCTGTCGCGGCTGAACCGCTTCTCGCCCGGCGACACGATGATCATCACGGCCGGTTCGCCCCCCGGCGTGCCCGGCACCACGAACATGGTCCGCGTCCACCACCTCGGCGGGCACGGCGGCGTCTAGCAGCCCTGTGCCGCGGCGGGCCCGGGCGCCTCGTCCCGCGCCCGCCGGGCGATGGGCCGCCCGCCCGCTCAGGCGGGCGGGGGGACGGTCGGGCCGTCCTCCGTGTGGTACATGCTCATGCCCTGCATGGTCAGCGTTCCGCCGAACTGGCCGGCCTGGGTGACGAACACGTCGGTGAAGTGCACCAGCGGCAGGTCGAGCGGCGGCTGGTGCTCGGGGTCGAACACGATGGGGATGACGCCGAACAGCTTGCCCTGGAGCCGTTCGGTGTACATGGTCACGGTGCCGTCGCGGAACGTCGAGTTGGAGCCGGCCGCCGTGGCCACGTGGGTGCGGACGCCCCCGCCGATGTCGACGATCTGGTGCAGGTCCCCGATGTCGACCTTCTCCGCGGTGAACTTGAGCACCTGCTTGGTCGTGCCGTCCTGGGTGGTGACGTTGACGACGCCGTGGTACCGCAGGCCCGCGAGCGTCAGGTAGCTCGCCTCCAGGTACCAGGGGTCGTTCGGCAGGGTGACCGGGGTCTGCTCGGCCGTGCCGGGCACGGCCCCCTCGATGGGGCAGGGGAACGCCTCGCGGCCCTGCGCGTCGGGGGCGAACGGGTCGTCCGCCGCGTCCCCGGCGCCGTCCCCCTCGGCTTCCCGCTCGGTTTCCTCCTCGGTTTCCCGCTCGTCCGGCGCGGCATCGTCGTCCGGGTCGTCCGGGGCGTTTGGGTCGTCCGGCGCGGTGTCCGACCCGTCCTCGGGACCGGTGTCCGCCTCGCCGTCCGCCGCTCCTGGAGCCGGCTCCCGCGCGGGCTCGCCCGGGTCCTCCTCCGCGCCGCCCCCGTCGCTCCCGCCGTCGCCGGGGGCCGGGGGCGCCGCGGGAGGCTCCTCCGGGTCGCGCGGCGGCTGCGGGGCCGTGGGCTCCTCGGGCGGCCGGTCCTCGTCCCTGCGGCCCGGGGCCAGCAGGTCGCCGAGCCCCTTGCCCAGGTCCCCGAGCCCCCGGCCGAGCCCCAGCGGGTCCCACGGGTCGAACTCCCGTTCCGCGCCGGGCTCCTCGGGCTCGGCCCCGTCCTCGCCGCCCTCCGGTTCCCCGGCCGCCCCGGGCTCCCGCGCTGACGGCTCCGGCTCCTCCGCCAGCCCAGCCGCGCCAACGGAGCCCGCCGACCGCTCCCGCTCCCCTCCCGACGACCCGCCCGCGTCCTCTCCGGCGGCCTCCTCCCCGGCCGCGTCCCCTCCGGCGGCGCTCCCTTCGGCCGCTTCGATCGCTCCCGCGGCCTCCTCGCGGTCGCTCTCCCCGGCGCCGGGCCCGGACTCCGCGGCGTCCTCCGCGGGCTCCTCAGCGGCGTCCTGGGGGTCCTCCCCGGCCGGCTCCCCGTCCTCGCCCGGCTCCGGGGCGTCGGCGCCCTGCTCCGGTCCGTCCTCGCCCGGCTCGCCGTCCTCGACCGAGACGCACGACTCGCCGCGGAACGGGTTCTCCGGCTGCGGGTCGGCCTTGGCCAACGGTGAGGTGAAGCCCATCCCCATCAGCGCCGCCGATGGCATCGCCGCGAGGGCGATCGCCTTCCCCACCGGCATGTGCAGACGCTGGAGCAGCGTCTTGCGGGGAACGGCGTGCCGCGGTCCTCCCTCGGCCGCGACAGCCGGTGCTATGTCGTCAGTCGGCACGGTCTTTCCCCTTCCCCGGGTCCCTCTCGCGCTCGGGCGCGACCGCGTCGAAGCCCGCGAGCGCGCTGCCCGTACCGGAGGCCCTGGCCGGCGGCTCCCGGTCCCCCGCGTCCCGCCCCTCCGCCGCGGTCTGCTCGCCCGGCAGCCACGCGACGCTCATCGCCCCGCCGATCATCCCGAAGAGGAAACCGACGAAGAATCCGCCGAAATTGGAGACGATCAGCGACACCAGTGCGAGGAGAATCGCCGCCACGCCCGCGAATATCCGGACGTGCGGCTGGAACCATATGGTCAGCCCGAGCAGCACCAGCAGAATGCCGATCACCAGCGAGCCCGCACCCGCCGTGGTGGCCATGCGGACGGTGAGGTCCCCGAACGTCACGTTGCGGTAGGGGAAGTAGGCGATCGGCAGCCCGGCGGTCAGGACGAAGAGCCCCGCCCAGAAGGGCCGCCCCCAGCGGAAGTGCCGGAACGCCAGGCGTCCTCGGGAGAAAAAGGAAACAACGGGCTGACCCTTGGTATCGGTGCTCACGGCACGTACTCCCTGATGGCGCGTGATTCTGTGGCGGGACGCACGATACGGCGTTTTTCCTGGGGCAGAGACGGGCGACCGCTCTGCCCCAGGGACGGCTCATGCCGTCAGAAGCACTCGTTCGCGCCCCGGTGCAGACTCAGGTTCAAGTCGGTGAGCGTGAACGTCCCCGCGGACGTGGCCCACGCGGTCTGCTCGACATCGGTGAGCACCACCGACTCGGCCTGCTGGGCGAACGACCCCGCTGCGGGGCCGCCGTCGGGACCGTCCGGGCCGCGGGGGCCGCGCGTCTGCTCGTCGACGTTGACGCCGATGTCGATGTTCCTGAACTCCGCCTGCGCGTCCAGCTGGGACAGGTCGATGAACAGGTTGTCGGCCTCGACCGGGCGGTCGGGATCGCTTCCGGCCCCGATCCGCAGCGTGACATCCCCGATGAAGGGCACCGGAACGACAACCGACTGGCAGAGGTTGTCGATCTCCGCGTACTCGAACGCGGAGACCGCGACGGGCTGCGGCCGCTCGCCTGCCGGCCGTACCGTCTGGCTGTACTGCACGAAACCCTCGCCGTACAGCCGGTCGACGCTGACCTTGAACTCCTGGCCCGACACACTGAACGAAGCGGCCAGCGCCCCCTGCGCGAGGGCCACGCCTATGACTGCGGTAGCGGCCACGCTCGGCACCATCACCAGGCCGAATCGTCGCCATCTGGTGCCGCCGCGAGCCTGTGACTCCATGACTTTCCTCCTTCACGGACGACCATCTCCCGGCAACCCGGCCAACTGCGGTCAGCAGGCGCCCGACGCCTGGAGAGGAGAAGCGCGTTGTCCCCGGACTGCACCCCGGTGACAGCCACTGACCGCCGTGCTGCACGGCTCACTGCGGAACAGGTCCCATCCGCGAAGGGCGGGAACCCCCCTGCCCCGAGGCCGACACGTGGCTCCATCGACGAGCCGATCGTGGTGCATCCCACGGCATGACACAAGGGGTTCTTTACTTGCGAGTAAGATAGAAGGGGGAAAACGGCGGGGAACGCCGCACCTCCGGCACACACGGTGCGCGCGACAGGCCACCGCACAGGCGCATCAAATCGGACGTAACCCACCCCGGACGCCGGGCCGATGTGACAGAACGTGACAGCGATCGCGTTTTACCAAAACTTGGTAAAACGCGATCGCTGTGGGCGCCTGAGACGGGCTCGACTCAAAAGAGCACGCGCGCGAGCGCGCTGCGCGCCGCGACCACGCGCGGGTCGTCGGGACCGACGACCTCGAAGAGTTCGAGCAAACGTACCCGCACGGTGTCGCGGTCCTCTCCGTACGTGCGCTGCACGGTGCCGACGAGCCTGCCGAACGCGTCCTCGACGTGGCCGCCGACCAGGTCGAGATCGGCCACCGCGAGCTGCGCGGCGACGTCCTCGGGGCGCTCCGCGGCCTCCTTGCGCACCCGCTCGGCGTTCACGTCCTGCACCCGGGAGAGCAACTGGGCCTGCGCCAGCCCGAGTTTGGCCTCCACGTTGGCCGGCTCACCCGCGAGCACGTTCTGGTACGCCTGGATCGCGCCGCCGAGGTCGCCGGCGTCGAGCGCGGCGTGGGCCGCGGTGAGCGCCGGGTCGGCGGGCGGCTCGGGCGCGACGGGCTCCTGGGCCTGCTGGGCCGCGGCCTGAGCCGGGTCGACCGGGGTGCCGACGATGCCGAAGCGCGCCTCCGCGGCCTGGATCAGCTGGTCGAGCACCTGGCGTACCTGCGGCTCCGGCGCCGCGCCCTGGAACAGCGGCAGCGCCTGCCCGGCGATCACCGCGAACACCGCGGGGATGCCCTGCACGCCGAACTGCTGGAACAGCATCTGGTTGGTATCGACATCGATCTTGGCAAGGACGAACTGGCCCGCGTACTCGGCGGCCAGCCGTTCGAGGATGGGGCTGAGCTGCTTGCACGGCCCGCACCATTCGGCCCAGAAGTCGATGACGACGGGAACCTCGGTGCTGCGCTGGAGCACCTCCTGCTCGAAAGTCGCCTCGTCGACATCGATGACGAGCCGGACCGGGGCCTCCGCCTGCTGCCCGCCCGCCTGGGCCTCGGCCCGCTGAGCGCGGGCCTGCTCCGCCTTCTGCTTGGCCTCTGCGGCCGCCTTCACCGCGGAGAGGTCGACGGCTCCGCTCATGGACACATTGCGTGGCTGCATGGGACCAGTCTCCCCCCTTCCGCGCGCGTTCGGGTACGGGCCCCGCGGTCGCGGCGCCCGTGCGGGTCACGGGACCGGCCTCAGAAGCCGATGGGCTCGGTCCAGGTGCCCCATTCCTCCCGCAGCGCGCCGCAGATCTCGCCGAGCGTCGCCTCGGCGCGGGCGGCGCGGAGCATCGGTTCGATCATGTTCCGCCCGGAACGCGCCGCGTCGAGCAGGTCCCCGAGCGCGGCGCCGACGGCGGCGTCGTCGCGGGCGGCGCGGCGCGCGCCGAGGGCGCGCACCTGCTCGCGTTCCACCTCGTGGCTCACGCGCAGGATCTCCAGGTCGCCGGTCACCGAGCCGGTGTGGCGGTTGACGCCGACGACGCGCTTGTCGCCCTTCTCCAGCGCCTGCTGGTAGCGGAACGCGGCCTCCGCGATCTGCCCGGTGAACCAGCCGCTCTCGATCCCGGCCAGCAGCCCCGAGGTGACGGGCCCGATGGGGTGCCGGCCGTCGGGCACCGCGCGCCGGCCGCGTTCCAGGATCTCCTCGAAGATCCGCTCGGCGTCGGCCTCGATCCGGTCGGTCAGCTGCTCGATGTACCAGGCGCCGCCGAGCGGGTCGGCCACGTTGGTGACGCCGGTCTCCTCCATCAGCACCTGCTGGGTGCGCAGCGCGATCTCGGCGGCCCGCTCGCTCGGCAGGGCCAGGGTCTCGTCCAGCGCGTTGGTGTGCAGCGAGTTCGTGCCGCCGAGCACGGCGGCCAGGGCCTCGACGGCGGTGCGCACCACGTTGTTGTACGGCTGCTGCGCGGTCAGCGACACCCCGGCGGTCTGGGTGTGGAAGCGCAGCCACTGGGCGCGCGCGCTGGTCGCGCCGTACACGTCGCGCAGCCAGCGGGCCCAGATGCGGCGGGCCGCGCGGAACTTCGCGATCTCCTCGAAGAAGTCGATGTGCGCGTCGAAGAAGAACGACAGGCCGGGCGCGAACGTGTCGATGTCGAGGCCGCGGCTGAGGCCGAGCTCGACGTAGCCGAAGCCGTCGGCGAGCGTGTAGGCCAGCTCCTGCGCGGCCGTGGCCCCGGCCTCCCTGATGTGGTACCCGGAGACCGACAGCGGCTTGTAGGCCGGGACGCGCTCGGCGCAGTACTCCATCAGGTCGCCGATGAGCCGCAGGTGCGGCTCGGGCCCGAACAGCCACTCCTTCTGGGCGATGTACTCCTTGAAGATGTCGGTCTGGAGCGTCCCGTTGAGCGTGCCGGGGTCCACGCCCTGCCGCTCGGCGGCGACGACGTACATGCAGAAGACCGGGACGGCGGGGCCGCTGATGGTCATCGAGGTGGTGACCTCGCCCAGCGGGATGCCGCGGAAGAGGATGTCCATGTCCGCCGCCGAGTCGATGGCGACGCCGCAGTGGCCGACCTCACCGAGCGAGCGGGCGTCGTCGGAGTCCCGGCCCATCAGCGTGGGCATGTCGAACGCCACGGAGAGGCCGCCGCCCCCGGCGTCGAGGATCATGCGGTAGCGCTCGTTGGTCTGCTCGGCGTTGCCGAAGCCGGCGAACTGGCGGATGGTCCACGTCCTGCCCCGGTACCCGGTGGGGTACAGGCCGCGGGTGAACGGGAACTCGCCGGGCCAGCCGATGCGCTCGAAGCCCTCGTAGCTGTCGGTCGGGCGCGGTCCGTACACGGGCTCGACGGGGTCGCCGGAGAGCGTCGTGAAGTCGGCGTCCCGGGTGCGGGACGCGTCGAAGCGGGCCTGCCAGCGTCGGCGGCCCGCGGTGATGGCTTCGGAGTCCATGCCACCAATTTACTTGGACGTCCTAGTAAATGTCGAGGGAAACGAGCCCGCACGAGGCCGCCCCGGGCGGCTGCCGCCCGGGGCGCCGCGCCGGACCGCTCAGGCCCCGACGGGCTCGGCCTGCTCCTCCGCCTCGATCAGGGGCTCCACCTCGGCCCTGATCCCGCGCTCGACGAAGAACGCCGCGAACGGGATCGTGCCCGACAGCAGGACCCACAGCAGCTTGCCGAACGGCCAGCGGGCCTTGTGGCCGAGGTCGAACGCGAACACCAGGTAGAGCATGAACAGCAGGCCGTGGGCCTGCGAGACCATCAGGGTCAGCTCCTCGCCGGTGTCGAAGCCGTACTTGAACACCATGCAGGTGCAGAGGACCAGCAGCATCACGGCGGTGATGTAGGCCATGACGCGGTACCGCGTGAGCACACTCCGCTTCATACCGGCGAGCCTATCCGGTCATTCGGGGCGATCTCCCCCGGCCCCCTCCTCGGCTCCCCCGGCGCCCCGAACGGCCCCGGCGCCCCGAACGGCCCCCACGGCCCCGCCCGCCCCGACCTCCGGGAAGTCCTCGAAGTCCCCGGCGGCCACGCGCAGCGGACGCAGCAGCGCGAAGATCTCCCCGCACTCCTCGTCGTCGTAGGCGCCGAGCCCGAAGTCGATCGCCATCAGGTCGCGGGTCGCCGCGTCGCACACGGCCCTGCCCTCGTCGGTGATGGAGGCGAGCGTGCCGCGGCCGTCGTTCGGGTTGGGGCGCTTGGTGACCAGCCCCGAGCGCACGAGGCGGTCCACGGTGTTGGTCACGGAGGTGGGGTGCACCATCAGCCGTTCGCCGATCTTGGACATCGGCAGCTCACCCGCTTTGCTGAAGGTGAGCAGGACCAGCGCCTCGTAGCGGGCGAACGTCAGCCCGTAGGGCTTGACCACGGCGTCCACCTCGGCGAGCAGGATCTGCTGCGCCCGCATGATCGAGGTGATCGCGGCCATCGAGGGGGAAGGGCCCCAGCGGCGCTTCCACAGGTCGTCGGCGCGGGCGATCGGATCGAAGGGGAGACTGAGCGGTTTGGCCACGCCGCGACCCTATCGGCACGCCCGCGGCGCCCGTCCCGGCGGCCGGTGGCGCTGCCGCGCGGACACGTTCCGTCATGACACGATGACGCCATGTACGCACGCCCCCGCACCCGTCGCGTCGCCACCACACTGGTCTGCGCGCTGCTCGCCCTCGGCTGCACCTCGGGCTCCTCGGGCGGGGCCGGCGAGCCGGCGCCCGAGGACCCGTCGCGTGCGGCGGAGTCCGCCGGCGAGTTCTGGGTGGACCCGGACAGCCCCGCCGCGCGCCAGGTGCGCGCGTGGGAGGCCGAGGGCAGGACCGAGGACGCGAAGGTCCTGCGGCGCATCGCCGACCGGCCGATGGCCACGTGGCCGCCGGGCGAGGAGGACCCGGCGCCTGTGGTGCGGGCCGTGACCGGCGCGGCCACGGCGCAGGGCCGCACGGCGCTGCTCGTCGCCTACAACATCCCGCACCGGGACTGCGGCCAGTACTCGCAGGGCGGCGCGGCGGACGGGGCCGCCTACGAGGAGTGGATCGACGCGTTCGCCGGCGCCATCGGGGACGCGCGCGCCATCGTGGTGCTTGAGCCGGACGCCGTTCCGCACACCGCGGACGGCTGCACCGACGCCGGGTACGTGCCCGAGCGGTTCCGGCTCCTGTCGGCCGCGATCGACCGGCTCGCGCGGCAGCCGCACACCCGCGTCTACCTCGACGCGGGCAACGCCAGCTGGATCACGGACCCCGCGCGCATCTCCGACCCGCTGCTGCGCGCCGGGGTGGCGCGGGCGGACGGCTTCGCCGTCAACGTCGCGAACTTCCAGACCCTGGAGGACAGCGCCGCGTACGGGCGCAGGCTGTCGGAGCTGCTGGACGGCGCGCACTTCGTGATCGACACCAGCCGCAACGGCAACGGGCCGTACGAGGGCGGCGAGGAGGCGTGGTGCAACCCGCCGGGCCGGGCGCTGGGCGCGCCGCCGACGAGCGAGACCGAGGACCCGCTGATCGACGCCTACCTGTGGATCAAGCGGCCGGGCGAGTCCGACGGCGAGTGCCGGGGCGGCCCCCCGGCGGGCCGGTGGTGGGCGGACTACGCGCTCGGCCTGGCCCGCGAGGCCGGGGCAGGGACCGGCTGACCGGCGCGCGGCCCGCCCGCGACGCGCCGGGTCACTCGACGACGTGCAGCCACTTCGCCTCCGACGGCGTGCCCGCCTCGTCGGTCACGAACAGCATGTACCAGCCGGGCGGCACCAGCGAGGTGTCGTCGGGGATGGTGAACGACGCCTCGCCCTCGCCGCGCTCGATGTCGAGCTGGATGGAGCGCTGCTCCACGTCCGTGGTGTGCGTGACGGCGCTGGGCCGCATCAGCCTGGCGGTGGCGATCCGGTCGGCCGCCCCGGTCGCGAAGGTGACGGTGTCGCCGGGGGCCGCGCGCCGCGGCCCCTCGTCCAGCACCGGGCGCGACTCCTCCCTGCCGTCGTGGAGGTAGGGCGGCGTGTAGACCTCGATGCGCTTCTCGAACGTGCCCATGCGCGTGTTGTCGGCGTCGCCGAACAGCGGGTCGGAGCCGAACGTCGCGACCCGGCCGTCGGGGAGCAGCAGCGCCTCGGAGTGGTAGTTGCGCCCCACCGTCGGGTCGGCGGCCCGGCGGAACTCGTTGGTGGCCGGATCGAAGAACTGCGCCCGCAGGATGTCGCTCTTGCCGCGCCCGCGGTAGTCCTCGGAGCCGCCCGAGGTGAAGACGGTGTCGTCGGGCAGGATCACGCTGTTGAGGTAGCGCGTGCCCTTCGGCAGCGAGGGCCCGTCGCGGTAGCGCGGGTCGTCCTCGGTCAGGTCGACGATCGCGGTCCGCTCCGTCGACTTCTCCGACTCGCCCACTCCCCCGCCGCCCAGCACCATGAACCGCTGGTCCTGGGCCGGCGGCAGCAGCAGGGACGCGGAGGTCTCCAGCTGGTCGGCGTCGCGCAGGCCGCCGATCTCGGTGAAGGTGTTGTCCTCCAGGTTCCACAGGCCCGGGTCGCGGCCCTCGTCCGCGGGGCCGTAGCCGGCGTTCGACCCGGTGTAGAAGATCTCGCCGCCCTGGGTGAGGAAGAGGGCCGGGTAGGTGGGGAAGTACCGCTCGGGGCCCTCGGACCAGGTCTTGGTCTCCGGGTCGTAGATCTCGTTGATGCCGGGCACGACCTCGCCGACCTCGTCGAGTCCCGAGACGGTCAGCACCCGGCCGTCGGGGAGGGCGGTCAGCGTCGGGTACCAGCGGGCCTCGCGCATGCTGGGCACCGGCACGTACCGTTCCGCCCCGGGGTCGAACTCGTAGGCCGCGTCGATGCCCTGGAAGTCCTGGTCGTCCAGGGTGATGTCCTCGGCCAGGCCGTAGAGGTTGTCCGCGTCGCGGCCCTTGAGGCCCAGGATCTCGTACTGGGCGGGGTCCTCGGCGACGCCGTCCTCGCCCTCCTCGACGGCCAGGACGAAGACGCGCACCTCGCCGGCGGTGATCTCCACCTCGTCGTCGACGACCTTCTTGGTGGCGCGCGGCACGGTCACGGTGGCCTCGGTGACGTACTCCTGGCCCGAGGGGGCGCGCAGCCGGGTGCCCTTCTTGAACGTGCGCTCGCGGTCGGGGTCCTCGTTCTTGAGCAGCATCGGGCCGCCGGCGTGCGTGACGTCGTCGCCCAGCACCTCGTACCTCGCGGTGCCGCCCGCGACCAGGAGCCGGCCGTCGGGCAGTTGGGCGTGCCCGGCGCAGAACAGGTCCTCGGGCGTGGGCACCTCGGAGAACTCGTTCGTCTCGGGGTCCCACAGGACCGTCTGGAAGGTGCCCGCGTCGAACTCGTCCTCGACGTTGCCCGAGCCGGCGATCAGCAGCACCTTGCCGGTGCGCAGCAGGGCGGCGTGGATGGCGTTGGTGCGGAACTCCTCCGGCACGTCCACGACGTCCCACGAGCCGAACTCCGCCTTGTACTCCGGCCTGGATATCCGGTACTCGTGCATGCGGTCCTGCGCGAAGCTCAGCGCGGCCGGCACGTTGAAGGCCGCGAGCAGCAGGGTCGCGCCGGTGCCGACGGCGGTCTTCTTCATGCGGTCACTCGGTCGGTACCTCATGCCTCAACTCCCACGGGGCTTCCTGGTCGCGGTGCGACGGGGCGGTCGGTGTCGGTGCGGTCGGTGTCATCGGTGCGGTCGGGCCGCTCCCCCGGTCCGCCGGGCGGCGGGGCGGGCGCGTCGGGCCCGCCGGCCGCGCCGGTGGCGCGGCGCCGCGCCAGCCACCAGACGGTGACGGGGGCCAGGCAGATCACGAGGGCGAGCAGCGCCCAGGTGCGCATCGCGGCGTGGGTGTGGCCCTCGGCGACGGAGACGAGGAACGCGCAGCAGATGAGGCCGGCCCAGAAGAAGTGCAGCCGGAACGTGGCGGGCCGGTCGCGGCTCGCCTCGCCGCCCTTGGGCGTGACGACGAACGCCGAGCGGCGGCGCAGCACGGCGTCGAGCAGGGACCTGGCGTAGACGGGCGCGGACAGCGCCGACATGATCATGCCCGCCGCGCCCGAGGAGCCGGCCGGTTCGTGCGGGGAGACGTTGTGCCGCCGGTTCCACAGGTAGAGGCCGATCTGGAGCGCGGCCACGTCGCTGTAGAGCATCATCCACACCGACGACGCGACCTGCGTTCCCGAGGCGCCGATGGTCAGGTACAGGGTGCAGCCGAGGGCGCCGAGCACCCAGGTGATCGCGGCCATCGGGTAGAACGCGAGCATGAGCGAGTAGTTGAACGTGGCGCCCATGCTGTGGCGGCGGGGGCCGCGGCCGTACTGGCGCAGGATCGTCTCGTAGGTGCCGCGGGACCAGCGCAGTTGCTGCGAGAAGAAGTCGGTCCAGGTCGAGGGTCCCTCGCCGACGGCGAGCACGTCGGGCGTGTAGACCGAGCGCCAGCGCCTGCCGGTGTCGGGGTTGACGGCGCGGTGCAGTTCGAAGCCCGTGGCCATGTCCTCGGTGACGGAGTCGACCAGGCCGCCGATGCCGCGGACCGCGGAGACCCGCACGGCGTTGTTGGTGCCGACGAACATCGCGGAGCCGTAGCGGTTGCCCGCCCGCTGGATCAGGGCGTGGAAGAGGAACTGCTGGCTCTCGGCCGCCTTGGTGACCGGCGTGGTGTAGTTGCCGTACACCTGCGGGCCGACGACGAAGGCGACGTCCGGGTCGCGGAAGTAGCCGAGCATCCGTTCCAGGTAGTCGGGCAGCGGCACGTGGTCGGTGTCGACGGCCGCGAAGTAGTCGTACTCGTCGCCGTGGGCGGCGAGCCACGCGTTGTAGTTGCCGTGCTTGGTGCGGGCCCGGTGCGGGCCCGCGGGCTGGTTCCACTCGGGCACCCCGCGGCGCGTGAAGTGCCGCACGCCCAGGCGGGCGCACAGCTCGCGCGCGGCCGGGTCGTCGCCCTCGTCGAGCAGCCAGACGTCCAGCGGGCCGGGGTGCCTGAGGCGCACGGCGCCCTCCAGGGTCGCCCGCACCATTGCGAGCGGCTCCTTGCCGGGCACGTAGGTGGTGAGGAACGCGACGCGGGTGCCGGTCTCGGGGACGACGGGGACCGGGTCGCGGGCCACCATCGTGGCGTGCGCGATGGAGACGACGTTGGCGAGGCGGAAGACCTCGATGAGCCCGATGCAGCCGAGCATGACGGCGTCGGCCGCCAGCAGCCACCAGGGCGCGTGGTCGCGGTCGGTCCAGTGGCCCGGCCAGACCAGCCAGATCAGCAGCACCGCGGAGAGCAGCGGCGCAAGCGTCATCAGCAGGACGGCGCGTATTCGGTGCGGCTCGCGGGAGATCAGCGTCCGGTAGCGGACCCGGTAGCCGGGCTCGGGTTCGGCGAGGGGCCCGGCCAGGCAGCTGAACGTCTCGTAGTCGTACCCCGCAAGCCGCACGGCACCCTCCTTCGGACGAAAGCCTCAAAGCCGACGTATCAACAACACGTCAGGCCGCAGGCCCTGTCGACCCGGGGAGGTCCGAGCGAGCGAAGGGCGCCCCGGCGGATGTCAGGCGTTGACCACGCCCTCGCGCCGGGCGCGCGCCGCGATGGCCGCGTCGTCCTGCTCGCGGCGCAGCCGGCGCTCGGCGAAGAAGCCGCCGGCGGGCAGCACGGACATCAGGAAGTAGAAGGCCGCCGTCTTCAGCGGCCACTTGGCGCGGTTCCAGGCGTCCGCCCAGAACAGCACGTAGACGACGAAGAGGAAGCCGTGCACCGCGCCCATCACCGGGACGGCGTTGAAGTCGGTGGTCCGCTTCAGCACCGAGCAGACCAGGAGCAGCAGGAAGGAGACCGCTTCGGGGGCGGACACCAGCCGGAGTCGGCGCAGGGCGGAGACGGTCTTGAGGTCCATGGGAAGTACGCCTTCGTGAGCAGGGACGCGGGGCAGCGCATGTGAACGCATGCACAAGCAGCTCCATTGTCGCAAGCCCCGCGACGATCACTCCGGCCGGGTGGCGGCCGTTGGCTACAGTTCAGGACATGGACACCGACACCGGGACCCGCTGGCTCAGTGACGCCGAGCAACGCGCCTGGCGCACGCACCTGGAGGTCAGCAAGCTCCTCACGCACCAGCTGGAGCGGGACCTCCAGCCGTTCGGCCTGACCATGAACGACTACGAGATCCTGGTGAACCTGTCGGAGTCGGACGAGCACCGCATGCGGATGAGCGACCTGGCGGCGGCCACGCTCCAGTCCAAGAGCAGGCTCTCGCACCAGATCACCCGCATGGAGAAGGCCGGGCTCGTGCGGCGCGAGCACTGCGACTCCGACAAGCGGGGCCTGTTCGCGGTGCTCACGGAACACGGCTGGACCACCATGCGGGAGGTCGCGCCGCACCACGTCGCCTCCGTACGGCGGCACCTGCTCGACCTGCTGAGCCCGGAGGACCTCGCGGCCCTGCACCGCTCGCTCGCCCCCGTCGCCGAGCACCTGCACGCGCGGCGCGGCCGGTAGCCCGGCCGGGCGCGGGCCGGTCCGCGAACGGTGGCCGGCCCGCGAGCGGTCAAGCGCCGGCGAGCACGGGCAGCCGCAGGACGAACAGCGCCCCGCCCTCAGGGGCCGCCCCGACCGTCAGCGAACCGCCGTGCCGCGAGGCCACGTCCCGCGCGATGGCCAGGCCGAGGCCCGCGCCGCCGTCGTCGCGGCTGCGGGCGTCGTCCAGCCGCACGAACCGCTGGAAGATCCGCTCCCGGTCCTCCTCGGGCACCCCGGACCCGTCGTCCGCGACCTCGACGACCGCGTCGTCCCCCTCGCGGCGCACCGACACCCGCACCCCCGTGACCGCGTGCCGCTGCGCGTTGTCCACCAGGTTCCCCAGCACCCGCGACAGCTGCCCGCGCGAGCCGCTGACCGCCACGTCGGCCAGCTCCGCCGGGCGCACCGGGTGCGGGTCGGCGGCGGGCCGCTGCTCCAGCTCCTCCGTGACCAGCTCGGCGAGGGCGACCTCGCCGGCCTGCGGGCGCTCCCCCGCGTCGAGCCGGGCGAGCAGCAGCAGGTCGGCCGCCAGCGCCTGGAGGCGCACCGTGTCCTTCACCGCGCCCGGCACGTCGAGCAGTTCCGGGTGCGCCTCGCCGACTTCGAGCTGGGTGCGCAGCGACGCGATCGGGCTGCGCAGCTCGTGGGAGGCGTCGGCGACGAACCGCCGCTGCCGTTCCACGGCCGTCTCCAGGGCCGCGAGCGTCTCGTTCGTGGTGACCGCGAGCCGGCCGATCTCGTCCTGCGTCGCCGGCTCGGGAACGCGGCGGGACAGGTCGGCGGACCGGGTGATCGCCGCCATCTCCCGGCGGATGCCCTCGACCGGGCCGAGCGCCCTGCGGGTCACCAGCCACGTCACGCCGCCGACGACCGCGAGCAGCAGCGGCGCCGCGACCAGCATCGAGGTGCGGACGCTGTCCAGCGCGGCCTGCTCGACGTCCAGCGGGACACCGGCGTAGGCGACGGCCTCCTCGCCGTCCGGCGTGGTGACCTCGACCTCGGCGAACAGGTAGTCGCCGCGCTCGCCGTCCACCACGGCCCAGCCGTTGCCGACCTCGACCTGGTCGTCGACCTCGCCCGGGCTCAGCCCGTCCCCGTCCTCCTCCTCGGTCTGCCCGGCCTCGTCGTCGTCATCGTCGTCATCGTCGTCGTCATCGTCATCGCCGTCATCGCCGTCGCCGTCGGCCCCGGGCTGCCGGGCGGGCTCCTCGGAGGCCGGGGGCGGGGGCGAGGGCTCCGGGTGCGACTCCTCGACGCGGTCGCTTCCGGTGCCGTGGATCTCCTCGACCCCGTCGGTGATGGCGCGGGTCCTGGCGCCCTCCCGGTCGACGACCTGCACGAGTCCTGAGGTGCCGAGGTCGAGTTCGTGGAACGTGGTGCCCGTGGCCAGCTGCTCGGCCACCCTGCGGCCGGCCAGCTCGGCGTCGACGGCCACCTGCTCGTCCAGGTTCTCGCGCAGCAGCGTGAGCATCATGAGCCCCGCGGCCACCAGGGCGACAGCCACGACCGCGGTGGCGCCGAACGCCGCCTTCGACCGGACGCTAGCCACGGGGAGCCACCAGCCGGTAGCCCGCGCCGCGCACGGTGGTGATCAGCCCGGGGCCGATCTTCCTGCGCAGCGCGCTGATGTACACCTCGACGATGTTGGGGTCGCCGTCGTAGGCGAAGTCCCAGCCGTGGTCCAGGATCTCGGCCTTGGAGACCACCTCGCCGGCCCGGCCGGCCAGGTATTCGAGCACGGTGAACTCCTTCGCTGTCAGCGCCACTTCGAGCCCGGCCCGGGACACCCGGCGAGCCGCCCGGTCCACGACCAGGTCGCCCACGCGCAGTTCGGGCGAGGCCCCGCGTCCGCCGCGCCGGCGCAGCAGCGCCCGGACGCGGGCCACGAGCACCACGTAGGAGAACGGCTTGGTCAGGTAGTCGTCGGCGCCGGTGTCCAGCCCCTCGGCCTCGTCGTACTCGCCGTCCTTCGCGGTGAGCATGAGGATGGGCGTCTCGTCGCCCGCGGCGCGCAGGGCGGCGCAGACGCGGTAGCCGTTCATGCCCGGCAGCATGATGTCGAGGATCAGCAGGTCGTAGGACCCCTCGGTGGCCCGGTGCAGCCCGTCCGTACCGGTATGGGCCACATCAACGGCGAACCCCTCGGCCGTCAGGCCCTGGGCGAGCGACCGGGCCAGCCGCTTCTCGTCCTCCACAATCAGCACGCGCATGGAGCAAGCTTGGCAAACCGTTCCTGAAGAAGTCTTCAGGTGCCTTCAGGGTCCCTTCAGCAACGATCCGGCATGGTCTTACTCGTCACCAGGCAGAAGCCGACAACGGGGAGGAACCCTCATGAAGCGCAACATCATCATCGCGATCGTCGCCGCCGGTGCCGTGGTGGGCGGCGGCACCCTGGCCGGCGCCACGATGGGCTCGGGCGGGGACAGCGAGCAGGCTTCGAACACGCTGGAGCAGATCTCGGTCGCCGAGGCCGGCGGCAGCGGGAGCGGCGGGAACGACGACCGCGACGACCGGAACGAGCAGGGCGCGGGCGGGGGCTCGGCCGCCGAGCGCGCGGTGAACTCGGCCCTGACCGCACGCCCCGGCGTGGTCACCGAGATCGAGCTGGACGACGACGATGACGACGGCGACCGGCACCGCGCCTGGGAGGTCGAGATCTTCGGTGACGACGACCGGTGGTACGAGGTCCACGTCAGCGAGGACGGCCGCGAGGTGCTCGACAGCCACGACAAGGACGACGACGATGACGACCGCGGGGTGGCCGTGAGCCTGCGCTCGGGCAACGCCGAGGTCGACGTGCTGGGCGCGATCCGCCTCGCCGAGCAGCAGACCTCCGCCACGCTGCGCGAGGCGGACGTGGACGACGGCCACTGGGAGCTTGAGCTGCGCGGCGGCGACGGCGCCGAGCACGAGCTGTCGATCAACCTGGGCACGGGCAACGTCACCGACCGCGAGCAGGACGACGATGACGACCGGGACGACCGCGACGACGACCGGGGCGACGACGACTGGGACGACCGGGACGACCGCGGTGACCGGGGCGACGACGACGCGGACGACCGGGACGACGACCGGGACGACCGGGACGACCGGGACGACGATGACGACGACGACCGGGACGACAACGACGACGACGACCGGGACGACAACGACGACGACCGCGACGACGACCGCGACGACCGCTGAGCCCCGCACCGACTCGCCGTGAGCACCGCCGCCCGGCGGCACCGGCTCCGCCCCTTCCGGCTCCGCCCCTTCCGGCCCCGGCCCGGAAGGGGCGGTGCGCTTTCCCGGGCCGCGGCGCGCCGGGCGCGCCCGGCTCAGGCGCCGCCGGTCAGGCCCGCGACCAGCTCGTCGGCCGCCGCGTAGGGGTCGAGCGTTCCGGCGGCGATGCGTTCCGCCAGCGCGACCAGCCTGCGGTCGCCGCGCAGGTCGGCGATGCGCGCGCGGAGCGCGGTCACCGCGATGGCCTCGACCTCGCGCGCGGCGCGGCGGGTGCGGCGTTCGGCGAGGCGGCCGTGCGCGGCCAGCCACGCCCGGTGCCCCTCAAGCGCCTCGACCACGTCGTCCAGGCCCTCACCGCGCGCGGCGACCGTGCGCACGATCGTGGGCCGCCAGTCCCCTGGGGCCCGGGCCTCCCCGAGGCCCAGCATGTGGTTCAGCTCGCGGACGGTCGCGTCGGCGCCGTCCCGGTCCGCCTTGTTGACCACGAAGACGTCACCGACCTCCAGGATGCCGGCCTTCGCCGCTTGGACCCCGTCGCCCATGCCCGGCGCCACGAGCACCGCCGTCGTGTCGGCCTGGGCGGCGATCTCCACCTCCGACTGCCCCACCCCCACCGTCTCCACCAGCACCACGTCGCACCCGGCCGCGTCCAGCACGCGGACGGCCTGCGGCGCCGCCCAGGCCAGCCCGCCCAGGTGGCCGCGCGTGGCCATCGACCTGATGTAGACGCCGGGGTCGCAGGCGTGCTCCGACATCCGGATGCGGTCGCCGAGCAGGGCGCCGCCGGAGAACGGCGACGAGGGGTCGACCGCGAGCACCCCGACCCGCCTGCCCGCCCTGCGGTACGCGGTCACGAGCGCGGACGTCGAGGTGGACTTGCCGACCCCGGGCGCGCCCGTGATGCCCACGACGTAGGCGTGGCCGGTGTGCGGCGCGAGCGCCGCCATGACCTCGCGCAGCTGCGGCGCCGCGTTCTCGACCAGCGAGATCAGCCGGGCCACGGCCCGGGGGGCGCCCGCGCGCGCCCGCTCCACCAGCTCGCCCACGTCGGCGGTCCTCGCCCTGCCCACCGTGCTCCCTCCTGCACCGCTCGCCCCGCGGTGCGTTCCGCCGCGCCCGCGCGCCGGTCCCGGCCCGACCGTCAGACCGCGGGTACCCGCAGGATCAGCGCGTCGCCCTGGCCGCCGCCGCCGCACAGCGCCGCGGCGCCGGTGCCGCCGCCGCGCCGGCGCAGTTCGAGCGCGAGGTGCAGCGCCAGCCGGGCCCCCGACATGCCGATCGGGTGACCCAGGGCGATGGCCCCGCCGTTGACGTTCACCCTTTCGTGGGTTACCCCGAGGTCCTTCATCGACTGCACGGCGACCGCGGCGAACGCCTCGTTGATCTCGATCAGGTCGAGGTCGTCCACGGTGAGCCCGGCCCGGTCGAGCGCGTGGCCGATCGCGCGGGACGGCTGGGAGAGCAGCGAGTTGTCCGGGCCCGCGACGTTCCCGTGCGGACCGATCTCGGCCAGCCACGGCAGGCCGAGCCGTTCCGCCGTCGCCCGGGACATCACCACGACGGCCGCCGCGCCGTCGGAGATCTGGGACGAGGAGCCGGCGGTGACCGTGCCGTCGGCGGCGAACGCCGGGCGCAGCCGGGCCAGCGACTCCACGGTGGTGTCGGGCCTGATGCCCTCGTCCTGTGCGACCATCAGCGGTTCGCCCCTGCGCTGCTCGACCGCCACGGGGGTGATCTCGGCGTCGAAGAGGCCGTTCTTCCGCGCGGCGGCGGCGCGCTGGTGGGACAGGGCCGCGACCGCGTCCTGCTCCTCGCGCGTGACGCCCATGAGCCCGGCGAAGTGCTCGGTCGACTCACCCATGGCGACGCCGTCGAACGCGTCGGTCAGCCCGTCGTGCGCCATCGCGTCGAGCAGTTCCATGGCGCCGTACTTGCGGCCGGCGCGCGCCCCCGGCAGCAGGTGCGGCGCGTTCGACATGGACTCCTGGCCGCCGGCGACGACCACGTCGAACTCGCCCGCCCGGATGAGCTGGTCGGCCAGCGCGATGGCGTCGAGGCCGGAGAGGCAGACCTTGTTGACGGTCAGGGCCGGCACGGTCATGGGAATGCCCGCGCGCACGGCGGCCTGCCGCGCCGGGATCTGCCCCGCGCCCGCCTGGAGCACCTGGCCCATGATCACGTACTGCACCCGGTCGGCGGCGACGCCGGCCCGTTCCAGGGCGGCGCGGATGGCGAAGCCGCCCAGTTCCGCGCCGGAGAAGGACGACAGCGAGCCGAGCAGGCGGCCCATCGGCGTCCTCGCTCCGGCGACGATCACGGATGTGGCGCCCGTGCCGCTGCTTGATGTCATGGCGCGCTCCTCACAACCTCGGGAGTGAACGATGGTTCACTGACAATGTACAGAGCGTGACGCCGCCGGTCATCGGGACGTTCCTGTGACAGTGCGCACGTTGCACGGCTCACGTCAAAGGCGGTGGGATGGCAGCATGTTGACGCGCATCGATCACATCGGGATCGCCTGCCACGACCTCGACGCCACCGTCGAGTTCTACCGTGCCACCTACGGCTTCGAGGTCTTCCACAGCGAGATCAACGAGGAGCAGGGGGTCCGCGAGGCCATGCTCCGGATCAACGGCACCGACGACGGCGGCTCGTCCTACCTGCAACTGCTCGAACCGATCCGCGAGGACTCGGCGGTCGGCAAATGGCTGAAGAAGAACGGCGAGGGCGTGCACCACATCGCCTTCGGCACCGCCGACGTGGACGGCGACTCCGAGGCGATCCGCGGCAAGGGCGTCCGGGTCCTGTACGACGAGCCGCGCCGCGGCTCGATGGACTCGCGGATCACGTTCCTCCACCCCAAGGACTGCCACGGAGTCCTCACCGAACTCGTCACCTCCGCGGTCCCCGGGCCGCCCGGAGGGGCCCAGGGCCACTGACGCACGCTGCCCCGGCCGGTAGAGTGGCCGAGCCGGGGCTGTGGGCTTTCCTCTCGTCCCGCGTTCGGCCGATGACCGGATCTTGCAGTGCCACGACCAGGGGACGGATGGGACCGCGCAGTGCGGGGCTACGACGCCTACCAGGCTTCAGACCACCTCTCGCGATTCGAAGCCGAGATGGAGCGGCTGAAGAAGGAGCGGCAACGGGCGGTCGACCACGCCGACGACCTCGGCTACCAGGTCGAGGTGTTGCGCGCGAAGCTGCACGAGGTGCGCCGCGCGCTCTCCCTGCGTCCCTACGGTGACCCGAGCGGGCACGCCGAGCAGATCCTGCGGTCCGCCCAGCACCAGGCCGACCAGATGCGGGTCGAGGCCGAACGCGAACTGCGCGACGCGCGCGCCAGGTCCCAGCGGGCGCTCCAGGAGCAGTCGGAGCAGCGCGCCCGCATGGAGGCGGAGCTGCACGCGGAGGCCGTCGGCCGCCGCCGGCGCCTCGACGAGGAGCTGGCGCAGCGCCGTTCCACCGTCGAGGCCCACGTCAACGAGAACGTCGCCTGGGCCGAGCAGGTCCGCGCCCGCAGCGAGTCCCAGGCCCGCCGGCTGATCGAGGAGACGCGCGCCGAGGCCGAGCGGACCATCGGCCAGGCGCGGGCCGAGGCGCTGCGCCTGACCGAGGACGCGCGGCAGCGCGCCGCCGCCGAGGCGGAGGCCGCGCGCGCCGAGGCGGACGAGGTGCTGCGCCGCGCCAGGGCGGACGCCGAACGCCTGCTCGACGCGGCCTCCACGCAGGCGCAGGAGTCCACCGAGCACGCGGAGCGGCTGCGCAGTTCCGCGGTCCAGGACACCGAGGCCGGGCGGCGCGAGGCCGCCGCGCTGGTCCGCAGGGCGGAGGAGCGGGCCGCGGAGGCGCAGACCGCGCTGCGGACGGCCCGCGAGGAGGCCGAGCGCCTGGTCGCCGAGGCGACGGCGGAGGTCGAGAAGCAGCGCGCCGCGGCCGAGTCGGTGTACGAGCAGCGCACCGCGACCGCCAAGGCCGAGGTCGCCCGCATGGTCGGCGAGGCCAACCGGGACGCGGAACGCCGCAGGGCGGAGGCGCAGAACGCGCTCGACGAGGCGCGCGCCGAGGCCGAGCGCCTGGTCGCGGAGGCCGCCGAGGAGGCCCGTTCCAAGTCGGCCGAGGAGTACGCCGCGCAGCTGGCCGAGGCGGCGAGGACGGCCGAGGACGTGCTGACCAAGGCCGCCGAGGAGGCCAAGGACACCAAGAAGGCCGCGGCCGAGGAGGCGGAACGCCTGCGCGCCGAGGCGGAGGCCGAGGCGGACCGGCTGCGCGCCGAGGCGCACGAGGTCGCGGAGCAGCTGAGGGGCGCGGCGCAGGACGACACCGAGCAGTACCGCGCCAAGACGGTGCAGCTCCAGGAGGAGGCGCGGCGGCTGCGCGGCGAGGCGGAGCAGCTGCGCTCGGCCGCGGCCGAGGAGGGCGAGCGGGTCAAGGCGGACGCCAGGCGGGAGTCCGTCGCGCAGATCGAGCAGGCGGCGGCCAGCGCCGAGGAGCTGCTCGCGCAGGCCAGGAGCGACGCGGAGGAGCTGCGTTCCGCGGCGACCGCCGAGAGCGAACGGGTCCGCACCGAGGCGATCGAACGCGCCACGACCCTGCGGAACCAGGCCGAGCAGGCGTTGCGCAAGGCCCGTGCCGAGGCGGACGAGCAGCGCGAGGAGGCCGCCCGGCAGGCCGAACGCGTCTCGCGGGAGGCCGAGGAGGCCGCGCGCCGGCTGCGGGAGGAGGCCAAGGCGGCCACCCGCGCCGAACGGGAGGCAGCGGGCGAGGAGATCGGCCGGCTGCGCGGCGAGGCGGAGCAGCGGGTCGCGGCGGCGGAGGAGGCCCTGGCCTCCGCGAGGGCCGAGGCGGACCGCCTGCGTTCCGAGGCGGGCGCGGAGGCCGAGCGGCTGCGTTCCGAGGCGGCCGAGCGGATCAGGGCGCTGACCGAGCAGGCCGAGCAGGCCGCGGAGCAGGTGCGCGATCAGGCCGCGACGGACGCGGCCAGGGCGCGCGCCGAGGGCGAGGACAGCGCCGTCCGGCTGCGCGCGGAGGCGAGCGCGGAGGCCGACCGGCTGCGCGAGGAGGCGCGGCAGGCGGCGGACCGGGTCCGCGCCGACGCGGCGGCCGCGGCCGAGCGGACGACGGCCGAGGCCGCCGAGACCCTGGCCGCCGCGCGCGAGGAGGCGGACCGGCTGCGCGCCGAGGCGGACCGGCTGCTGACCGAGGCGCGCGACGCGGCGCACCGGGAGCGGGCCCAGGCGCGCGACCAGGCCGAGGAGCTGCTGGCGTCGGCGCAGGCGCGGGTCGACGACGCGGAGCGCCGGGCGGAGACGCTGGTCGCCGCGGCCGAGCACAAGGCACAGCAGGTGCGGGACTCGGTCTCCGGGCTGCGCGAGGCCGCGGAGGCGGAGATCGCCACGCACCGCGCGGAGGCGGAACGCGAGGCCGCGCGCGTGCTGCGGGAGTCGGCCGAGGAGAAGGAGGCGGCCTCGGCGCTCGCGGAACGCACGGTGCGCGAGGCCATCGAGGAGGCCGACCGGCTGCGGACCGGCGCCCAGGAGGCGGCGGACCGCACCAGGGCCGAGGCCGACGAAGTGCTCGACCGGGCCAGGCAGGAGGCGTCGCGCAAGCGCGGCGACGCCGCGGCGCAGGCGGACGAACTGCTCGGCAAGGCGCAGGAGGAGGCGCTGCGCATGGCGTCCGCGGCCGAGGAGCAGTCCGACCGGATGGTCGCCGCGGCCCGCGGGGAGTCGGAACGGCTCGTCGCCGACGCGCGGGAGGCCGGTGCCGAACTGGTGGAGAAGTCGCGCCGGGACGCCAACCAGCTGCTTGAGGAGGCCCGTCGGGACGCGACGGCGATCAGGGAGCGTTCCGAGGAGCTGCGGGCCCGGGTCGAGGCGGAGGTCGAGGAGCTGCACGACCGGGCCAGGCGGGAGTCGGCCGAGCTGCAACGGGCCGCGGGCGAGCGCGTGGACAAACTGATGAAGGCGGCGGAGGAGCAGCGGGCCGAAGCCAGGGCGGCGGCCGAGAAGTTGAACACGGAGGCCAACGCCGAGGCGACCAAGGTGCGCATCGCCGCGGTGAAGAAGGCCGAGGCGCTGCTCAAGGACGCGGAGCGGCAGCGGTCCAAGGTGCTGCGCGAGACGCAGGACATGCGGGCCGAGGCGGAGCGGGAGGCGAAGCAGTTGGTGGACGAGGGCAAGCGGGAGTTGGAGAAACTGACCCGCCGCCGCGCCGACATCAACGCCGAGATCTCGCGTGTGCAGGACGTGTTGGAGGCGCTGGAGTCGTTCGAGGCGCCGAAGCCGAGTGGCAGGGGTGGCGGCAAGGGCGCGGTCTCCGCGGGGGCCTCGGGGTCCGGGTCCGGCGGCAAGCGGTCCGGCGGCCGGTGAAGTCGGGCCAATCACCTGAACACTCGATTGAGCGGAAGGGGCGAACATTCTCCACAGAGAAACCGGTTCCGCTCGAAGACACGCCGGTTCGCCCCCTAGGATGATGGCTCCGAGGGCATGGTCCCGTGTGTGACAAAGGCTTAAGGAACTCGACCTCGAAGCGCTGAACGCCCAGGCCCGACATTCCATCAACCCACTCACCCGTCTGATTCGACAGGAACCCCATGAGCGACACTTCCTCCCCCTTCGGCTTCGAGCTCGTGCGGCGCGGCTACGACCGCGGACAGGTGGACGACCGCATCTCGAAGCTCGTCGCCGACCGTGACAGCGCACTTGCTCGTATCACGTCCCTGGAGAAGCGGATCGAGGAGCTGCACCTCGAAACGCAGAACGCCCAGGCCGCCGTCACCGACTCCGAGCCGTCCTACGCGGGGCTCGGCGCCCGGGTCGAGAAGATCCTCCGCCTCGCCGAGGAGGAGGCGAAGGACCTGCGCGAGGAGGCGCGGCGCGCCGCCGAGCAGCACCGCGAGCTGGCCGAGGGGGCGGCCCAGCAGGTGCGCAACGACGCGGAGTCCTACGCGGCCGATCGCAAGGCGAAGGCCGAGGAAGAGGGCTCGCGCATCGTCGAGAAGGCCCAGGGCGAGGCGGCGGCCACGCGCGCCGAGGCGGACAAGGACGCCGCGGCCAAGCGCGAGGAGGCGGACGCCCTCTTCGAGGACACCCGGGCCAAGGCGGCGCAGGCGGCAGCCGACTTCGAGACCAACCTGGCCAAGCGGCGCGAGCAGTCCGAGCGCGACCTCGCCTCGCGCCAGGCCAAGGCCGAGAAGCGGCTGGCGGAGATCGAGCACCGTGCCGAGCAGCTGCGCCTTGAGGCCGAGAAGCTGCGCACCGACGCGGAGCGGCGCGCGCGTCAGACGGTGGAGACCGCGCAGCGGCAGGCCGAGGACATCGTGGCCGACGCGAACGCCAAGGCGGACCGCGTGCGCAGCGAGTCGGAGCGGGAGCTGGCCGCGCTGACCAACCGCCGCGACAGCATCAACGCGCAGCTGACCAACGTGCGCGAGATGCTGGCCACGCTGACCGGCGCCCAGGTCGCCGCGGCGACGCTCGGCGACGACGAGGACGAGACCGCCTCCAAGGGCGTGCCCGCCCAGCAGTCACGCTGAGTGGACGCCCTCGGGGCGCTCGCTTCCCGGTGCCGCCCGAGGCGGTCACCCCAACGGCGCAGGGGCCGCTGCCTGGACGGGCGGCGGCCCCCGCGCCGTTCTAGCGTCGAGCCATGATCGAGCTGGCGGAGCTGACCAAGCGCTACGGCCGCAAGACGGCCGTGGAGGGGCTGACGTTCGCGGTGCGCCCCGGTGTGGTCACCGGGTTCCTCGGGCCGAACGGCGCGGGCAAGTCGACGACGATGCGGATGATCCTGGGGCTCGACCGTCCGACCAGCGGTGCGGTCAGCGTCGACGGCCAGCCGTACGAGCGGCTGTCCCGACCGCTGACGCGCATCGGCGCCCTGCTCGAAGCCAAGTCGGTGCACCCGGGCAGGACCGCCCACCACCATCTGCTGTGCCTGGCCAGGAGCAACGGCATTCCTGAGCGGCGCATCGGTGAAGTGCTCGACCTGGTGGGTCTTGCGGGGGTGGCGAAGAAGCGGCCCGGCGGGTTTTCGCTGGGCATGGGGCAGCGGCTCGGCATCGCGAGCGCGCTGCTCGGCAATCCCGGCATCGTGATGTTCGACGAACCGGTGAACGGCCTTGATCCGGAAGGCATTCACTGGGTCCGCAATCTGATGAAGCAATTGGCGGCGGACGGGCGCACGGTGTTCGTGTCCAGTCACCTGATGAGTGAAATGGCGTTGACCGCTGATCATCTCGTGGTGATCGGGCGGGGCAGGCTGCTGGCCGACACATCGATGGCGCGGTTCATCGAGGAGAATTCCCGCGGCTTCGTCCGCGTGCGCTCGCCGCAGGCCCAGCGGCTGCGCGACCTGCTCGCGGCGGCGGGGCTGCGCCCGGGGCAGGGTCCTGAGGGCGCGATCGAGGTGGAGGGGGTGCCGGCCGCCCGGGTCGGCGAGATCGCCGCGGAGAACGGTCTGGTGCTGCACGAGCTGAGCCACCGGCAGGCGTCGCTCGAAGAGGCGTTCATGCGGCTGACCCAGGGGGCCGTGGAGTACCAGGCGCGGGGGGCCGGGCGATGACGCGCCCCGGCTGGGTGCTCGCCTCGGAGTGGACGAAGATCCGCTCGGTCCGGTCGACCGTGTGGACGCTGGCCGCGGCGGTCGTGGTGACGGTGGCGCTCGGCATGCTGATCTGCTTCCTGATCAGCGACAGCTTCGAGGACCTGTCGAGCGAGGAACGGCGCACGTTCGACCCGACGTTCATCAGCTTCGCGGGCACCTCGCTCGGGCAGCTCGCGATGATCGCGTTCGGCGTGCTCGTGGTCTCCAACGAGTACAGCACCGGCATGATCCGGGCCTCGCTCGCGGCCGTTCCGCAGCGCGGGGTGCTGATGGCGGCCAAGGTGTCGGTGGCGACGGCGCTCGCGCTGCTGGTGGGGATGCTCACCAGCTTCCTGACGTTCTTCCTCGGCCAGGCGATGCTGGGCGAGCACAGCACGGACCTCGGGCAGCCGGGCGTGCTGCGCGCGGTCGTCGGGGGCGGGCTCTACATGGGGCTGATCGCGCTGTTCGCGATGGGGGTCGCGTGGCTGCTGCGCAGCCCGATGCTGTCGTTCGGCGTGCTGATCCCGTTCTTCTTCATGATCTCCGGCATCCTGGCCAACGTCTCGGCGACGGAGAAGATCGGTGACTACCTGCCGGACCAGGCGGGTTCGCGCATCATGGCGGTGGTGGACGACGGCGAACGGCCCTACGGGCCGTGGACCGGCATGCTGATCATGCTGGCCTGGGTGGCCGCCGCGCTGGCCGCCGGGTACGTGGGGCTGAAGAAGCGGGACGCCTGAGGGCCGCCGCCCGCCGGGCGGACGCCGCCACCGGATCGCGAACGGCGGGTCCTGGCACGGGCGGGAACTCGGCGGCGCGCGACCGATGAGTTCCCGCGCACCCCAAGGTCTCTTCTGTGACGGCCCGTTGGGGGACGAGACAGGGAGACCGAACATGAGCACCGAGCAGACCGGCACGACCGAGGGATTCTCGTACGCGCTGCGGCGGACACTGGACGCCCCGGTCGCGGACGTGTGGCGGGCGTGGACGACGCCCGAGCAGTACGGCCGGTGGGCCGGCGCGGCTCCCGGCTCGGTCGAGCTCGACGTGCGTCCCGGCGGCGCGTGGAAGGCGACGATGGTCACGCCCGACGGCCAGGAGTTCCCGCTGACCGGCTCCTACGTGGAGGTCGTCGAGAACCGCCGCATCGTGATCGGCATGGACGTGCCGGGCAAGGCGTCCCCGGCGATCATGACCGTGGAGCTCGGCGAGCTGGACGGCGGCCGGACGGAGATCGCCGTCAGCCAGACCTGCGACACCGACGAGGAACGCGCCATGACCGAGCAGGGCAGCACCATGCTCCTCGACGGCCTGGACGGCTTCCTGTCCGGAGAGGCGCGGAGCTGACCCGCCGCCGGGCCGGCCGCGCCCCGGGGGGCGGCGGCCCCGGGGAGCGCCGCCGGGGTGACAGCCCCTACGTTGAGAACATGACTTCTCTCTACGACCGTTGGCTGAACGACCTGTGGAACGGCGACCTGGACACGTTGGACGACGTCGCGGCCGGCCTGGTGGCCGAGGACTTCACCGGGCACTGGCCGGGCAGGCCCGCGCTGGTGCGCGGGCCCGCCGCACTGGCCGAGGTGATCCGGCAGGGGCGGCTGCCGTTCGAAGGGCTCACGTTCACCGCGGAGGTGGGCCCGTTGGCCGAAGGGAACCTGATCGCGGCGCGCTGGTCGGCGCGAGGGGCGTACGCCGGTGGCGCGCACGCCCTGCCGGGCGTCACCGCGGCGCCCGGCACGGCCGTGGAGTTCCACGGTCACGACCTGCTGCGGATCGAGGACGGGCGCCCCGTGGAGTACTGGGTGATCTCCGAGGCCGAGCAGCTCATGGCCCAGCTCACCGGCGCGTAGCCGGCCCCCGGGCGCCGGGCGCTTCCGGCGGGGCGGACGGGCGGGCGAGCCGCCCGCCGGTTCCGCGGTGTTTCTTCACACCCCTGTCACGGGTGCCCGCCCGGGGTTCCGCCGGAGCTCCGGGCGACCGGACAGCCGATAGGGTCGTACTCCTATTGGGGGAAGCCTTCTCAGCTGTCTAGCGGGTGAATCACATGATCGAGGCTGTCGGCCTGACCAAGAGCTACGGCTCTCGGACGGCCGTGTACGACTTGACCTTCTCGGTGCAACCGGGCAAGGTCACCGGATTTCTCGGCCCGAACGGGGCGGGCAAGTCCACCACCATGCGCATGATCCTGGGGCTCGACCAGCCGAGCGCGGGGGCGGTGACCATCGGCGGCTACACCTACCGGCAGCTGCCGAACGCTCCCCGCCAGGTCGGCGCGCTGCTCGACGCGAACGCCAAGCACGGCGGGCGCAGCGCCCGGGCGCACCTGCTGAGCCTGGCGCAGCTGTCGGGCATCCCCGCCCGGCGGGTCGACGAGGTGCTCGGCGTGGTCGGGCTCCAGGGCGTGGCGAACAAGCGGTCGAAGGGCTTCTCGCTCGGCATGGGCCAGCGGCTCGGCATCGCCGCGGCCCTGCTGGGCGACCCGCACGTGCTGCTGTTCGACGAGCCGGTGAACGGTCTCGACCCCGAGGGCATCCTGTGGGTCAGGAACCTGATGCGGCGGCTGGCCGCGGAAGGCCGCACGGTGTTCGTCTCCAGTCACCTCATGAGCGAAATGGCGCAGACCGCGGATCACTTGATCGTGATCGGCCGGGGGCAGCTCATGGCCGACCTCCCGGTGCGCGACTTCATCCAGCAGAACTCCACGGGCTACGCGCGCGTCAGGGTCGCCGAGGGCCGGGACGAGGAGCGCGAGGCCCTGGTGCGGGCGCTCGGCGCGGCCGGCGGGCAGGTGCGGCCCGAGCCGGACGGCGCGTTCCAGGTCGTGGGCGTCGACCTGCCCCGCATCAGCGACCTCGCGCACGAGGCGGGCGCGCGGCTGTGGGAGCTGTCGCCGCACACCGCGTCGCTCGAAGAGGCGTACATGCGCATGACGCAGGGCGCGGTCGACTACCGGTCGACACAGGACCGGCGCGACGGCCTCCTCCAGCAGCCGCAGGCCGCGCCGGCCGCTGCCTGGCAACCGCAGCAACCGCAGGGGCCGCAGCAACACCAGGGGCCTTACGCGCCGCAGGCGCAACCGGTGCCCGCGGGCGCCACCATGGCGCTCGGCGCGCCCGCGGTGCGGCCCGCCGCGCCGGCCCAGCCGCCCGCCGCTCCCCCGCCCGCCGACGCGCCGGCCCAGCCGCCCGCGGGCGCGACGATGGCGCTCGGTGCCCCCGCCGTCGCACCGCCCGCCGGCGCGACCGTGGCGCTCGGCGCCCCCGCCGTGCGGTCCGAGGCCCCGCCGCCCGCCGAGCCGGGGACGGGGAAGGCGCCCGGCGCCGAACCCGCGCAGCAGCCGACCACCCCGTCAAGCAGCCCCGAGGACGCCCGATGACCGCCCCGGCCCACCTGCCGCCCCAGATGCCGCACCAGCCCCCGGCCCACCCGGGCCCGCCGCATGCCGTGTCCGGCTACGCGTCGCCGATCCCGGTCGTGCGCACCCACCTCGGCCACGCGATCGCCTCGGAATGGACCAAGATCAAGTCGGTCCGGTCCACGGTGTGGACGCTGGTGCTGATGTTCGTGATCACCGTGGGCGTCGGCCTGCTCCTCGCGGTGGCGCTCAGCTCCGACGACTACGTCGGCTGGCCGCTGCTGTCGGGCGGTTTCTTCGGCGTGATGTTCGGCCAGCTGTGCATCATGACGCTCGGCGTGCTGGTCATGTCCTCGGAGTACACCACCGGCGGCATCCGCACCACGCTCACGGCCTGCCCGCACCGGGGGCGCGTGCTGCTGGCCAAGACGATCGTGCTCTTCTCGCTGGCGTTCGTGATGACGCTGGTCGCGACCTCGCTCACCGCCCTGATCCACTCCTCGCTGCTCGGCGACCAGGACGTGCCGGTGTACGCCGCGCAGGACCCGCTGATGGAGGACTCGATCGAGAACGGGGAGCTCGTCGCCACCGCGGGCCACTGGATGGGCGCGACCCTCGGCGCCTCGCTGTACGTGTCGCTGCTCGGCGTGCTCGGCCTGTCCCTCGGCGCCCTGATCCGGCACTCGGCCGGCGCGATCACCACGGTGATCGGACTGGTGCTGCTCCCGCTGCTCGCGGCCATGTTCATGATGGGCGAGAGCCTGGAGTCGCTGCGTGACACCCTGATCGAGTTCTCGCTGCTCAACGGCCTGGCCACGCTGTTCAGGCTGCCGATGGAGGGGGACGAGTCGGCCACCGGCTGGCCGTTGCTCGCCATGCTCGCGGGCGTCACGGTGGGCGCCCTGGTCGCCGCCTACGCGCGGCTGACCTCCACGGACGCCTGACGGCGTCGCAAGCGCGGGCGCGCACACCCGGCGGGCGCCGGGTGTGCGCGCCCGCGCCGTTCACCGGTCGCGCGCCCCAACGGCCTCAGTAGCGCGGCGCGTTCCGTGACCGCGACGGGCGTACGCCCCTGCGGTCCCGGGCGTTCCAGCACGCGCCGTGCCAGTGCCTGCGGTCGTCCACCGCGCCGGCCCTCGGCCAGGTGACCACGTGCGGAACGCCGGGCGGGATCTCCTGGTCGCAGCCGGGACACCGGTAGTGCTTGGCCGCCGCGCCTCCCGTTATCCGCCGGACGACCCACTCCTCGCCCCGCCACAGGTCGGTCCGCTCGATGCCGAAGTCGGCCCCGCGCACGCCGGGCGGCGGGCCTGAGGCGCGCGGACGGTTGCGACGCGGGGACACGAGAACACCTCGGAGGTCTGACGGCAAGCTGTTTTCCGAGTCTACGCGGCGCCCACCGCCCCCTCCCGAATGATCATCCGAAGAACTTGCCACAGGCCCGTGCCTCCGGCACGCGTTCCGCGTTAGTGCCCACGGAAGAACGGGGCCAGGTGCGGTTCGGCCACCACGGCGAGAGGGGCCACGGCGATGCGGCCGTTGCGGATTGGGACATTTGTGCTGGCAGGTCAGTACCCGGGGCAGAGCGAACGGGAGGCCCTGGCGCGGGCCCTGCGGTCCGCCGAGGTGGCGGACGAGGTGGGCCTCGACGCGGTCTGGCTCGCCGAACACCACTTCGTCCCCTACGGAGTCGTCCCCTCCGCCGCGACCCTCGCCGGACTCCTCCTCGGCCGCACCCGCCGCGTCCGCGTCGGCACGGCCGTCAGCGTGCTGACCACCGCGCACCCGGTCGCCCTCGGCGAGCAGGCGGCCCTGCTGCACCTCGCGTCGGGCGGGCGGTTCACGCTCGGCGTCGGGCGCGGCGGGCCGTGGATCGATCTGGAGGTGTTCGGCGGCGGCATCGAGGCGTTCGAACACGGTTTCCCCGAATCGCTCGACCTGCTGATGCGCTGGCTGAACGAACCGCGCGTCGGCGCGGACGGCGCCCGCTACCGCTTCCCCGAGGTACCGGTGGTACCCAGGTCCTCCGACCGGCCGCCGGTGATCGTCGCCTGCACCTCGCCCGCCACCGTGCGGCTCGCCGCGCGGCACGGCCTGCCGATGCTGCTCGGCATGCACATCGGCGACGAGGAGAAGGCCGCGATGGTCGCGCACTGGCGGGCGTCGGCCGTGGACGCCGGCCGCGCACCGGAGGCCGACCACGTCGCCGCCGGGGTGTGCCAGGTCGCGGACAGCCACACGGAGGCCGTCGAAACGCTGCGCCGCGCCCTGCCCGGCTGGCTGCGCCGGGGACTCGACGCGCACAGGACCGCCGACGGCAGGGAGCGTTCGATGCGCGACCCGCTCGCCTACACGGAACTGCTGTGCGAGCTGCACCCGGTCGGTACGCCCCAGCTGTGCGCGGACCGGCTGGCCGCGACCGCGGAACGCACCGGCATCACGCGCTTCGCCCTGCTCGTCGAGGGCTCGGGGGACCTGGCCGCCACCGAGACGAACGTGCGGCGGCTCGCCGCGGACGTGCTGCCGCTCCTGCCCGGCGGAGCGGCAGGCACGGCAGCACGGCGCGGCACGGCCGTCAGCAGTCCCGCAGCTCCGGCGACTGGTTGAGCAACTGGCCGCGGATCGAGGTGAACCGGGCCAGTGCCGCGTCCGGCGCCTCGGACGTGTCGAGCGGGAAGACCGCCACCCGGTGGCAGTTCTGGAACGCGAGCCGCACGCCGAAGTGCCGTTCCAGAGCACCCCGGATGGCGTTGCTCGCCAGTGCGCGCAGCAACTGGCCGCGGGCCGCCTCGTCGGGCGGCGGCACGGTGTTGTCGGCGAAGTCCCCGCCGTCCACCTTCAGCCGGGCCACCAGGTTGCTGATCATGTCCCACGCGTAGGGCAGGGATGTGCGGACGCAGTCGACGAACTCCGCTTCGTCGACATCGCCCCGCTCGGCCTGTTCGAGCAGTGCCGGTGAGACGTCGAGCGACATGGGCTTCTCCTCTCGCGACCCCTGGCCAGGGGTCTGGCGGACGGCCGGAGAGCACACCGCCGCCGGGCCGGCCGCCGCGCGGCGGCGCGAGCGGAGGTCGGCGGTGCCCCCCGCGCCCACGGTAGGCCGCCTGGCCCGTTCATGTCAGGGGAACGGACCGATATCCGGCCAGCGCGGAATCCCACCGCCGCCACCCATGACACCGGTCACGCCGGCGCACATCCGCCACGCTCCCGGGCGCACCGGCGCGACGCCGTGCGACGGCCGTGCCATGGCCTGCCCGTCCGGGTGGCGTTTGCCGGAACACCCTACGGGCCGGCCGGTACGCACCTACTGTGACCGCGTCGCGGACCACGGTCCGTCAGCAGATTCGCGAGCGGAGAGGTGTGTCCATGCCGGCGAGGAAACCGATCACGGGGCGCGACCGGCCCTCCGCGCGGCTCATGCTCGCCCAGGAGCTGGACCGGTTGCGCAACGAGGCCGGCTGGTCGCTGCGCCGCCTCGCGGACAAGCTGGGCTGGGACCACACGCACCTGCACAAGCTGGAGCGGGGCGAGGGGCTCGGCGGTCCCGACGTCATCGCCGCGCTCGACTCCGCCTACGGCACCACGCCGCACCTGATGATGCTGTGGGAACTCGCGCGCGACGACGCCGCGCGCGAGGAGCACGGCGGCTACCTGCGGCTCGAAGCCCAGGCCAGGGCGATCCACCAGTACGCGGCCGGCGTGGTGCCCCGGCTCCTCCAGACCGCCGAGTACGCGCGCGAGGCGCTGCGCGCCGCGCGCCCGGGGCACGGGGATGTCGAGCCGCAGGTGGCGGCCCGGTTGGCGCGGCAGCTGATCCTGACGGCGGACGACCCGGCCGACTTCCGGGCCGTGCTCGACGAGGCGGTGCTGCGCCGCCCGCTGGCCGACCGCGCCGCCTGGCGGCGCCAGCTCGCGCACCTGGTGGAGATGGCCGCGCACCCCAACATCACGCTGCACGTGCTCCCGTTCTCCGCCGGACCGCACGGGCTGACCGCGACGGACCTCGCGCTGCTCTGGCTGCCCACAGGACGCACGGTGGTGTGCGCGGGTTCGGGCTGCTCCGGTGAACTCGTCCGCGAGCAACGGGAGATGGAACGGCTGCGCACCGTCTACGACCGGGTCCGCGACCTGGCGATGCCGCCGGCCGCGACGATCGCGTTCCTCGAACGCCTGCGGGCGGAGGAACGCCGCGGCACCGAGGAGCGGCCCGCCCGCGGGACGCCCGTCCCCGCGGACGGCTGCGGAAGGTGACGGGCCGCACGATGCCGACGGTGATCCACCTGTCCCGCGCGGAAGCTCTCGCACACCGCGAGGCACTGCTGCGGCGGGCCGGACTGACCTACGAGCAGCTGCGCGACCGGGCCGCCGTGTACGCGGTGACCATGGACCAGCTCATGGTGTGGCACACCGTCGAGGGGCTGGACTATCTCCTCTCGGACGAGTGAGGCCTCCGCTCCCCGGTGTCCTGGCACGGCACACCGCGAGGCACCGCCGTCGCCGGCTCCGGCCGCACGTCCGCTCGGTGGGGACCGGCCGGTCGGGGGCCCGCGGGCGTCGCACTAGGGTGGGCCCATGCGTCTCGTCATCGCCCGCTGCTCGGTCGACTACGCCGGCCGGCTCACCGCCCATCTCCCCCTGGCGCCCCGGCTGATCCTCGTCAAGGCCGACCAGTCCGTCTCGATCCACGCGGACGACCGGGCCTACAAGCCCCTGAACTGGATGTCGCCGCCGTGCACGCTCAAGGAGGCCGAGAACGAGGACGGCGCCCGGGTGTGGACCGTGCAGAACAAGGGCGGCGAGAAGCTGATCATCACGATGGCCGAGGTCCTGCACGACTCCTCGCACGAGCTGGGCGTGGACCCCGGGCTGATCAAGGACGGCGTCGAGGCGCACCTTCAGGAACTGCTCGCGGACCGCATGGACACCCTCGGCGACGGCTGGTCGCTGATCAGGCGCGAGTACCCCACGGCGATCGGGCCCGTGGACATCCTGGGCCGGGACGCGGAGGGCGGAACGGTCGCGGTGGAGATCAAGCGGCGCGGGGAGATCGACGGCGTCGAGCAGTTGACCCGCTACCTCGAACTCCTCAACCGCGACCCGCTGCTCGCGCCCGTGCAGGGGGTGTTCGCGGCGCAGGAGATCAAGCCGCAGGCCCGCACGCTGGCGACGGACCGCGGCATCCGGTGCGTGACCCTCGACTACGACGCGCTGCGCGGCGTCGAGGACGACAAGCTGCGGCTGTTCTAGGGCGGGTGCCGCGGGGGCTCACCGGGCGGAGGCCAGGTCGGCGAGGTGCCGGGCCGTTCCGGCGGGGTCGACGAGCTGGTGGAGGTGCGTGCCGGGCAGGTGCGCCACGCGCCAGCCGCGTGCGCGGGCCTCGGCGGCGAGGCCGCCGTACGGGGGGCTGAACAGCAGGTAGGAGCAGGGGTGGCCGTCCCAGCCTCCGGGCACCGGGATGTGCTGTTCGTAGTAGGCCAGCGGCAGGGTCGGCTGCTCCTCGACGACCGTACGGCGCACCTCCGGGTCGGGGAACATGGGCGCGATGTCCGCCTCGTCCCACCAATCGGTCCAGCGGGGCAGCCTGCCGTCCACCGCCATCGGGCGCAGGAACTCCAGCACCTCGGGTGGGGCGACCGGGCTGGAGCCGGTCCGGGCCGGCAGCGCGGCATCGACGAAGACCGCGCCGCCCGGCGGATGGTCGAGGCCCGCGCGGATTACCGGGAGGAGCAGGCCCGCGTTGCTGTGCGCCACCAACGTGACGGGGCTGGCGGCCGGGACCTGCCGCAGATCGTCGCGGACGGCCTCCACCACCCGCGGCCAGAAGGGGGGCGTTCCGGCACCCGCGCGCAGCAGGGACGGCACCCGCACCCGGTGCCCCGCCGCCGCCAGGTGCCGGGCCGCGGGGCGCCACGTCGAGGGGCCCACGGACGGACTGTGCAGGAGAACGAAGGTCGGCCGCATGGGATGATCCTGCCGCCCGCGCGGGCGGAGGCGCAGCCGTATCGGCCGACAGCAGAACGCCTCGCCCGCAAGACCGGCGCCCCAACGGGCCGCGCGCGGCGGTGCGTTGAGGCCGCGACGCGGGCGGTGACTCCGTCGGCGCATGCCGTGCCGGCACGGCCCCGCCCCCGGCCCGCCTGGTGCGGGCGGGCCGGGGGCGGGGCGCGACTCGTTCAGACGACCGGCCCGCCCGGGGACTCGGACGCGGTCGCCGTGGGGTCGCCGGTGGCCGTCGGGTCGCCCGTGGAGGTGGGGGGCGCACCGACGTTGGTGCCGCCCTCGTCGTCCTCGCCCCCGCCGCCAGGGGCGCCGCCCCCGCCGCCGTCGTCCTCGCCCGGCGGCGTGGTCGGCGGCGGGGGCTCCTCCGTCGTCGGCGGTGGCGGCTCCTCGGTGTCCGGCGGCGGCTCCTGCGTCACCGGCGGCGTGGTCGGCTCCTCGGTCGGGGTGCCGGGGCCGCCCGGCGTCTCCGGGGCGTCGGGCGTGGTCTCCTCCGTCGCACCTGAGTCCGGCTCCCGCTCCGGCTCCTCGGTGGTGGCCTCGTCCTCCGGGGTGGTCTCCGGCGCGCTCGGCGGCGCCGCCGGGCTCTCATCGGCCTCGGGCTCGGTGCGTTCCCGCTCCTCCGCCGGTGTGGTCTCGTCCTCGGTCGTGGCCTCGTCCTCGACGCCCGCGGGCGCGGTGTTGCGCCCGTCGTCCGGCTCGGGGTCGTCAGAACCGCCCGTGAGGCCGAACGCCACGACCGTGCCGAGCACCGCGAGCAGCACGGTCCCGGCCGCGGCGACGACGGCGTTGCGGCGGCGGGCCGCCGCCGTGGCGCGCGGCGCGGGACCAGCGGCCGACGCGTGCCGGGGTATCGCCTGCGTCGCGGCCTCGGTACCGGCCGGCGGCGTCGCGGACGCGGCGGGGAGCCGGGCCGTGGTGGCCGCCGCGGCGGCGGTCAGCAGGCCCGCCGGCAGGCCCACGGTGGGCACGCCGTCGGCCGGGGTCGCGGCGCGGCCTGAGCCGATGTCCTCGACGAGGGCCAGGGCGCGGCGGCCCGCGACGGCGCCGCTCACGTCGCCGAGGCTGTCGCGCAGCGCGGTCGAGGCGGTCAGCTCGGTACGGGCCCGGTCGAGCTGGCCCTGCGTGATGGCCAGAACGCCGCGCTCGTGCCGGAAGTACGCCTGCTGCGCCTCCTCCCCCGCCGTCCCCGCCGCCTCAAGACCGGCGTCGAGCGCCCGTTCCCACGCGCTCCAGCGCAGCCCGGCGGCCAGCCGGGGGGCGGCGGCGCGGGCCAGCGCGGCGACCGCCGCGTCGTGTCCCGCGCGCCTGGCCAGGTCGATCGCGGTGAGCAGCGGTTCCGTCTCGGCCGTGACGGCCGCGGTGGCGAGTTCGGCGCCGCCGAGCCACCAGGTGTAGTGCTGGGCCAGGGCGAGCAGCCGGTCGGCCGACCCCTCGCCGAAGCCGGCCGCGAGCAGTTCGGGAAGGGTGCCGGGGGCCAGGCGGTGCCCCGCGCCCGCCTCGGTGAGGAGCCCGGCCGCGACGAGGGCGGCGTGGTCGTCCGCGGCGGCCGGGTAGCCGGTGAGCGCGGGCAGCCGCTCGGGTCCTGGCACGTCGCCGCCCAGGGCGACGGCGTAGCGCAGGATCTCCCGCGCGCCCTCGGGCAGGGCGCGCACGAGGGTGGCGGTGAGGGTCGCGGCGTCGGGCAGCGGGGCGGCGGCTCCCGGCTCGCGGTGCCGCAGCAGTCCCGCGGCCTGCGTGAAGCGCAGCGGCAGGCCCTCCGTTTCGAACCACAGGTCCGCGGCCCAGTCGGTCTCGGTCTCGTCGAGGGGGCGGCCGATGGCGAGTTCGAGCAGTTCGAGGGACGCGGTGCGGCTGAGGCCGTCCGGCTCGAACGCCTCAAGGCGCCCTTCGGCCACGGAGAGCGGCACGTCGGCGTCCGCGGTGATCAGGAACGCGCACTCGGGTGTGGCGTCGAACAGGTCGTCGAGCGCCGCACCGCCGAACGCGATGTCGTCGATGACGACGATCGCCCCGATCTGCCGCAGCGCGGCGGCCAGTTCGGTCGGCCCCGGCCGGTGGGCCGGTGTGTGGTGCACGGCCGCGTACATCGCGTGCCGCAGGTCGGTGGGCGTGCGGCCCCGGCCGCTGAGGTGGATGACCCCGTCGGGGGCGAGGTCGGCGCAGTCGCGTGCCACGGCGTCGAGCAACGCGGTGCGCCCGCTGCCGGGAGCGCCCGCGAGGTGCACAGAGCCGCCGCGGGCGAGCATGCGGCGCAGGCGCTGCCGGTCCTCGTCACGTTCGAGCAGGGCCGTGGGCGAGGGCGGCTGGGGCGAGGCGCCGGCGGGGCCGCGGCGGGGCACGATGGGGCGGCGTCCGGGCGGGCAGGACTCGATGCCGCTGCCGTCCACGGGATTGATGGTGAGCAGAAAGTCACCCGTGACCAGCTCCACGGCCCTGACGGGTCCGTCGTCCGCGCCCCCTGCGGGGTGAGTGAGGTCCATGGTCAGTGTCTTTTCGGAAGCGGGGCGGCCAGGCGGCCTGTGGGGGCCCACGCTACCGTCGAGACTCGTGCGCCTCGTGACCGGTGTCGCGCAACACGTCGGAATAATCCGGGAATTACGGGGCAATCGTGAGGATGCGGTGAAGGCGCGTCGCGACCAGGACGCGCTGCACGTGCGGCGGAACGGCCCGCAGCACCAGCCGCCGGCCGCACCGGCCCGCGCGCCGGTGCACGCCCATGATCACGCCGAGGCCCGTGGCGTCGCAGGAGTCGAGGTGCTCAAGGTCGAGCACCAGGTCCCCCTGGCCGGCGTCGACAGCACGGTGCAGCGCCATTCTGGCGTCCGCCGCGCTGCGCACGTCCAGGCGTCCGCCGACGACCAGCTCCGCATGGTCGCCTTCGATCTGCATATACGCTCCCCGCTCCCCTGGGACGGCTGCTGGTGACCGCTGCCCGTGACGGCTGTCAACCAATGTCAATGACTGATAAATGTGACAGCTTCCTGACCCAAGAGTTGCTGTCTGTGTTCAAAGCGATACCGAAATCACTCGTGGAGGTGATTGATGCCGTCGGGCGCGGCCGTCCGGCCCGTTCGCGGCGCGGCGCGGCCGGCCCGTTCCCGACCGGGTCTGAGCAGCGCGGGAACGGCCCCGCGCCCGGCTTCCCCCCTCAGTAGCGGTGGAAGCCCTGCCCGCTCTTGCGCCCGAGGTCCCCGGCGTCGACCATGCGCCGCATCAGTTCCGGCGGCGCGAACTTCCCGTCCTGCGTCTCGGCGTGGATGTTCTGCGAGGCGTGCAGCATCACGTCGACACCGGTCAGATCGGCGGTCGCGAGCGGACCCATCGCGTGCCCGAACCCGAGCCGGCAGGCGGCGTCGATGTCCTCGGCGCTGGCCACCCCGGCCTCGTACAGGCGCGCCGCCTCCGTGAGCAGGGCGGCGAACAGCCGGGTCGTGACGAAGCCGGCGACGTCGCGTTCGACGACGATGCAGGTCTTGCCCACGGACTCGGCGAACTCCCGTGCCGTGGCCAGCGTTTCGTCGCTGGTGCGGTGGCCCCTGACCAGCTCGCACAGCGACATCATGGGCACCGGGGAGAAGAAGTGCGTGCCCACGACGCGGTCCGGGCGGCCGGTCGCGGCGGCGAGCTTGGTGATGGGGATGGCGGAGGTGTTGGAGGCCAGCACCGCGGTGTCCCGCACCAGGCCGTCCAGGGTCCGCAGCAGCTCCTGTTTGACCTCGACCTGCTCGAAGACGGCCTCGACGACGAGGTCCGCGTCGGCGGCGGCGTCCAGGTCGGTCGTCGTCGTCACGCGCGCGAGCGCGGCGGACGCGTCGTCCTCCGTCAGCCTGCCGCGCGCGGTGAACTTCGCGAGCGACGACTCGATGCCGGCTCGGCCCCTGGACAGCGCGGCGTCGGTGAGGTCGCGCAGGGTGACGTCCCAGCCGGCGACGGCGGCGACCTGCGCGATGCCTGACCCCATGAGGCCGGCCCCGATGACGGCGAGCTTCCTGGCCACGTTGATCTCCTTTGATGCGTGCCGGGCCGGAACCCCAGACCCTAGCGAGACGGGTGCGCCCGTGGGAACGGAAGAGACGCGCGTCACGGTGTGACTCCCGCCCCACCGGCCGCGCGGCGCCGCGTTCGGCGCGACTCAACGGGCGTGTGCCCGCACCAGTTTGGCGGACCGTCAGCGCCGCGGCCCACGCGCGGGGGCCGCGCGCCGGCGGGCGGCCCTTAAGCTCACCGCATGGTCAACCTCACGCGCATCTACACACGGACCGGGGACGACGGCACCACCGCGCTCGGCGACATGAGCCGCACGGCCAAGACGGACCTGCGCATCGCTGCCTACGCCGACGCCAACGAGGCCAACGCGGTCATCGGCACCGCGCTCGCCCTCGGCGCGCTGCCCGAGGAGGTCGGCGCGGTGCTGACCCGGGTCCAGAACGACCTGTTCGACGTCGGGGCCGATCTGGCCACCCCGGTGGTGCCCGATCCCGAGCACCCGCCGCTGCGCGTCGAGCAGTCCTACATCGACCGCCTGGAGGCCGACTGCGACCGCTTCCTGGCCGACCTGCCGAAACTCCGCAGCTTCATCCTGCCGGGCGGCACGCCCGGCGCCGCGCTGCTGCACCAGGCGTGCACCGTCGTGCGGCGCGCCGAACGTTCCACGTGGGCGGCGCTCGACGAGCACGGCCCCCGGATGAACCCGCTCACCGCCACCTACCTGAACCGCCTGTCCGACCTGCTGTTCATCCTGGCGCGGACCGCGAACAAGGCCACAGGCGACGTGCTCTGGGTGCCGGGCGAGAACCGCTAGCGGGGCGCTGGCGACGCGGGACCGCGCGGGGCCCGCGTTCCCGCTCACCAACGCCCGGACTCGCGTTCCCTGCCCGCCGCGCCCGGCCGCTCGCCGGGAGCACCGCCGGCCGCGGGCTCGCCCTCGGGCGCCTTCTTCCGCCACACCGAATAGCTCAGCGCGATGAGCCCGTGGATGCCGAGCGCGCGCAGCGCGGTGCCCTGCCACGCGCGCAGCGGGTCGTCGCGCTCCGCGTCCCCGACGACCCAGATCATGCCCTGGAGCACCGCGAGCGAGATGGCCGCGGCGACGAGCGTCATCGCCCACAGCCGCCACTCGTGCACGGCCCGCGCCGTCCCGTACCGCGGCGGTTTCGGCGGGCGCGGCCCACCGGCGAGACGATGCGCCGCGTGCCCGTCCGCCCAGCGGACGAGGTAGTGGCCGTAGGCCACGGTGAAGCCCAGGTAGAGCGCGGCGAGGCCGTGCGCGCCCGAGGGCTCGGCGCCGCGCCGCAGGTCCAGGGCCGTCGCCGTGAGCAGCAGCACGTCGATCAGCGGCACGCACAGCAGCAGCGCACCGCCCAGGCGCGGTCGGCGCAGCGCGTAGCGGACGGCGAGACCGGCGCCGAGCACGAGCCAGAAGCCGATCTCGGCGGCGACGATGAACGAGACGATCAACGGTGTTCTCCTCCCCCTGGGCTTCCCCGGATTCCCCTGGTTCCCCCTCGGTGTCCCGTCCTCAAGACTGGCGGACGGCGCGGCCCGCGCCATCGGCCCGCGCGCCGATCCGCGGGCACCGGCCTGCATCGTTCGATGTACACCGGACGACGGTGCCCACCGCGCGCCCCGGCGTGCTGAGATAGGGGCATGCTCAGCCGGCTCCGCCCCCTCCGCGACGACGCGCTGATCGCGGCGGCAGGACTGGTCGGCGGACTGGCCTCGTTCGCCTTCGGCTTCCACACGTGGAGCGCCTCCGTCCTGCACGGCCCGGCCGCCGCGGCCGGCCTGCTGCTCACGTGCGGCGCCGAGCTGCTGCGCCGCAACGCGCCCGGCACGGCCCTGCTGCTCGGCACGGCCGGCCTCGTCCTCGACTTCCTCGGCGGCGGGCTGCTCGTGGTGATCGTGCTGTTCAGCGATCTCGTGTACGCGGCGGCCCTCTACGGCCGGGCCCGCCCGACCCGGGCCGTGGTGCCCGGCAGTGTGGTCTTCTCCGTGGCCGTCACCCTCGGCACGCTGGCCTGGTTCCGCACCCCGGACGCCCTGCTGTTCGGCGCGGTGGCCGCCGCCACCACCGTGGCGCCCGCCTGGACCGGGCTGATCGTCCGCAACCACCGCGACGTCGCGGAGGCCGAGCGGCTGCGCGCCGAGCAGACCGCCCTGCTCGCCGAGAAGGACCGCGCCCAGGCCGTCGCGGCGGAACGCGCCCGGATGGCGCGCGAGCTGCACGACCGCGTCGCCAACCACCTGACCGCCATCGCGATCCACTCCACCGCGGCGCTGTCCCTGGACGAGCCCGCGGCCACGCGCGACGCGCTGGGCGTGATCAGGGAGAACAGCACCCAGGGCCTCGCCGAGATGCGCGGCCTCATCGGGCTGCTGCGCGAGGCAGGCGGCGGGCAGACCATCGAGGCGTCGCCGAGTCTCGACGGCCTCGACGCGCTGCTCGACGGCGCCCGCGGCGCGGGACGCGCGGGCCGGCTCGACTTCACCCTGCGCGACGAACGCCCCCGGGACGCGCCGCGCCCGCCCGCGCCGGTCGAGCTCGCGGCCTACCGCGTCGTTCAGGAGTCCCTGGCCAACGCCGTCAAGCACGCCGCGCCCGGCGAGGTCACCGTGACGCTCACGCAGTCGGCCGACGCGCTCCGCATCGCCGTGACGAGCCCGTACCACGCCAGGACCGCGTCGCGCGCGACGGGCGCGGGCGCGGGGCTGCTCGGCATGCGCGAACGCGTCGACCTGCTGCACGGCACCTTCGCGGCCGGGCCGCGCGAGGACCGCCACTGGCACGTGACGGCGGCCCTGCCGCTCGCCGGGCCGCCTCCTTCGAGACCACCGCGGGGCCGGCGCGGCGGCGGGCAGCCGGGCACGCCGCCGCGCCGGCCGAGGGAAGGGACACCACCGCCATGACCATTCGCGTACTCGTGGCCGAGGACCAGGCGGCCGTCCGGCAGGGCCTGGTGCTCATCCTGCGCAGCGCCCAGGACATCGAGGTCGTGGGCGAGGCCGCCGACGGCGCGGAGGCCGTCCGCCTCGCCGGCGAACTGCGCCCCGACCTCGTGCTGATGGACCTCCAGATGCCGCGGCTCGACGGCGTCTCGGCCACCGCCCGCATCACGGGCGAAGGGCTCGCGGAGGTGCTGGTGCTGACGACGTTCGACTTCGACGAGTACGTCTTCGGCGCGCTGCGCGCCGGGGCCGGCGGGTTCCTGCTCAAGGACAGCGACGCCGCCCAACTGCTCACCGCCGTGCGGACCGTGGCGGCGGGCGAAGGGCTCGTGGCGCCCGCCGTGACGCGGCGCCTGCTCGCGGAGTTCGCCCGCGCCCCCGCGCCGGGGCCCCGCGCGCCGGCCGTCGACGAGGCCCGCCTCGCCGGACTCACCCCGCGCGAACGCGAAGTGCTCGCGCGGCTCGGCGAGGGCCTGTCCAACGCCCAGATCGCCGAGGGCCTCGGCATGGCGGAGGCCACGGTGAAGACGCACGTGAGCCGGGTCCTGGGGAAACTCGGCCTGCGCAGCCGCGTCCAGGCCGCCGTTCTCGCGCGAGAGGCCGGCCTCGTCCCCGGGGCCTGACACCCCCGCGGGCCACTCCGCCCGCCGCGCCTTCCCGAATGGGCGTCTTCAACGGGTGCGCCCCGCGCGGCCCGCCGAGACTGAGGCCATGCCAGACCAAGCCGAGAAGTCCCAGGTCCGCGGCCCCATCGGGGCCGCCCGCCGGGCCAGCCGCCGACTGGCCCGGCTCACCGGCCATCCCGTGGACGGCGTCTCCGCGGTGACCCGCGCGGAACACGGGTGGCACGTCAACGTCGACGTCGTCGAGGTCGCCCGCATCCCGGACACCACGAGCCTGATGGCCACCTACGAGGTGCGGCTCGACGACGAGGGCCGCCTGCTCGAATACCGCAGAGTGCGCCGCTACCGGCGCTGCGCCACCGTCGACTGACGCCGCGGCGCCCGCCGGACGAAGGAGAAGCGCCCCATGACCGTCACCACCACCTACCGCGACGACCTCTCCTGCGTGCCGCGCGCCGGGACGCTGTACGACGTCGTCGACATCATCCTCGACCGCGGCATGGTGATCGACATCTTCGTCCGGGTCTCCCTGGTCGGGATCGAGATCCTGAAGATCGACGTCCGCGTGGTCATCGCCAGCATCGACACCTACCTGCGGTTCGCCGAGGTGTGCGACAGCCTGTGCTCCCAGGAGGACCCGAGCAGCCGGAGCCTGCCCGACCTGCTCGGCGGCGGCCTCGGCGGGACGACCGTCGGGGCCGGTCTGAAGAAGGCGACCCAGCACGTGGGCCGCAAGGCCAAGAACGCCCTGACCGGCGGCGAAGAACCGGAACGGCGGGGCGAGCACGCGCCGGGCGACGGCGGCGGGCGGGGCGGCCGTAAGCGGCACGGCGGCCATGGCCGCGGGCGCGGCGGACACGGCGACGAGGACTGACGGCAGGCCGGGGGGCACCGGCGGGCCGGCCGCCGGCATCGACCAAGGACTCAGGAAGAGGACCGAACACCATGGCAGCACGGCCCGTCTACGTCTACGGAGTGGTCCGGGCGGACCACAGGTTGCGCCCCGAGCACCGCGGGATCGGCGTGCCGCCCACCGCGCCGCGCACGCTGCGGGCCGGCGCGCTCGCGGCCGTCGTCGGCCCGGCCCCCGGTGAACTGCTCGCGCGCCGCCGGGACCTGCTGGCCCACCAGCACCTGCTGCTCTCACTGGCCGACGAGGGGCCCGTGCTGCCGATGCGGTTCGGTGTCGTGGCCCCGGGCGAGGCGGCGATCGTCGACCAGCTCGCCCGCGAGGAGGCGCGTTACCTCGAAGCCCTCGCCCGGGTGGCCGGCCGCCAGGAGATGAACCTCAAGGTGTTCCCCGCCGAGGACGCGCTGCCCGAGCTGGTCCGCACCGATCCCACGCTGCGCAGGCTGCGCGAGGCCGCCAGGCGCAGGCCGGGCTACGAGGCGAGCCTGCGCCTGGGCGAGGCGGTGGCCGGGGCGCTCAACGCCGCCGCCGCGCGCGCCGCCGGGCTCGTGCTGCGGCGGGTGGCGCCGTTCGCCGAGGCGACGGCGAACGGGCCCGAGGTCGCCGGATGCGTCAGGAACGTGTCGTTCCTCGTGCCGCGCGCCGCGCTCGACGACTTCAACGCCGCCGCCTCGGCCGCCACCGGGCCAGGCGCGCGTGCCGACATCCGGCTGACGGGGCCGTTGCCGTGCTTCAGCTTCGTCCCCGCGGTCGCGGGCCCGGCCACCGCCGAGGCCCTGCCCGCCGTCCGGGGAGCGTGACATGGGCCTGCTGACCGGCCTGCTGCTGCTTCCGCTCGCCCCGGCCCGCGGCGCGGCCTGGGTCGCGGAGCGCGTGGCCGACGCCGCCGAGCGGGAGGCGAACGACCCCGCGCCGGTGCACGCGCGGCTCGCGGCGCTGCACCGCGCGCTCGACGAGGGAGAGATCGGCCTCGACGCGTTCGAGGCCGAGGAGGAACGCCTCCTGCGCATGCTCAGGCCGGCAGGACCGAACGGAAGTGCCCGATGAACCAAGCAAGCAAGGCGGCGTTCGCGGCCGGCATCGCCGGCGGCTACCTGATGGGCCGGAGGAAACGGGCCAAGGTCGCGTTCGCCGTGGCCACCTACGCCATCGGCCGGCGCTTCCCGCTCGGCCCGCGCAAGCTCGCGGGCGAGGGCGTGCGGAGGCTGCGCGAGCACCCGCAGTTCTCCGAACTGGGCGGCCGGCTCGGCGACGCGGGCCGGACGGCCGCCTCGGGGGCCGTGGCCCAGCGGATCGAGTCGTTGACCAGCGCCGTCGAGGAACGCACGCACGCGCTGACCGGGCCGCCCGCGCGGGAGGACGGCGCGCGGGAGGACACCGCGCAGGCACCACCCGATGAGCGGGCCGGGCCCCGGGACCGCGCGGGAGAACGGGCCGAGCGGCCGGCGAAGCACGCGAAGTCCAGGAACGGCGGCGGACGGAGGTGACGGCCATGGACGGCAAGAACACAGCGCAGGGGTCCGACGGTCTCGCCCAGGGCCTCGAACGGCTCGGGACCGCGCTCGTCGGCCTCGTCGAGGCCCAGGCCAGGCACCTGGTGGACGCGGCGAGCGACAGGATCACCGACATGGCGGGCCGCGTCGGGGACTCGGCCCGCACGGCCTCGTCGGGGCCGAAGGCGGGCGCGGCCCTGGCCGGCGCGGGCGTCAAGAAGGCGAAGGACAGCGCCATGGGCACGGCACGCAAGGCGGTCGGCAAGAGCGACAAGGGCGACGGGGACGGCGGCGGAGGGGACAGCGGCGGGGGCGGGGGCGGCAGCCCGGACGCCAAGGTCACCACCATCGTCGAGACCATCGACGTCGGCGTCCCGCTCCGCGCCTGCTACAACCACTGGACCAGCTACGAGCACTTCAGCGACTTCATGAAGGGCGTGCAGAGCGTCGACCGCTCCGACGACACCGAGAGCGACTGGAAGCTGAAGGTCGGCCCGTCGAACCGCTCGTGGAAGGCGACCGTCCAGGAGCAGGTTCCGGACCGGCGCATCGAGTGGCGTTCCGAGGGCGGCAAGGGCAGCACCCGGGGCGTGGTCACGTTCCACGAGCTGGCCCGCGACCTCACCCGCGTGGTGGTGGTCGTCGAGTACTACCCGGCCGGGTTCTTCGAGAAGACCGCGAACCTGTGGCGCGCGCAGGGCCGCAGGCTGCGGCTCGACCTGAAGCAGTTCCAGCGCTACGTGACGCTCGTCGCGGACCAGGTGCCGCCCGGCTGGCGCGGCGAGATCCGCGACGGCGAGGTGGTGCGCGGCCCCGACGAGGAGGACGACGGGGACTACGGGGACGACGAGGAGGACGAGGACGAGGACGACGGCCGGTTCGAGGACGACGACCGGTTCGACGACGAGGACGACGAGGACGACGACGAGGAGCGTGACGAACGGTGACGGGCGGCGTGATCGAACCCCTGGTGGCCCATGAGCCCGCGGACGCCTGCCCGCCCCGGGCCGCCAACCTCGCCGACATCCTGGAGCGCGTGCTCGACAAGGGCATCGTCATCGCCGGCGACATCAAGATCAACCTGCTGGACATCGAGCTGCTGACGATCCGCCTGCGCCTGTTCATCTCGTCGGTCGACACCGCCAAGAAGGCGGGCATCGACTGGTGGGAGACCGAACCCGCGCTGTCCTCGCGCGCCGCGCGCGACGCCCTGGCCGAGGAGAACAGCAGGCTGCGGGACCGGGTCGAGGCGCTGGAGCGGCAACGCGAGGAGGAGCGGTGACCGGGGCGCACTCCGTACGGGTGTTCGCCGTCTGCCACGCGGCGGGCGCCGCGCCGCTCGCGGGCCTGCGCGGCCACGCGGGCGGCGGCGCCGTGCGCCGCCTGCGCGCCGGCGCGCTGGCCGCCGTGGTGCAGGCCGTGCCCGCCGCCGAGTTCACGCCCGAGGCGCTGCGCGGGCACCTGTCGGACCGGGCCTCGCTCGAACGGTTCGCGCGCGCCCACCACGAGGTGGTCGCGGCGGTGGCCGCCGCGGGCCCGGCCGTTCCCGTCCCGCTGACGACGCTGTACGCGGACGAGGACCGGGCGCGGCAGGCGATCACGGAGGCCGCCCCCCGTTTCCTCGCCGCCCTGAAGCGGGTCGCGGGCCGCGACGAGTGGGGCGTGAAGGTGTTCGCGACCGCCCCGGCGGGCGGCGGGGCCGAGGCCGCGGGCGGCCCGCCCCCGGCCGGTACCGGGCGCTCCGGCCGCGCCTACCTGGACCTGCTGCGGGAACGCCAGCGGGCGCGCGAGACCCGCAGGGACACGGTGCACGCGGAGGTGGAGCGGATCGACGCGGCGCTGCGCGCCTGCGCCGCCGACGCCCGCAGGCTCCGCACGCACGGCCCCGACCTGACCGGCGCCCAGCACCCGCAGGTGCTGAACGCGGCCTACCTCGTCGACCGGTCGCGGAGCGCCGAACTGGCCGCCACCGTCGCCGCGTTGCGCGGCGGAACGGAACGGGGCGCGCCGCTGCGGATCGAGCTGACGGGGCCGTGGGCGCCGTACTCGTTCGCCGAGGAGGACGAGCAGCGCCCGGCGGAACGGGCCGGCGGCGGGGGCGGGCGCCCATGACGGCCCACGACCCCGTGCCGTGGCAGGGCGCGGACGACCTCACGGGACCGCTGGGCGTGCCGCTGGTCGACCTGCTGGACCGCGTGCTCGCCACGGGCGTGGTGATCAGCGGCGACCTGGTCATCGCCATCGCCGAGGTGCCCCTGGTCCGGCTCTCGCTGCACGCGCTGCTCGCGTCGGTCAGCGACCGGGTGCCGGCGCCCTGGGCCGACAGCGGGCCGCTGTGAACGCCCCGGCGCGCCTCGACCTCGACGCCGACACGGTGGGCCGCGACCTCGCGGCCCTCGTGCTGACCGTCGTGGAGCTGCTGCGGCAGCTGACGGAACGGCAGGCCCTGCGGCGCGTGGACGCGGGAGAGCTGACGGACGCGCAGGTGGAGCGGGTCGGCACGACGCTGATGCTGCTTGAGGAGCGCATGGCGCAGCTGCGCGAGCACTTCGGCCTCGCCCCAGAGGACCTCAACCTGGACCTGGGGCCGCTCGGTTCACTGCTGCCCCGGGACTGACGCCCCCGGTCCGCACGGCCCACGCGCGGGCGCCGACCTTTGGTACAGACCTATTGACCCGTGGTCCAGACCACTCTACTCTCACCGCATCTGCGGTGAGCGCGACATGACAACAGCGCGTGCTCGCGGGCGGCGCAGACTCCCCGATCTGTCCGACCGACTTGAGGAGCGCCCTTGAGATCCGCACGATCCGTGCCCCGGGAACGACGCGGCGGCCTCAGCCGCAGGTTCCTCGCACTGCTCGCCGTTCTCACCCTCCCCCTCACCGGCCTCGTCGCGCTCGCCGGGCCAGCCCAGGCGGCCGAATCCGCCACCGCCACCTACACCAAGGGAGCGGACTGGGGCACCGGGTTCGACGCGCGGTGGACCGTCACCAACACCGGGACCACCACGATCACCTCATGGACGCTGGAGTGGGACTTCCCCGCCGGCACCAGCGTGACCAGCCACTGGGACGCCCGCGTCACCTCATCGGGCAACCACTGGACCGCGCGCAACACGGCGTGGAACGGCACCATCGCGCCCGGCGCGAGCGTCAGCTTCGGGTTCAACGGCTCGGGAGGCGGCAGCCCCAGCGGCTGCCTGCTGAACGGCCGCGCCTGTGACGGCACGGGACAGCCGGGACTCGGCGCGCCCGGCGGGCTCACCAGCGACCAGGTCGGCGAGAACACCGTGCGCCTGCGGTGGAACGCCGCGAGCGGCGACGTCCGCGACTACCAGGTGCTGCGCGACGGCCGCGCCGTCGCCACGACCACCGCAACCACGTACACCGACACCGGCCTGAGCGCCGGCACCTCCTACACCTACACGGTCGTGGCCCGCGACGCGAACGGCCGCACGGGCCCGGCCAGTTCCCCGCTCACCGTGCGCACCACGGGCGGCGGCCAGCAGCCGCCGGGCGACCACGTCAACCTCGGGTACTTCACCGAGTGGGGCGTCTACGGCCGGAACTACCACGTCAAGGACATCGTGGACTCCGGCACCGCCGAGCAGCTCACCCACATCAACTACGCCTTCGGCAACGTGCAGAACGGCGAGTGCACCATCGGCGACTCCTTCGCCGCCCACGACCGCTTCTACAGCGCCGCGGAGAGCGTCAGCGGCGAGGCCGACACCTGGGACAACGGCGCGCTGCGCGGCAACTTCAACCAGCTCCGCCAGCTCAAGGAGATGTACCCGCACATCAAGGTGGTCTGGTCCTTCGGTGGCTGGACCTGGTCCGGCGGCTTCGGCGACGCCATGCGCGACCCGCAGCGCTTCGCCCAGTCCTGCTACGACCTGGTCAACGACCCGCGCTGGGCCGGGGTCTTCGACGGCATCGACCTCGACTGGGAGTACCCCAACGCCTGCGGTCTCGGCTGCGACAGCAGCGGGCCCGAGGTGTTCGAGGACATGATGCGCGCCTTCCGCGGCGCGTTCGGCGACCAGCTGGTCACGGCCGCCATCACCGCGGACGCCTCGGAGGGCGGAAAGATCGACGCCGCCGACTACGCGGGCGGCGCCCAGTACGCCGACCACCTCGCGGTGATGACGTACGACTTCTTCGGGGCCTGGGCCACCGCGGGCCCGACCGCGCCCCACTCGCCCCTGACCGCCTACAACGGCATCCCGCAGCAGGGCTTCAACAGTGAGGCCGCCATCGACAGGCTCGTCGCCCAGGGCGTGCCGCCGGAGAAGCTGCTGCTCGGCATCGGGTTCTACGGACGCGGCTGGAACGGCGTCACGCAGGCCGCGCCGGGCGGCAGCGCGTCCGGGCCCGCTCCCGGCACCTACGAGCAGGGCATCGAGGACTACAAGGTGCTCGCCGAGCGCTGCCCGCCGACCGGCACCATCGCGGGCACGGCCTACGCGCACTGCGGCAACCAGTGGTGGAGCTACGACACCCCCGCGACCATCGCGGGCAAGATGGACTGGGCGCTGAACGAAGGACTCGGCGGCGCGTTCTTCTGGGAGCTGTCGGGCGACACGGCCGACGGCGACCTCGCGCACGCCATCGGGGCCGGGCTGGGCTGACGCCCTTCCCGACGCCCGCCACGACCGGCCGGGCAGGCGGACCGCCCCCGCCTGTCCGGCCACCCGCGCGCTCAGGCCACGTTGACGCGCTGCCCCGGCGGGGCGGCCTCCAGCCACGCGAGGAACCCGGTCAGGGCGTCCTCGCTCATCGCCAGCTCCACGTCCCACCCGTCGTGCCGGCAGCTCAGCACCACCGCGCCCGGCAGCAGCGCCAGCTCCTCCTCGCCGTGCGGGTGGCGCCGTTCACGCACCTGGATGCGGTCGCGCTGGAGCCAGCGGCGCGGGCGCGGCGCGTAGGAGAAGACCCGGAACCACTCGACCCGGTCCCCGTTGTACCGCGCGACGCCGTACAGCCAGCCCTTGCCCTGCGACTGACCGGCGCGCGGGGGCACGAAACGCGCGCTGCAATCGAACGTGCCACCGGGCCGCTGGATCAGCCGCCGGCGCACTCCGAACCCGACAAGCCCCAGGACCACCAGGGCGATCAGCGAGCCGAGCACCACAAGCAGGGCGGAGACCATGTCGATCGACCTCCTCGCCTCGTGGTGTGCCTGCGCGCCTCGTGTGCCGGGTTCCCCTGGTCGTACCGCCCGTCAGCGTCCCGCCGCCGCGGCCCGCAGCCGCACGTCGGCACGGCGCTCGGCCGCCGCGTCCGCGTCGGAACGAGCCTGGTCGAGCGCGCGCTGCGCACGCTCGACGTCGATCTCGTCCGCCAGCTCGGCGATCTCGGCGAGCAGCGACAGCTTACCGTCCGTGTATGAAATGAAGCCGCCGTGCACAGCGGCGACCACCGTGCCCTCGCCGCTCTCACCCGTCGTGCGGACGGTCACCGGGCCCGACTGGAGCACGGCGAGCAGCGGCTGGTGTCCAGGCATGATGCCGATCTCGCCCGAGACGGTGCGCGCGACGACCCGGCTGGCCCGGCCGGACCATACCTGCCGGTCCGCGGCGACCAACTCGACGTGCAGCTCAGCCACGATGGTTCCTCATCCCTTAGTACCTGGCTTGTCGAAGAATAGTTGGCATGCCCTGTCACTCATGGGGCGGGGTCCTGAGAACCCCGCCCCGAACGAGTACCGCGACAGCGCGTCAGGAAACGCCCAGCTGCTTGGCCTTGGCCTTGAGGTCGTCGAGGCCACCGCACATGAAGAACGCCTGCTCGGGGAAGTGGTCGTACTCGCCGTCGGCGATCGCGTTGAACGCCGCGATCGACTCGTCCAGCGGAACGTCCGATCCGTCGAGACCGGTGAACTGCTTCGCCGCGTGCGTGTTCTGCGACAGGAAGCGCTCGATCCGCCGGGCGCGGCTGACCGTGAGCTTGTCCTCCTCGCTCAGCTCGTCCATGCCGAGAATCGCGATGATGTCCTGGAGGTCCTTGTACTTCTGGAGGATCCCCTTGACCCGCGAGGCGCACTCGTAGTGGTCCTGCGAGACGTAGCGCGGGTCCAGGATGCGCGAGGTGGAGTCCAGCGGGTCGACCGCCGGGTAGATGCCCTTCTCGGAGATCGGCCGGGAGAGCACCGTGGTCGCGTCCAGGTGGGCGAACGTCGTGGCCGGCGCGGGGTCGGTCAGGTCGTCCGCGGGCACGTAGATCGCCTGCATCGAGGTGATGGAGTGGCCGCGGGTGGAGGTGATGCGCTCCTGGAGCACGCCCATCTCGTCCGCGAGGTTCGGCTGGTAGCCCACCGCGGAGGGCATGCGGCCCAGCAGCGTGGAGACCTCGGAGCCGGCCTGCGTGAAGCGGAAGATGTTGTCGATGAAGAACAGCACGTCCTGCTTCTGCACGTCGCGGAAGTACTCCGCCATCGTGAGGCCGGCCAGGGCGACGCGCAGGCGGGTGCCCGGCGGCTCGTCCATCTGGCCGAAGACCAGCGCGGTCTGCGGGAGCACGCCGGACTCCTCCATCTCCGCGATGAGGTCGTTGCCCTCACGCGTGCGCTCGCCCACGCCGGCGAACACGGAGACGCCCTCGTGCAGCTTCGCCACACGCATGATCATCTCCTGGATGAGCACGGTCTTGCCCACGCCCGCGCCACCGAACAGGCCGATCTTGCCGCCCTTGACGTACGGGGTCAGCAGGTCGATGACCTTCAGACCGGTCTCGAACATCTCGGTCTTCGACTCGAGCTGGTCGAACGCCGGGGCCTTGCGGTGGATCGTCCACCGCTCGCTGACCTCGGACTCGGCCTCGGGCTCGTTCAGGATGCGGCCCAGGGTGTTGAACACCCGGCCCTTGGTGACGTCGCCCACCGGCACCGTGATGCCGGAGCCGGTGTCGGTCACCGGGGACTGCCGCACCAGGCCGTCGTTCGGCTCAAGGGCGATGGTGCGGACCATGCCCTCGCCGAGGTGCTGCGCGACCTCAAGGGTCAGCGTCTTGGTCTTGCCCGCCTCCGCGGGGTCCGCGATCTGGACGTGGAGGGCGTTGTAGATCTCCGGCATGGCGTCGACGGGGAACTCCACGTCGACGACCGGGCCGATGACGCGCGCGACGCGGCCCGTCGCCGCGGCCTGCCCGGTGGCCGCCTCAGCAGCAGTAGTCATGGTTAGCGTTCACTTCCCGCGGTCGCGTCGGCCAAGGCGCTCGCGCCACCGACGATCTCGGTGATTTCCTGGGTGATTTCGGCCTGGCGGGCCGCGTTGGCAAGCCGCGTGAGGGACCGGATCAGGTCCTCCGCGTTGTCCGTCGCCGACTTCATCGCGCGCCGGGTGGCGGCGTGCTTGGAGGCGGCGGCCTGGAGCAGCGCGTTGTAGATCCGGCTCTCGACGTAGCGAGGCAGGAGGGCGTCGAGCACCTGCTCCGCCGACGGCTCGAAGTCGTAGAGCGCGTGGACGCCCGCACCCTTGGTGAAGGTCTCGGCGGACTCCTCCGCCGACTTCTCCAGCGTCAGGGGCAGCAGCCGGCGCTCGTGCGGCGTCTGCGTCATCATCGAGACGAACTCGGTGTAGGCGATGTGGATCTCGTCCACCCCGCCCTCGGCCGTGTCCCGCCCGATGGCCTCGATCAGGGGCGCCGCCACGGTCTTGGCGTCGACGTAGGTCGGGCTGTCGGTGAACCCGGTCCAGGACTGGGTGATCGCCCGCTCCCTGAACGCGTAGTACGCCACGCCCTTGCGGCCGACGACGTACGTGTCCACCTGCTTGCCCTGCGCGACCAGCTCGCTGGTCAGGTGCTCACCGGCCTTGATCGCGTTGCTGTTGTACCCGCCGGCCAGACCGCGGTCGGAGGTGATCAGCAGCACGGCGGCCCGCTGGGGCCGCTCGGCCTCGGTGGTGAGCGGGTGCTTGACGTCCGAGCCGTGCGCCACGGCCGTGACCGCGGCGGTCAGCTCGTCCGCGTACGGCTTGGAGGCCGCCACCTTGCGCTGCGCCTTGACGATGCGCGAGGCGGCGATCATCTCCATCGCCCGCGTGATCTTCTTCGTTGCGGTGACGGACTTGATCCGGCGCTTGTACACCCGAAGCTGAGCGCCCATGATCAGCCCTCGCCCAGCAGCTTGCCGTCCGACGTCTGGAACTGCCGCTTGAACTGGTTCACCGCGGAGCCGATGGCCTGCACCGTGTCGTCGGACATCTTGCCGCCCTCACGGATGCTGGTCATGAGGTCCTTGTGCTCGCGGCCCAGGTAGTCGAGCAGCTCCCGCTCGAAGCGGCGGATGTCGGAGACCGGGATGTCGTCCATGAGGCCGTTGGTGCCGGACCAGATGGACACGACCTGGTTCTCCGTCGGGTACGGGCTGTACTGCTCCTGCTTCAGCAGCTCCACCATGCGCTGACCGCGGGACAGCGCGGACTTGGAGGCCGCGTCCAGGTCGGAGCCGAAGGCGGCGAACGCCTCGAGCTCGCGGTACTGGGCCAGGTCCACACGCAGCGAACCGGTGATCTGCCGCACCGCCTTGTGCTGCGCGGAGCCACCGACGCGGGAGACGGAGATACCGACGTTGAGCGCCGGGCGCTGCCCCGCGTTGAACAGGTCGGACTCCAGGAAGCACTGACCGTCGGTGATGGAGATCACGTTGGTCGGGATGAACGCGGAGACGTCGTTGGCCTTGGTCTCCACGATCGGCAGGCCCGTCATCGAGCCCCCGCCCATCTCGTCCGACAGCTTCGCGCAGCGCTCAAGCAGCCGGGAGTGCAGGTAGAACACGTCGCCGGGGTACGCCTCGCGGCCCGGCGGGCGGCGCAGCAGCAGCGAGACCGCGCGGTAGGCGTCGGCCTGCTTCGACAGGTCGTCGAAGATGATCAGCACGTGCTTGCCGTCGTACATCCAGTGCTGGCCGATGGCCGAGCCGGTGTACGGGGCGATGTACTTGAAGCCGGCCGGGTCGGACGCCGGAGCCGCCACGATGGTGGTGTACTCGAGCGCGCCCGCCTCCTCCAGCGCGCCGCGCACGGACGCGATGGTGGAGCCCTTCTGGCCGATGGCCACGTAGATGCAGCGGACCTGCTTGCTCGGGTCGCCGGAACGCCAGTTGTCGCGCTGGTTGATGATCGTGTCGACCGCGAGCGCCGTCTTGCCGGTCTGCCGGTCGCCGATGATCAGCTGGCGCTGGCCGCGGCCGATCGGCGTCATGGTGTCGACGGCCTTGTAGCCGGTCTCCATCGGCTCGTGCACCGACTTGCGCTGCATCACCGTGGGGGCCTGGAGCTCAAGGGCGCGGCGGCCCGTGGTCTCGATGTCCCCGAGGCCGTCGATGGGGTTGCCCAGCGGGTCGACGACCCGGCCGAGGTAGCCGTCGCCGACCGCGACGGACAGCACCTCGCCGGTGCGGCGCACCGACTGGCCCTCCTCGATGCCGCTGAACTCGCCGAGGACGACGACGCCGATCTCCCGCTCCTCAAGGTTGAGGGCGAGGCCGAGGGTGCCGTCCTCGAACTTCAGCAGTTCGTTCGCCATGGCCGAGGGCAGCCCCTCGACACGTGCGATGCCGTCGCCGGCAACGCTGACCGTCCCGACCTCTTCCCGCGAGGCCGCGTCCGGCTTGTACGTCTGGACAAAGTTCTCCAGCGCGTCCCGGATCTCATCCGGCCGGATCGTGAGCTCCGCCATCTGGGTTCCCTGCTCTCCTTGTTGGGCCCGTAAGTTCGTCCATTACGGCCCAACCGGGCCGCTTGTCCTGCTTGTGTGGCCGGCCGTTGCCGGCGTCAGCCCGCCATCCGGCGGTTCACCTCGTCGAGGCGGTCCGCGACGGTGCCGTGGATGACCTCGTCGCCGATCCGCACGGAGATCCCGCCGAGCACCGCCGGGTCCACGTCGAGATTCAGCTGGATCTCCCGGCCGTACAGCCGGGCGAGGGCATCCCCGAGGCGCGCACGCTGCTGGTCGCTGAGCGGCACCGCGGAGGTGACCGCGGCGACCGAGCGGCCCCGCCTCGCGGCGGCGAGCGTGCTCAGCGCTTCGAGCCCACTGTCCAGGCTACGTCCACGCGGGCGTTCCACGAGCCGTACGACGAGCCGTTCCGTGACCGGGCGGGCACGCCCGCCCAGCAGGTCCCGCACCAGGGCGGCCCGCGCGGTGCCGCCCGAGGCCGTCTCGTCCTTGGTACCGAGGGCGGCCCGCAGCTGCGGCGCGCCGGCGAGGATGCGGCCGAAGCGGAACAGCTCGTCCTCGACCGCGCCCAGGCTGCCGTCGCGCTCGGCGGCGACGAGGTCCGCCGTGTCCGCCAGCTCCTCGACGGCGTCCACCAGGTCGCGCGAGGCGGACCAGCGGGACCTGACCATGCCGGAGACCAGGTCGACGGCCTCGCCGCCGACCTGCCCGCCCAGCAGGCGCCCGACCAGGTCCGCCTTGCCCTCGCCGGGCTGCGCCGGGTCGGTGAGGACCCTGCGCAGCGACGTCTCGCGGTCGAGCAGCGCGGTGACGGCCGCCAGGTCGGCGGCCAGCGCGGCGGCGTCGACGCCGGTGTTGTCCACCAGCGCGTCAAGCCGCTCGCGCGCGGCGTCGAGCGCCTCGCGACTCGCTCCGATCATCGGTCACGCCTCCCTGCTCGCTCGCGGCCGGCCCAAGCCGTGCCGACGGTCATCGTCCGGCCTCGGTGGACGAGGAGGGAACGGACCGGTCGGCCTGCTCCTCCAGCTCGTCGAGGAAGCGGTCGATGGTGCGGCTCTGCCGGGCGTGGTCCTCCAGGGACTCCCCGACGAGCCGGCCGGCCAGCTCGATGGCGAGCTTGCCGACGTCCTGGCGCAGCAGCTCCGCGGCCTGCTTGCGGTCGGCCGCGATCTGGGCGTGGCCCGCGGCGATGATCTCCTCGCGCTGCCGCTGGCCCTCCTCGCGCATCTCGGCGATGAGCGAGGCACCCTGCTCCTGTGCCTCCTGACGCATCCGGGCGGCCTCGTGGCGCGCCTCGGCGAGCTGCTCCTTGTAGCTCTCCAGCGTCTGCCGGGCCTCCGCCTGGACGGCCTCGGCCTTCTCCATGCCGCCCTCGATCGCCTCCCGCCGCTCGTCGAGCGCCTTGTTGATGGCGGGCAGCAGCTTCTTGTGGAAGACGAAGTAGACGACACCGAAGCAGATCAGGCCGATGACGATCTCGGGGACCACCGGGAGCACAGGGCTCATCGGCTCTTCGGCAGCCAGTTCGATCAGCATGGTGGACCTTTCGTCGGTAGTGGCGTCGCGGTCGCCGTCAGATGGCGAAGGCGAGCACGAAGCCCATCAGCGCCAGGGCCTCGATGACGGCGAAGCCGAGCAGCATGTTCTGCCGGATGACGCCGGTGGCCTCGGGCTGGCGGGCGATGGCCTGGACGCCGTTGCCGAAGATGATGCCGATGCCGACACCGGGGCCGATGGCCGCGAGGCCGAAGCCGATGGTGTTGACGCTGCCTTCAACTGCGGCGAGGGTTGCGGACATGTCCGTTTGATCCTTATCTCTGATGAGCCGGTGGCGGAATGTCCACCGGAGTGGTGCGGTCGGTATGCGGTGGTGGCCGGTGGGGCCTCTCTCAGTGCGCTTCTTCCAGCGCCTGGGAGATGTAGGTGGCGGTCAGCGCGGTGAACACGTACGCCTGGAGCGCCTGGATGAACAGCTCGAAGAACGTCAGGAGCACCGTCATGACCATCGAGGTGGCGGCGTAGAACGTGCCGACCACGGAGCCCAGGGTGTACCAGGTGCCGATGATGAAGACCAGCAGCAGCAGGTGCCCGGCGAACATGTTGGCGAAAAGCCGGACCGTGAGCGTCAGCGGACGGACGATGACGCTCGACAGGAACTCCATGGGCGTGAGGATCACGTAGATCCCCTTCGGGAGCCCGCTGGGCACGCACAGGTTCTTGATGCCGCCGACGAAACCGTTCGTCTTGAAGGTCAGCGTCATGTACGTGACCCAGACGATCAGGGCCAGCGCCGCCGGATAGGCGATGATCGACGTCGCGGGGAACTGGGCGAAGGGGATGATCGCCCAGATGTTCATGATCCACACGAAGAAGAACAACGACATCAGGAGCGGCACGTAGGCTTCCGCCTTCTTGCCGATCGTCTCGCGGGCGATGCCGCGGCGCACGAAGTCGTACAGCACCTCGGCGACCAGCTGGAACTTGCCCGGCACGACCTTCGGCTTCGAGAAGGCGAACCAGAAGAACGAGCAGACGATCGCCGTGCTGAGGACCACCAGCGCCATCGGCTTGTCCACTTCGAACGAGCCGATCGTGAAGAGCGGCTCGAAGATGAACGACCACTCGGACGGGGCGGGGAAGCCGCAGCCGTCGAAGAGATGGCAGTCGGTCTCGAAGGCGAGCACCTGGTCGTCACTCACCGTGAACTCCCTCGACATGACGCATGGATACGGCTACCTCGATGTGTCGGCGCGGCGGCAGGGGCCGCGGAACGGCACTGGACTGGTTGGGGCGGGAGGAGAGCCGGTCAACACCCGCGTGGCTGTCCCGCACAGCCCGCGCGCGGCCCGAAGTGCACGTGGGCACCGCGAACCGGCCTTCCGGCGAGGGACGATAGCAGCCCGCGACCAGGCGCCGTATGCAGCCCCCGCCTCCGTCGGCGCCGGTCACGGCCGGCCGCCGGTCGAGGAGGCGGCAGACGCCGGCTCGACGTACAGGGTCTTGACCTTGAGGTGGGCCCGCACCTGACCCGCGAGCCAGACGGCCGTGCCGGCCAGCACGCCGATCGCGAAGGCCCGCCCGTTGAGGAAGGAGGCGTCCCGCAGCAACAGCAGCAGACCGAGCAGGAAGCCCATCTGCGTCGTGTAGATCAGGAAGGCGGCGCCGAAGAACAGGTCGGGCCAGCGCCGGCCGACATAGCCGAGCGAGATCAGGCCGCCACCGAAGAACACCGCGGCGACGAGCACGCCGAGCGCGACTCCGAGCGCGCCGTCCGCCCCCGCGACCACGGCGCCGATGATGGTGGCGACGACGCCTGCGACAGCAGTGGGGATCGCGGCGCCACGGACGATCCGGGCGTCGTTGGACTGCATCGAAGTGCTTCTCCGGCGGGGCTTCGGGGACATGTCGTCATTGACGAGCGGGTTTCCGGCGCGTGGGGTACCGCGCCGGGTTTCGTGAACGCTATCACAAACTATTTGATGAGGTCTTTACCCGATGGATGTGCATGACCTCACACCATCGAGGTACCAGCGGCGTTGCGCGGCTGACATGGGCGCGGGCAGGTGCTAGGAGCGGGTGTCGATCTTGCGGCGCAGCGCGAACCGCTGCCTGTCCCCCACCGCCGTCGCACCGTGCAGACCGGCCAGCGAGGTCGGCTGGGTGCCCGGCGGCGCCGGCTCCCCGGCCTCCCGCTCCCCCGGCTCGTGCACGTCGGCCGCCGACTCCACCGGCAGCTGCGGGGCCAGCCGCCGCTTGCGGTCCCGGTACCGCGGCGGCACCAGGCCCTGGGCCCACCGGGGCACGCGGGGGGTGAAGCGCGGCAGCAGCAGCACCACGAGCCCGGCGGCGCTCAGCCCCATCACGGTGGGCACGAGCGCCGCGTTCGCCGACTGCACGGAGTAGGCGACCGCGCCGAACGCGATCAGCGCCGACCAGAAGTACATGATCAGCACCGCGCGGCTCTGCGAGTGGCCGATCTCCAGCAGCCGGTGGTGCAGGTGGCCCCGGTCGGCCGAGAACGGGGAGCGGCCGTTCCAGGTGCGGCGCACGATCGCCATCACCAGGTCGGCGAACGGCACGGCGATGATCGTCAGCGGCAGCAGCAGCGGCATGTAGACCGGGACCATCTCGATGACGGCGTCGCGGACGGAGCCGGAGAACAGCCCGATCGCGTCCGGGTCCACCTGCCCGGTGATCGACACCGCGCCGGCCGCGAGCACGAGGCCGATCAGCATCGACCCCGAGTCCCCCATGAAGATCCGCGCCGGGTGCAGGTTGTGCGGCAGGAAGCCCAGGCACATGCCGAGCAGCACGGCGGCGAAGAGCGTGGCGGGCGCCGCGGCCTCGATGCCGTAGCCGTACCAGATCCGGTAGGCGTACAGGAAGAACGCGGCGGCGGCGATCCCGACCATCCCGGCCGCGAGGCCGTCGAGGCCGTCCACGAAGTTCACGGCGTTGATGGTGATGACGACGATCGCCACCGTGAGCAGCGTGCCCTGGAGGGGGGTGAGCGCGACCATGCCCACGGTGGGCACCGGCAGCCACAGAATGGTCAGTCCCTGGAGCACCATGACGCCCGCGGCGATCATCTGGAGCCCTAGTTTGATCAGGGCGTCCACGCCGTACTTGTCGTCGAGCACACCGATCAGCCAGATCAGGGCCGCCCCCGAGAGCAGCGCCCGCGGCTCGTCCGAGACCCGGAACACCTCGCCGACGTTCGTCAGCTGCGAGGCGACCAGCAGGCCGGCGCACAGCCCGCCGAACATCGCGATGCCGCCGAGCCGCGGCGTCGGCTCGCGGTGCACGTCGCGCGCTCTGATGGGCGGCATCGCGCCCCACGCGATGGCGAACTTCCGTACCGGCCCCGTCAGCAGATAGGTGACGGCCGCAACGACGCAGAGCGTCAGCAGGTACTCGCGCACAAGATGCCCCAGAGGTCTCGCAGGACTACCGCGCAACACCCTCTCATGCCCGCGCCCGGTGGCGTGGACTCGGTGTTGCCCCTCCCCTGCCCCGATGTCGTCTCGAAATCGCGCGCCGGCGGCGCCAAGTCGGCCTGCCGGCCGCCTCGTTCGGGTGCCCACCGCTCCGGTGGCCGCCCCGCGGCGCCCCGCCGGGGCGCTGACGCCCTGGGGACTCCCCGGTGGCGCCGCCACCAGGGTAGGCCCGCGCGGGGCCGCCGCTCGCCACGCGCGGGCGCGGCGCCCCGGCTACAGCAGGACGCGCCCGGCCCGCGCGCCGCGCGGGGGCACGCCGGTGAGCGCCGTGACCACCGGGTCGAGCGCGGCGCGGATCTCCTCGCCGATCGACCGGAAGTACGGCAGCGGCGCCCCGTACGGGTCCTGCACCTCGTCCGCCTCGACGTTCGGCGCGAGCAGCCAGCCGCGCAGCGCGGCGGCGGCCCTGGCCAGCGCCCTGGCGCGTTCCACCAGTTCCTCCGGCGAGGCGGCCACCGGCAGCGTGGCCGTGTCGATGGCCCGCACCAGCCGGGTGAACTCCTTCAGCGTGAACGTGCGCAGCCCGGCGGAGTGCCCCATCGAGATCACCTGGGCCCGGTGGTCGCGGGTCGCGGTCAGCACCAGGTCGGCGTCGATGACGTGCTCGTCGAGCAGCTCCCGGCCCATGAAGTCGCCCGGGTCCGCGCCGTACTCGTGCAGCAGCTGGGCCGCGTGGGCCTCCATCGGCGCCCCCTCGTGCCCCCACGTGCCCGCGCTCTCCACGACCAGGCCGGTCGCCGAGCTGCCGAGCCGTTCGGCCAGGGCCTGCCGCGTGAGCCGTTCCGTGATCGGGGAGCGGCACACGTTGCCCGTGCTGACGTGCAGGATGCGGAACACCTGCCGCTGACCGCCGGGAACCTGCGGCGCCGGTATGCCAACGTCCGCGGGGCCGGCCGAGGGCGGCGTCAATGCGCGGTCTCCAGATCGGGAACGACCTTCCGCAGCTCCTCCTCGCTCACCGCCCCGGCACGCAGCAGGACCGGGACCTGCCCGGTGACGTCGACGATGGAGGACGGCACGGTGTCGGGAGTCGGACCGCCGTCGAGGTACACGGCGACGGAGTCGCCCAGCATGTCCTGGGCCGCGTCGCAGGTCTGCGGGGCCGGCTGGCCGGTCAGGTTGGCGCTGGAGACGGCCATCGGGCCGAATTCCTTGAGGAGTTCGAGCGCGACCGGGTGCAGCGGCATCCGGACGGCGACGGTGCCGCGGGTCTCGCCCAGGTCCCAGGTCAGCGAGGGCTGGTGCCGGGCGACCAGCGTCAGCGCGCCGGGCCAGAAGGCGTCCACGAGCTCCCACGCCAGTTCGGAGAAGTCGGTGACCAGGCCGTGCAGCGTGTTCGGCGAGCCGACGAGCACCGGGGACGGCACCCCGCGGCCCCGGCCCTTGGCGTCGAGCAGGTCGGCCACGGCCGTCGTGTTGAACGCGTCCGCGCCGATGCCGTAGACCGTGTCGGTCGGCAGGACGACCAGATCGCCCCGCCGGACGGCGGCGGTGGCCTCCCGCAGACCGTGCTTGCGATCGACCACGTCCGCGCAGTCGTAACGCCGTGCCATGACTGAATGTCCTCCTGTTGCCTCGCCCCGGCTACCGCGTGACGCGGCGGGCGGTGGCGAATCGAGGCCGGTTGTTGAGGTCCGGGTGATCCGCGGCGTCGGCCCAGCCCCGGTCCTCGGTGAAGATCCAGGGCACCTGCCCGCCTTGGGTGTCGGCGTGCTCGACGACCACCATGCCGCCGGGCCGCAGCAGCCGGTGCGCGGCCCGTTCCAGGCCGCGGATGACGTCGAGACCGTCCTCGCCGGAGAACAGCGCGACCTGCGGATCGTAGTCGCGCGCCTCGGGCGCCACGTACTCCCACTCGGTCAGCGGGATGTACGGCGGGTTGGAGATCACCAGGTCGACCTGCCCCGCCAGTTCCGGCAGGGCGGCCCTGGCGTCCCCCTGGTGCAGCACGACGCGGCTGCCCTCGACGTTCTGCCTGGCCCACTTCAGGGCCGCGCTGTCCAGTTCCACCGCGTGCACCCGCGAGCGCGGGACCTCCTGCGCGAGCGCGAGGGCGATGGCGCCCGAGCCCGTGCACAGGTCGACGATCAGGGGTTCCACGACGTCCATCGCGCGCACCGCGTCTATCGCCCAGCCGACCACCGACTCGGTCTCGGGGCGCGGCACGAAGACGCCGGGGCCGACCTTCAGCTCCAGGTAGCGGAAGAACGCCCGGCCGGTGATGTGCTGGAGCGGCTCGCGGGCCTCGCGGCGGGAGACGGCCTCCCAGTAGCGGGCGTCGAACTCGGCGTCCGGCACGGTGTGCAGCTTGGCCCGCTCGGTGCCGTGCACGAACGCGGCCAGCTCCTCGGCGTCGAAACGCGGCGACGGCACCCCGGCGTCGGCCAGCCGCTGGGTGGCCCTGGCCACTTCGGCGAGCAGCACGGAGCGGGACGCCCCGGAGGAGCCGGAGGAACCGGGAGAACCGGAGGAGCCGGGAGACCCTGAAGACGCAGTCACGTCGCCCACCCTACGCATCGTGCGCTCACCCCGCCGCCGCCAGCTTGGCCGCCGCGTCGGCGTCCACGCAGGCCTGGATGACCGCGTCGAGATCGCCGTCGAGCACCTGGTCGAGGTTGTACGCCTTGAAGCCGACCCGGTGGTCGGAGATCCGGTTCTCGGGGAAGTTGTAGGTGCGCACCCGCTCGGAGCGGTCCACCGTCCGCACCTGGCTGCGGCGCGCGTCGGACGCCTCGCGGTCGGCCTCCTCCTGCGCGGCGGCGAGCAGCCGGGCGCGCAGGATGCGCAGGGCCTGCTCCTTGTTCTGGAGCTGGCTCTTCTCGTTCTGGCAGGACACGACGATGCCGGTGGGCAGGTGCGTGATGCGCACGGCCGAGTCGGTGGTGTTGACCGACTGGCCGCCGGGGCCCGAGGAGCGGTACACGTCGACGCGCAGGTCGGCCGCGTTGATCTCGACCTCGACGTCCTCCGCCTCCGGCAGCACGAGCACGCCGGCCGCCGAGGTGTGGATGCGGCCCTGGGACTCGGTGGCGGGCACGCGCTGCACGCGGTGCACGCCGCCCTCGTACTTCAGGCGGGCCCACACGCCCTCGCCGGGCGGCGGGGTGCCCTTGGTCTTCACCGCGACCGAGACGTCCTTGTAGCCGCCGAGGTCCGACTCGTTGCCGTCGATGATCTCGGTGCGCCAGCCGACGCGTTCGGCGTAGCGCAGGTACATGCGCAGGAGGTCGCCGGCGAAGAGCGCGGACTCGTCGCCGCCCTCCCCCGCCTTGATCTCCAGGATCACGTCCTTGTCGTCGCTGGGGTCGCGCGGCACGAGCAGCAGGCGCAGCTCGTCCGTCAGCTCCGCGCGCCGCGCCTGGAGCTCCTTGAGCTCGCTCGCGAACTCGGGCTCCTCCGCGGCGAGTTCGCGTGCGGTCTCGATGTCCTCGCCGTGCTGCTTCCAGGCCAGGTAGGCGGTGATGACCGGGGTCAGCTCGGCGTAGCGCTTGCCGAGCCGCCGCGCGGTGGCCTGGTCGGCGTGCACGGACGGGTCGGCCAGCCGCCGTTCGAGGTCGGCGTGCTCGCCGACGAGATCCTCGACCGCCTCGAACATCGTGGTCTGCTCCTGTGGGTGCGTGGCGTGAACGTTGCGCGCGGGGCGAAGGGACGCGAAAGGCGCCGGGCGAGGCGGCCGGTGACGTGGCGCGTCACCGGCGGCCGGCCCGGCGCCGACGGGGTCGCTACTTGCGGGCGGACCCGGCGTTCTTGCCGAAGCGCGCCTCGAAGCGGGCCACGCGGCCACCGGTGTCGAGGATCTTCTGCTTGCCGGTGTAGAAGGGGTGGCACTCGGAGCAGATGTCGGCGCGGATGCGCCCCTCGCCGACGGTGCTGCGAGTGGTGAACGAGGCGCCGCACGTGCAGCTGACCTCGGTGACGTAGTACTCCGGGTGGATGTCGCGCTTCACGATCTCTCCTAGCTCACGGGACACCGGGTCGACGCGCGGGCTGCGCGTCGTGAACCGGGGCCGACGATCCAGTTTGCCAGCACCGGCCGTGCCCGCCAAAACGGGGCCGTCGGCGCCGGTGCGCGGCGGCCCGCGCGCGCAGGGCGCGCGCCCGGATCGCGCGGCGTCAGCCGCCCGCGACCGGCGGGCCGCCGCCCTCCTCCGAGGCCGTGCCCTCCTCGGCCGAGGCCGGTACCGGCTCGTCGCGCCGCAGCGCGCGCCACACCTGCTCGGCCTGGCGGTCCAGCGGCGTGACCCGGTTGGGGTCGGCCGGGTCGGGGCCGACGGGCAGCGTCACCAGCTGCATGTCGTCCGGGCCGATGCCGTCGAGCGCGCGGGCCAGACCGGCCAGCTCGCGGACCGAGCCGATGGACGCGTCGGTGGTGACGGCGGAGGTGGCCGCGTCCGCCATGTCGTACAGGCGCTTCGGGCTGCTCGTCAGGCCGACGCCGCCGACCTGCTCGGCCAGGGCCCGCAGGAAGGACTGCTGGAGTTCGATGCGGCCCAGGTCGCTGCCGTCCCCGACGGCCTTCCTGGTGCGCACGAGCGCCAGCGCCTGCTCCCCGTCGAGGGTGTGGGTGCCGGCCGGCAGGTGGAGGTGGCTGTCGTCGTCGTCGATGGCCCGCGTGGTGGTGATCTCCACCCCGCCGAGGGTGTCGATCAGCCGGGCGAAGCCGTCGAAGTCGACCTCAAGGTAGTGGTCCATGCGCAGGCCCGTCATGGCCTCGACGGTCTTCACCGCGCACGACGGGCCGCCGACCGTGTACGCCTCGTTGAAGACGGAACGGCCGGCCGCGGGCTCGGTCGAGCCGTCGCCGCGTTCGCACGCGGGCCGGGTCACGAGGGTGTCGCGCGGTATGGAGACGACCGTGGCCGCGTCCCCCGCCTCGTTGACGTGCACGATCATGGCGGTGTCGCTGCGGGCGCCCGCCTGGGCGTCCGGGCCGCCGAAGCCGCCGTTCTCGCCCGACCTGGAGTCCGAGCCGAGCACGAGGATGTCCTTGGAGCCGCCGGGGGTGTCGCGGGGCCGGTCGGGCCCGAGCGCGGCGTCGATGTCGACCCGGGAGAGGTTCCCGTCGAGCTTGACGTACAGCGCCGTGAGCCCGGCGCCGGCGAGCAGGACGACGGCGGCGAGGCCGAGCACCACGCCGCGCAGCACACGCCTGCGGCCGGGGCGGCGGGCCGTACCGGGACGGCGGGGCCGCCCCATCCGCTCACCATCGTCCGATTGGGGGCCCATTCACCCATTGTGCCCCGTTTGCCCGGGTGACGCCTCCCGGGCGGCCGGACGCCCCGCCCGGAACGCACGGCGGCTCCCGGCCCCGCGCGGGTGCGCGGGGCCGGGAGCCGTGCGACGGGCCGGGTCAGTCGCCGTTGCCCGGCGTCGGCGTCGTCTTCTGGATCTGGAGCAGGAACTCGGCGTTCGACTTCGTCTGCTTCATCTTGTCGAGCAGCAGCTCGATCGCCTGCTGCTGGTCGAGCGCGTGCAGCACCCGGCGGAGCTTCCACACGATGGCCAGCTCGTCGCTGCCCATCAGGATCTCCTCCTTCCTGGTGCCGGAGGCGTCCACGTCGACCGCGGGGAAGATGCGCTTGTCGGCGAGCTTCCGGTCGAGCTTCAGCTCCATGTTGCCCGTGCCCTTGAACTCCTCGAAGATCACCTCGTCCATCCGCGAGCCGGTCTCGACCAGCGCGGTGGCGAGGATCGTCAGGGAGCCGCCGTCCTCGATGTTCCGGGCGGCGCCGAAGAACTTCTTCGGCGGGTACAGCGCCGCCGAGTCGACACCACCGGAGAGGATCCGGCCGGACGCGGGGGCCGCCAGGTTGTAGGCGCGGCCCAGACGCGTGATGGAGTCGAGCAGCACGACCACGTCGTGGCCCAGCTCCACCAGCCGCTTGGCGCGCTCGATGGCCAGCTCGGCGACCGTGGTGTGGTCCTCCGCGGGCCGGTCGAAGGTCGAGGAGATGACCTCGCCCTTCACCGAGCGCTGCATGTCGGTGACCTCTTCAGGCCGTTCGTCGACGAGGACGACCATGAGGTGGCACTCGGGGTTGTTGCGGGTGATGGCGTTGGCCACCGCCTGCATGATCATGGTCTTGCCGGTCTTGGGCGGCGCCACGATCAGGCCGCGCTGCCCCTTGCCGATCGGCGAGACCAGGTCGATGATCCGCGTGGTCAGCGCGCCCGGCTCCATCTCAAGGCGCAGCCGCTCCTGCGGGTACAGCGGCGTCAGCTTGTTGAACTCGGAACGCCCGCGGCCGGATTCGCCCGGCATGCCGTTGACCGAGTCGAGGCGGACCAGCGCGTTGAACTTCTCGCGGCGCTCGCCGTCGCGCGGCTGACGCACCGCGCCGGTGACGTGGTCGCCCTTGCGCAGGCCGTTCTTGCGGACCTGGGCGAGCGAGACGTACACGTCGTTCGGGCCCGGCAGGTAGCCGGAGGTGCGCACGAACGCGTAGTTGTCGAGGATGTCGAGGATGCCCGCGACCGGGATCAGCACGTCGTCCTCGGCGATCTGCGGCTCGGTGACCTCGTCGCGCCCGCGCCGCCCGCGCCGGTCGCGGTACCGGCCGCGGCGGCCCCTGCGACCGCCGTCGAAGTCGTCGTCCCGGTTGTCCCGGCCGTCGCGGCCGTCGCGGTCGCGACCGTCGCGGTCCCGGCCGTCGCGGTCGCGGCCCTCGCGGTTGTCACGGCCGCCGCGGCCCTCGTTCTTGCCGCCCGACTGGCCCTGCTGCTGGCCGCCGCCCTGCCCGTCGTTCTTGCCCGACTGGCCCTGCTGCGCGCCGCCGCTCTTGCCGCCGCGCCGGTCGCGGTCCCGCTTGCCCTGGCGCTCCTGGCCCTGGCCCGCGTCGCCGCCGGGCGCCGCGTCGCCGCGGTCCTTGTCGGCCGGCTTCTCCGCGGCACGGTCCGCGGTCTTCCCGCCGGCGTCCTGGCCCGCGGCCTGGCCGGCGGGGGCCGCCTTGCCGTCCGAGCCCTGGCCCGGGATCTCGATCTGCGCCTGCGCGGCCGGCTCGCCCGTGCGGGTCCGCGAGGTCGCGCGCCGCTTCGGCTTGTCCGCGCCCGCGGGCTCGGACTGCTTGGCGTCCCCGTTCGCCGCCGCGCCCGAGGCGCCGGCGGCCTGCTTCTCCTTGATGACCTCGATCAGCTGGCTCTTGCGCATCCGCGCGGTGCCCCTGATCCCCAGCCCGGAGGCGACCTGCTGCAACTCGGCGAGAACCATGCCGTCGAGGCCGGTACCCGACCGCCGGCGCCTGGGCGCTGCGGTGGCGGCAGGAGCGTCCGTGGCGGACGCGGTGGCAGCACCGGACGTCTTGTCGGCGGTGTCGGCACTCACGCCCATCAGATCGGTGGTGTCGCTCACGTAGGGTCCTTCCCTGGAGCGGACGTCGGCCTGTCTGGCTCGGCGACCGGTCGTGCTGTCCGGCTGCGGTCTCGTGCGGTGGACCGGCCGGTGCGGTAATCCGCCTGCTCGTCGCGGCGGAAGATCAACTCAAAGGTGTGGTGCGGGAGGGATCGACGGAAGGGATCGTAAGAAACCCACGAACCGTCTCGCACCGGTTCCGGAGCGTGCTCGGCGCTACCAGGCAGGCTGCTCAGGCAGATGAGTGGAGGCTCCCGGAAGAGAATGGGGCGGCCCCGATCGAAGGGACCCCTGGAATTCCGCACGAAGCCCATGAGGCGGTACGTGCGGACTTGAGGTTAACACTACCGGATACTGCCTTCATTCCCCCTCTCCTCGGTCCCCTCGCCCCCCGCACGACCGCCGCGCGCGGCCGGTCCGCGCGAGGGGTCGCGGGTCACTGACCGGCCCCGGCGAGCGGCAGGACGCACGCGCCCGCCGTGTCCAGGGCCAGCCGGTTCCCCGTCCAGCCGTCACCGGCCAGCCGGGCGATCTTGTCGGCCTCGCCGTCCTCCGCGAACGCGAGCACCGTCGGCCCCGCCCCCGAGATCACGGCCGGCACACCGTCGGCGCGCAGCCGGCCGACGAGATCCATGCTCTCGGGCATCGCGGGCGCCCGGTAGTCCTGGTGCAGCCGGTCCTCCGTGGCCGGGAGCAGCAGCTCGGGGCGCCTGGTCAGCGCCTCGACGAGCAGCGCCGACCGCCCGGCGTTCGCCGCCGCGTCGACGTGCGGAACGGCGTGCGGCAGCAGCCCCCTGGCGGTCTCCGTCGCCAGCGGCGTCGCGGGCACGAACACCACGGGGACCACCGTGCGCGCCGGCTCCATGCGGATCGCGCGCACCGCCCCGTTCTCCCCCCAGGCCAGCGTGAACCCTCCGAGCAGGCAGGCCGCGACGTTGTCCGGGTGGCCCTCGATCTCGGCCGCGAGTTCGAGGAGCGCCGCGTCGTCGAGCTTGCTCTCCCCGCCCGTCGTCACCGCCCGCGCCGCCACGAGGCCCGCGCAGATCGCCGCCGAGGACGAGCCGAGGCCGCGGCCGTGCGGAATGCGGTTGGCGCACACGATCTCAAGGCCGCGGGGCTGCCCGCCCAGCGCGTCGAACGCCGTGCGCAGCGTGCGGACCAGCAGGTTCCGCTCGTCCCTCGGGACCGAGGCCGCGCCCTCGCCCGCGATGTCCAGGTGCAGCCCCGAGTCCGCGACCCGGACCACGACGTCGTCGTACAGGCCGAGCGCGAGGCCGAGCGCGTCGAAACCGGGCCCCAGGTTGGCGCTGGTGGCGGGCGTACGCACCCGTACGGCAGCGGCTCGGAAGGCGGGATGGGCCATCGCTCGATGACTCTCCTTGGTGAGATGTGCGGCACCGTCCCCACCGGGCGCGCGGCGCGGCTGCGGGCGGGTCGACCGTCGCGCGCCCTGGGTCGAGGGCACGGGCGGCGGGCAGGAGACCACCCCGGGACGAATACCAGCCTATCGAAGGAAGGTTCAGACGCGATACAGGGCAGGCAGGTGTCGTCGCCGCCACGGCGCGCGGGGCGCCGCGGCGGGAACGCCGGGCGGCCCCGCGCCCCTCAGGCCAGGCCGAGGCGCTCGGCCGCCGCGTCCGCGTCCACCGGCACCGTGACCGGCTGCGGCGCGCCCGCGACCGCCCAGTCCGGGTCCTTCAGGCCGTTGCCCGTCACCGTGCACACGATCCGCTGCCCGCGGTCGACCTCACCGGCCTCGGCCGCCTTCAGCAGCCCGGCCACGGAGGCCGCGGACGCCGGCTCCACGAACACGCCCTCGCGGGCCGCCAACAGCCGGTAGGCGGCCAGGATCTGACGATCCGTGACCGCGTCGATGCGACCGCCCGACTCGTCCCTGGCCCGCTCGGCCGACTCCCACGAGGCCGGGTTGCCGATGCGGATCGCGGTCGCCACCGTCGTCGGGTCCTTCACCGGCTCGCCGCGCACGATCGGCGCCGCGCCCGAGGCCTGGTAGCCCCACATGCGGGGCGTGCGCGCGGCGATGCCGTCGGCCGCGTACTCGCGGTAGCCCTTCCAGTACGCCGTGATGTTGCCCGCGTTGCCCACCGGCAGGACGTGCAGGTCGGGCGCGTTCCCCAGCATGTCGACGATCTCGAACGCCGCGGTCTTCTGGCCCTCGATGCGCACCGGGTTGACCGAATTGACCAGCGCCACCGGGTACTTCTCCGCCAAGCCCCTGGCCAGCGTCAGGCAGTCGTCGAAGTTCCCCTCGACCTGGAGGATGCGCGAGCCGTGCACCAGCGCCTGCCCCATCTTGCCGAGCGCGATCTTGCCCTGCGGCACCAGCACGGCGCACACCATCCCCGCGCGCACCGCGTACGCCGCGGCGGACGCCGACGTGTTGCCCGTCGAGGCGCAGATGACCGCCTGCGCGCCCTCCTCCTTGGCGCGCGAGATCGCCATCGTCATCCCCCGGTCCTTGAACGAACCCGTCGGGTTCGCCCCCTCGACCTTGAGATAAACGTCACACCCCGTGCGTTCCGACAGCTCCGCGGCCGGCACGAGCGGCGTGCCGCCCTCGCGCAGCGTCACGACCGGGGTGTCCGCGGTGACCGGGAGCCGGTCCCGGTACTCCTCGATCACCCCGCGCCACTGGGAACTGGTGCGCCCGCCGACACCGGCGGGAGACATGGCTGGTGCGTCCATGACGGAAGTCAGGCCCTTCTGTTCACTTCGCCGCCCCGGTGGGGCGGACATCCCGGTGCGGGGAGGCAGCCATGGCGCCTACTCGCCCTCGACCCGCATGGTGCTCGCGACACCGTGCACGGTGTCCAGTCTGCGCAACGACTCGACCGTCGCGCCGAGCGCCGCGTCGCTCGCCCGGTGCGTGACGACGACGAGCTTGGCCTCGCCGTCCTTGCCGGTCTGGCGCACCGTGTCGATCGACACCCCGTGGTCGGCGAACACCATGGCGCACTGGGCCAGCACACCCGGCTTGTCCGCGACGTCGAGGCTGATGTGGTACCGGGTGACGACCTCGCCCATCGGGCTCACGGGCAGCCGCGCGTACGCCGACTCGCCCGGGCCGACGCCCCCGCCGAGCTTGTTGCGGCAGGCTGCCACGAGGTCGCCGAGCACCGCGGAGGCCGTCGGAACGCCCCCGGCGCCCGGCCCGTAGAACATCAGCCGCCCGGCCGCCTCCGCCTCCACGAACACCGCGTTGTACGCCTCGCGCACCCCCGCGAGCGGGTGCCGGTCCGGGATCATCGCCGGGTGCACGCGCGCGGTCACGGAACGGCCGTCCTCGGCCCGTTCGCAGATGGCCAGCAGCTTCACCGTGCAGCCCATCTGCCGCGCGGAGGCCACGTCGGCCGCCGTGATCTCCGTGATCCCCTCGCGGTGCACGTCGTCCAGGCCCACGCGGGTGTGGAACGCGATGCCCGCCAGGATCGCCGCCTTGGCCGCCGCGTCGAAGCCCTCCACGTCCGCGGTCGGGTCCGCCTCCGCGTAGCCGAGCGCCGACGCCTCGGCCAGCGCCTCGCCGTAGCTCGCGCCGGTGGACTCCATGCGGTCGAGGATGAAGTTCGTCGTGCCGTTGACGATGCCGAGCACGCGGTTGACCTTGTCGCCGGCCAGCGACTCGCGCAGCGGGCGCAGCAGCGGGATCGCGCCGGCCACGGACGCCTCGAAGTAGAGGTCGGCCGCGTGCTTCTCCGCGGCGGCGTACAGCGCGGGGCCGTCCTGGGCCAGCAGCGCCTTGTTCGCCGTGACCACGCTCGCGCCGTGCTCGAACGCCGAGTTGATCAGCGTGCGGGCCGGCTCGATGCCGCCGATCAGTTCGAGCACGACGTCGATGTCGCCGCGCGCCACGAGACCGGCCGCGTCCGTCGTCACCAGCCCGGGCGGCACCTCGTCGCGGACCTTGCCCGGCCTGCGGACGGCGATCCCCGCCAGTTCGACCGGGGCCCCGATCCTGGCGGCGAGGTCGCCGGCGTGCGTCGTCATGAGGCGGGCCACCTGCGAGCCGACCACGCCGCAGCCGAGCAGCGCCACCTTCAGCGGACGCGTGCGCACCAATTCGACCCCGCCTTTCCGTTTCTCCGTACCACCAGTCTCACGCACCGGCGGGCCTGGCCCCGCCGGGCGTTCAGCATGCGGACGCCCCGCCCGCGCCTCTCGTCAGCCGACGTCGAGCGCGAGCAGGTCGTCCTCCGTCTCCCGGCGCACGATCGCGCGCGCCGAGCCCTCGCGCACCGCGACCACGGGGGGACGCGGCGTGTGGTTGTAGTTGCTCGCCATCGACCGGCAGTACGCGCCGGTCGCGGGCACCGCGATCAGGTCGCCCGGCACGACGTCGGCCGGCAGGTAGGCGTCGCGCACCACGATGTCCCCGCTCTCGCAGTGCTTGCCGACCACGCGGGCCAGCATCGGCTCCGCGTTGGAGGTCCGCGAGGCCAGCACCACCGTGTACTCGGCGTCGTACAGCGCGGTGCGGATGTTGTCCGACATCCCGCCGTCGACGCTCACGTAGGTGCGCAGGCCGCGCAGCGGCTTGACCGTGCCGACCTCGTACAGCGTGAACGCGCTCGGGCCCACGATCGCGCGCCCCGGCTCCACGGACAGCCGCGGCACGGCGAGACCGGCCGCCTCGCACTCCTTCGCCACGATCTCCCGCAGCGCGGCGCCGATCTCGTGCGGCTCGCGCGGATCGTCCTCGGAGGTGTAGGCGATGCCGAGGCCGCCGCCGAGGTCGATCTCGGGCAGTTCGACGCCGTGCTCGTCGCGCACCTCGCTCAGCAGCCCGATCACGCGCCGCGCCGAGACCTCGAAGCCCGCCATGTCGAAGATCTGCGACCCGATGTGGCTGTGCAGGCCGACCAGTTCGAGGTGCGGCTCGGCCAGCACCCGGCGCACCGCCTCGGCGGCCGTGCCGTCCGCGAGCGCCAGCCCGAACTTCTGGTCCTCGTGCGCGGTCGCGATGAACTCGTGCGTGTGCGCCTCGACCCCGACCGTCACCCGGATCTGCACCCGCTGCCGCGTGCCGTGCTCGCGCGCCGCGGCGGCGACGCGTTCGATCTCCTGGAACGAGTCGAGCACGATCCGGCCCACCCCGGCCGCCACCGCGCGGTGGATCTCGGCGACCGACTTGTTGTTGCCGTGCAGCGCGACGCGTTCGGCCGGCATCCCGCCGGCCAGGGCCGTCGCCAGCTCGCCGCCCGTGCAGACGTCGACGTTCAGGCCCTCCTCACACAGCCAGCGCACCACGGCCCGCGACAGGAACGCCTTGCCCGCGTAGAACACGTCCGCGTCAGGACCGAACGCCTCGCGCCACGCGCGGCAGCGCGCCCTGAAGTCGGCCTCGTCCAGCACGTACGCCGGCGTGCCGAACGACTCCGCGAGCGCCGTGGCGCTCACGCCGGCGACCCGCACGGCCCCGTCCTCCCCCCGGTCCACGGAACGCGCCCAGACGCGCGCGTCGAGTGCGTTCAGGTCGGCGGGGGGCCCGGCGTAGTGGCCCTCGGGCAGCACGTCGGCGTGACGGGGCCCCGCGGGGTGGGCGGAACGGCTCATGACGGGATTCCTCTGTCTGCTACAGGTGGTCGGGCGCGCTGATGCCCAGCCGGTACAGGCCGCCGGCCAGCACCGCCCCGGCGGCCTGGGCGAGTGCCAGCCGGGCGCGATGGGCGGCCGAGGGTTTCTCGTCCCCGACGGGCAGCGAGGACCTGGCCCGTTCGGTCGCGAGAAGGGCGTCGGCGACGCGGACGAGGTGCCGGGCCGAGCGCGCCCGTTCCCCGAGCAGGGCGAGCAGCGCGCGCTCCGGCGGCGCGTCGAACGCGGCGGCGCCCGGGTCCGGGCGCACGCCGAGCGCGCGCCCGCCGCGCAGCAGCGCGCGGGTGCGGGCGTGCGCGTACCTGACGCGGAACAGCGGGTTCTCCTCGCGCTGCACGAGCAGCCCGCGACCGCCGGCCGCGGCGGCCCACGCCGCCGCGTCGCGCGCGGGGTCGTCCGGCAGCGCCGGCGGCGCCGGGCGGGCCAGGACGGCGCGCAGCAGGGCGGCGTCGGCCTCCTCGCCGAGCCGGATGTTGAGGAACCCGGGGCCGCTGATCTCGACGCCGCGCACCCCGGGCTGCGCCACGAGGCGTTCGCGCAGCCGGGCCGCGGCCTCGGGCCCGGTCAGGCCGGCGGGGCCGGCAAGCGTCAACGCGATCCCGGTGCCCCACTCCCGCGCGCCGCGGGGGCGCAGCACGGCCCGTTCGGGCACGCGGGCGAAGCCCAGCTCGCGCGCGGAGCGCAGCAGGGCCTCGGAGAGCAGCTCGGGTGTCACGGGGCAAGCGTACGAGAGACCGGCGCCCCGCCCACCGGCGGTTTCACCCCTCGGACGGCGTCCGCCCGCCCGCGGTCGCACAGCATGCGGACGAGCCCGACCAGTTCGGCGGGTTCGAAGGGCTTGGCGAGCAACGCGTCGATCCCCGCGGGGGCGCCGTCCCCCGCGCTCGCGGACACCAGCACGAGGGGGATGGCCGCGGTCCTCGGGTCGACGCGCAGCCGCCCGACCGTGCGCGTTCCGTCGAGACGCGGCATGACGAGGTCGAGCGTGATCACGTCGGGGCGGAAGCGGTGCACCGTCTCCAGGCACTCGGCACCGTCCGCCGCGGTCACGACCTCGAACCCGTCCAGCTCAAGGTTGACCTTGATCAACTGCCGGATGACCTGGCTGTCGTCGACGACGAGGACCCGGCTCACAGCGCCTGGCACCCGTCCAGAGTAGGCGGCGGCCCCGCGCGGCGTCCGGGCTTTCCCGAAGTTGTACCCACGGGTAGCGGCGCCCGTACCCGCGTGCGGACAACGCCGGTAGGGGGGACCCGCCGGGAGCTGATAGAGTCCTTCACGTCGCCCAGCAGGGCGGCAAGCCCGCCCCCGTAGCTCAGGGGATAGAGCAACGGCCTCCGGAGCCGTGTGCGCAGGTTCGAATCCTGCCGGGGGCACTCGCCTAGGAACAGCAGAGATCAAGCTGACCAGGGCGCATGCCGACAGAAGAGGGCGGGAGTCAGTATCACTGACTCCCGTCCCTTTTTTGTTCCCTCTCAACATGCGCGACACACCTCCGACATGGTCGCTGAACCAGGGACACCCATGCGCTACCGGTTGTCAGAGGGTTCGTGTAGCGTCCGAGGGCTGGCGAGACTCAGGGGGTGTCGGTGCTCGACTTCAGTGTGTGTGCGAACGGTCAAGACTACTTCCTGGCACCTGGCAGGTACCGGGTAGAGGCGGACGAGGCCCGCGCGCTACTCGTGGAGAGCAGTCGCTTCAAGGAGAGCGCGACCAGAGAGCAGATATGGGATGGGTTTGAGCGCTACATGGGTCGCTTCTTCATCCTTGACGAGCACTTCAGCGATGTTCTCCAGGGTGAGTCCTTGGTTCACTCTGTGTGGCTCGGTGGCAGTTTCGTAAGCTCTCGCGTCGACCCTCGGAACGCTGACGTCACCGTCTTCGTCAACGACGCGGCGGCTACGGCCATCAAGGGGAAACCTAGAGCTGGCTGGATGACGCGGGCTTTCACTCGGGTCCACACTGAGAGGGAATACCTCCTCTCCGCGCTCGAAGTGCGCTACAGGCCGGTGCGGTCGGTGTTTGACCTGGAGGAACTCGAGCACACTGAGCTTGAGTATCTGCGCCAGCGCGGCGCATGGGACGACTGGTGGCAGCGGTGCAGGCCAGCCGGCGCGAAGGACGCGCCTACACTGGAAAGTGCCGCACCGAGACGAGGCTACTTGGAGGTGTCGCTGTGACCACGAACTGGCGTCAGCGCGTCCTAGAGAGCCATCGCGCAGACCTGGACGAGTGGCTCGAACATGAGGACACCACCGAACTAGACGAAGACACTGTCGACACAGCGCAAAGAATACAGTGGCTCTCTTCAGTTCGAAGGTGGCATCCGACTGCTCGCCATAGGGAAGAGCTGACCATCCGACTCACAGGCGGCGAAGCTGGCCGAGGAGGGCTGCGCTTTTCGGTCGGCAACGCGCTGTTGAAGCCGCTGCAGGACGGGGTCACGGCCTCAACCGACGAGGACGTGGAACTCGAACTGGTCGGCATCTCGGCTGGGAGCACAGTTCTGCATGTGCGGCCGACGACCTCTAATACTGCACCGCAGAAGCCCGCTACCGAC